>JBPOIS010000043.1:0-6510 GCA_052034295.1 Pseudomonadota bacterium
GGCGGCTTTAGCGCCAAAATCATCTTGATTGCCCTGCCTGCGCCCGCTAGCGTAGGGCGCAGTTTGTGCAAAAATCCGAGGCCCTGCCATGTCCCAGCCTGATTTCCCCATCCCCGCCAACCGCGCCACCGCCGTGTATGCCAACAACGCCGAGGCCATCGGCAACACCCCGCTGGTGCGTCTGAACCGCATCATGCCTGCCGGAGTCACCGTGCTGGCCAAGGTGGAAAGCCGCAATCCGGCGTTTTCGGTGAAGTGCCGCATTGGGGCGGCGATGATTGCCGATGCCGAGCAGCGCGGCGCGCTCAAGCCGGGCATGACCATCATCGAACCCACCAGCGGCAATACCGGCATTGCGCTGGCCTTTGCCGGGGCCGCCAAGGGCTACGAGGTGATGCTGACCATGCCGGCGTCGATGTCGATTGAGCGGCGCAAGGTGCTGGCCGCCCTCGGGGCCCGGCTGGTGCTGACCGAAGCGGCGCTGGGCATGCAGGGCGCGGTGGATGAGGCGACCCGCATCCGCGACAGCGATCCGGAGCAGTATTTCATGCCGCAGCAGTTCAACAACCCCGCCAACCCGCAGATTCACTGTGACACCACCGGGCCGGAGATCTGGCAGGCCACGGGCGGTCAGGTGGATGTGCTGGTGGCCGGTGTGGGCACGGGGGGCACCATCAGCGGCATTTCCCGTTATTTTGAGGTGGAGCAGGGCCGCAGCCTGCACAGCGTGGCGGTGGAACCGGCTGAATCGCCGCTGATCACCCAGACCCGCAATGGCGAAGCGCTGAAACCCGCCCCGCACAAGATCCAGGGCATTGGCGCCAATTTCATCCCCGGCAATCTGGACCTCAGTCTGATTGATGAAGTGATCCCCGTGGCCAGTGTTGATGCGGTGCACTGGGCGCGCCGGGCCATGACCGAAGAGGGCATCCTGTGTGGCATTTCCTGTGGGGCGGCCCTGTCGGCGGCGGCGCGGGTGGCGCAGCGGCCCGAGCTGCAGGGCAAGGTGATCGTGGTGGTCCTGCCGGATTCAGGCGAGCGCTACCTGTCCAGCGTGCTGTTTGAAGGCCTGTTCGATGAGCAGGGCCAGCCGCTGGCGTCACCATAATGCCGGGCTGGAACAGCATTGCCCTGACCGTCTGGCTGCTGCTGGCGGTCTGTCTGCTGCCGCTGGCGCTGGCGGCCCTGGCCAAGTGGGGCGGCGGCTTCAAGCCTGCGCACAACGCCCACCCGCGCCAGTTCCTGGCCGGCCTGTCCGGCTGGCCAGCGCGGGCACAGGCGGCGCAGCTGAACAGCTATGAGGGCCTGCCGCTGCTGGTGGGCGCGGTGGTGATGGCACAGACGCTGGCGGTGCGCCAGTTGGTCATCAATGAGTTTTTGCTGCTCTACCTGCTGCTGCGGCTGGCCTACACTGGGGCCTATCTGGCCAACTGGCCTGCGGTGCGTTCGGTGCTGTGGCTGCTGGGCACCCTGTGTCCGGTGGTCCTGCTGGTGCTGGCGGCCAAAGGACTGTGACTGAGCGGGTCCGGCAGGGGGTGTGATGAAAAAATTCAGGCGCCTGTGGGCCGTGGCGGCAGTCCTGCTGGGCATTGGTCTGCTGCCGCTGGCCCCTGCACAGGCCGCGCAACAGTTGTTCAGCGGCCAGATTGGCACCCTGGCCGTGGTGGCGGTGCGTGACACCGTCAGCCAGGATTGGCGCTATTTTTATGCCCGGCATCGCCAGAGCATTGAGCTGTACGCGGAAAGCAGTGACTGTGCCCCGGCGTGGACGCTGTGTCTGAGCGAAAACAACCGTGAGGGCCGGACCCTGCGCTGGATGCTCAACCCTGACCCCAAAACCGGTGGCTGGCGTGGCTGGTGGCAGTCCAGCGGTGATCCCGCCGCCAAATCCCCGGCCGCCGTGCGCTGGCCCATCAGCCTGCGCCCGATGGCCGTCCCGAAATTGCCGGCCGGGCTCAGCGCCCAGGATCAGGCGTTTTTGCAGCAGCGGCCCTATCTGGCTGCACTCACCGGGGGCAAGCCTTTTGTACCGGTCCGGCAGCAGTCATGGATGGGCAAGGGACTACAGTGGTACCGCTCACCGGTCAATGGCAGTGAGCATTTTTTATTGACCTCGGGCTATCCAGCCCCGACCCTGCAGCGGCTGAACCGGTTGCTGCGCGACAGTGCCTGGGCACAGGTGGAGGCGTGGAGCGACTGTCTGGGCAGTGCCTCGGGGCTGGGGGAGTACGACACCACGGTGACACCACGGCTGATGACCTCCACGCTGTTCAGCATGAGCCGCTTCAGCAGTTATTACTGTGGCGGTGCACATCCGGATTTTGGCGATGATCCCCTGAACTACAGCATCGCCCACGATCGAGAACTGACCCTGGAAGACGTGCTGTGGGTGGGCCGGGGTCCGGCGCGGCGTTTTGAAGGCAAAACCCTGCAGGACTCGCCTGAAGGTGCCGCCTGGGACGCCTACAGCCAGTACCGCAGCAGCCAGCTGGCGCCGTGGCTGTACCGGCAGTTGACCCGCCTGTACCCGCAGGACATGCAGGGCGGCGAGGAAGGCGGGGCGGGCGCGCTGTATGCGGTGGGGGATTTTGATTTTCCGGTGTGGTATCTGACCCCGCAGGGGCTGTATGTGTCGCCGACCGTGGCGCGGGCGGTCCGTGCCACAGAATATCCGGAATTTACCCTGCTGCCGTGGGCACTGGTGCGCCAGCATCCTGGCGCGTTGCCGCTGGCCCTGCCCCGATAAGGCAGGACCGCGGAGAATCTGCTTGTGCTTTTGACCGTCTTTGACCCTCAACCACAATCCACTACGGGGAAAGTCCCCGCAATTGTCCGAGCCCGCTCAGCATCCGCAAAAAACACAGCCCCCGCGCCAGCCCGACCGCTGAAAAGAGCCCGGCAGCCCGCGAGTTTTGCGGGGACGAATGGTTTTGCCACCTTTTGCCGAAACAAAAGGGGGTCGCCGAAGGCCCAGCCCGACACTCTGAGCAAAAAGGCTTCGACGCCGCTCAGCCTACGCAAACCTGTTCCCTGAGCGCAGTCGAAGGGCAGGCTTCGACTTCGCTCAGCCTGCGCCAACCCGCTTTTGCTTTTGACCGCTTTTCAAATAAAAACCAAATTCACTACGGGGAAAGTCCCCGCAATGGTCCGAGCCCGCTCAGCATCCGCAAAAAACACAGCCTACGCGCCAGCCCGACCGCCGCAAAGAGCCCGGCAGCCCGCGAGTTTTGCGGGGACAGATGGTTTTGCCCCCTTTTGACTAAACAAAAGGGGGTCGCCGAAGGCCCAGCAAGGCACTCTGAGCAAAAAGGCTTCGGCTTCGCTCAGCCCACGCAAACCTGTTCCCTGAGCGCAGTCGACAGGTAGGCTCCGACGCCACTCAGCCCGCGATTGGGGGACTGTTGCTGAAACAAAAGCAGCTCGCCGCAGGTCCCACACCCTGAACACAAGCAAAAAACGCAAAACCGGCCTCCGACTACGCGACCCCCAAGCCATGCGCTATACTCTGCAGCGATTTTTTGGTTGACCCACAGGACAATCCCATGAGCTACAACAGCGTTGCCATCGGCAAAGATGTGCCCAATGACCTGAACGTGATCATTGAGATCCCCGCCAACATGGACCCGATCAAATACGAGATCGACAAGGACAGCGACGCGCTGTTTGTGGACCGCTTCATCGGCACCGGCATGCGCTATCCTGCCAACTACGGCTACATCCCGCACACCCTGTCCGAAGACGGCGACCCGCTGGACGTGCTGGTGATCACCCCCTACCCGGTGGTGCCGGGTGCGGTGATCCGCTGTCGCCCGATCGGTAAACTGAACATGGAAGATGAAGCCGGCATCGACACCAAGCTGATCGCCGTGCCCCATGATAAACTGACCCCGCTGTACAAGCACATTCAGGAAGTCACCGACCTGCCTGAGCTGCTGCTGGGCCAGATCAAGCACTTCTTTGAAAACTACAAGGCGCTGGAACCAGGCAAGTGGGTCAAGGTCACGGGCTGGGAAGGCAGCGCAGCCGCCAAGGCCGACGTGCTGAAAGCCATCGAAGCCGCCCAGAAATAAGCCATACGGGTGCACAGAACCGGCCTGCGTGGCCGGTTTTTTTTGCTGATTTGGCCGGTGTGGGGCTGCAGTCCTGTGGCGTGCATGCTATGTTTTTTTCATCAAAAAAATCCAAGCTGTGGGGTGGCCATGAATCCTCTGGGTCTGCTGAACAACCGTGCAGGGTTTTCCTGGCTGCGTGCCCTGATCGGGGTGGCCGTGCTGCTGCTGCTGATGATGATCCTGAATCCCTTTGTCACCATTGGACCCGGCCAGCGCGGTGTGGTCACCACCTTTGGGGCAGTGGGGGGCGAGGTGCTGGGCGAAGGGCTGCACCTGCGCATCCCGATGGTGCAGCGGGTGATCAAGATGGACGTGCGCGTGCAAAAAAGCCAGGTGGAAAGCACCGCCGCCAGCCGTGATCTGCAGGACACCTACTCGATTTCGGCGCTGAACTACCACATCCAGCCGGAGCGCGCCAACTGGCTGCTGCAAAAGATCGGCGAAAACTATGAAGACCGCGTCATCGCCCCGGCCATGCAGGAGGTGCTGAAGGCCGTCACCGCCCGCTACACCGCCCTGGAGCTGATCACCCAGCGCGAGCAGGTGCGCGAGGCGATCCGCCAGCAACTGGCCACCCGGCTGCGTGCTTATTCGATCATCGTCGATGATTTTTCCATTGTGAATTTCAAGTTTTCCCCGCAGTTCACCGAAGCCATCGAGGCCAAACAGACTGCCGAGCAGCTGGCCCTGAAAGCCCAGCGCGACCTGGAGCGGATCAAGATCGAAGCCGAGCAGAAAGTCGAATCGGCGCGGGCAGAAGCTGAAGCATTGCGCCTGCAAAAAGAAAACGTCACCGCCGAGCTGGTGCAGCTGCGCCAGATCGAAGTCCAGCAAAAAGCCATCGACAAATGGGATGGCCGCCTGCCGCAGGTCACGGGTGGGGCCATTCCGTTCATGGACATGAGCAAACTGGCAGCCACGCCCTGAGTCAGGCCGTCGGGGCCGCAGGGGAGACCAGCGGACTGTGCTGGCGGATAAAGGCCAGCGCCTCTCTCGGCTGGTCGGTCAGCAGCAGCAGCTCCGCAAAACCCTTTTCGGCCGCCAGCTGGTACAGCAGCGGATGGGCCGATTTCTGCACCTGCCAGTGATCGCGGCCCAGCAGCACCATGGGGCTGCGGTGGTTTTCATAGGTGCGGTAATAATTCTGGCAGGCATCCTGAAAAATCTCCTGCACAGTCCCCGCATTGCCCGCCGCAAAAATCACCCCGCCCAGCGCCACCGCCAGCAGGCCTTCTTCGCGCAGGCTGTTTTCAAAGTATTTGGCAATGTGGGTGGCAAACACATTCGGCGGTTCATGGCCATAAAACCAGGTCGGAATGCCCAGATTCAGCGACTGGTGCGGGTCGTCGGGTGGGCCCAGTTGCTGCCAGACCCGGTGCGCCGTGGCCAGCCAAAGCGGGTGGTGGTACACCGGCGCAGCGGCCAGCCCCTGCAGGGCCTGTTCCAGCCGCACACTGGCCTGCTGAAAGCCAGCCGTGTAGGCGCCCAGATTGGCCGCCTCCATCAGGCCAGGCCCGCCGCCGGTCAGCAGCAGGTAACCCTGCTGGGTCAGCTGCTGTGCCAGCCGGGCGACTTCGGCATACAGCGCGGTTCCCCGTGGAACGTCATGCCCGCCCATGATCGCCACCGTGCGCAGCCGGGTGGGCAAATCCAGAATGGCATGCAGCGCCTCACTGATGGCCCCGTCGTGCAGACGCCGGGCCAGCACCTCCTCCAGCCCGGTGGGCCGGGGACGGCGCGAGACCGGGTCCATGAACGAGCAGTAAATGCGCCAGTCCAGACAGCGGGCATAGCTGTCCACCGGATCATCCGGGTCGAACAGGTCGTACAGTTGCTGCGGGCTGTACAGCGTCGGCAAGTAGGCATCGAAGGGCACCCCTTCCAGCCTTGGCATGATCAGGCAGCCCTGCAGCGCCGCCAGCTCAGCCAGCAGCGGGGACAGCGTACAGCCCAAAAAGGCACAGCCCAGCAGCGGGCGTGCCGCCAGCACATCGGAATACACGCGCAGGTCCTGCCCAAAAAACACCGCAGGGCCGGGTGTCTCCAGCCAGTCCAGCAGGCGGGCCGGGCTGTCGATGCGGGGCTTGATCGCGGGCTGATCCACAGGTCAAAGCCGACCTTACAACTCACGCACCATCTGCGCACGCGGAAAACGCTGCCGGGGGTAATACACCCCATCCGGCGCACGCTCACCCAGCGCAATCACCATGTTCACAAACGTGTCGGGTGCAGCCTGCACCAGTTTTTTCACCCGGCCTTCATCGAAGCCTTCCATCGGACAGCTGTCAAAGCCATGCGCGCGTGCCGCCAGCATCAGGTTTTCACAGGCCAGCGCCGTGCTCTTGGCCGCCCAGACGCGGATGTCGGCTTCACTGTGGTGCATCTTGGGCAACACCTT
>JBPOIS010000055.1:0-5009 GCA_052034295.1 Pseudomonadota bacterium
GAAACAGGGCCTGTAAGCCAGCCCAGCAAAAAGCCCCGGAACCGGGGCTTTTTTTACGACCGCAATCAGCACATGGGTTTAGCGCTTCTGATTGCTGTTGTTCGAGCTGTTGCTGTTGCCCGAGCTGGTGCCGCTGGACTGGCTTTGCTGGCGGCCATTGCTGTTGCTGCCACCCTGCTGGCTGTTGACACCGGCGCTGCGGTTGTTGCCGCTCTGGCCCTGATGGTGCTGACCGTT
Organism: Pseudomonadota bacterium; assembly: GCA_052034295.1. Taxonomy (GTDB): domain Bacteria; phylum Pseudomonadota; class Gammaproteobacteria; order Pseudomonadales; family Moraxellaceae; genus JBPOIS01. The sequence continues at coordinate 238 of JBPOIS010000055.1, forward strand.
GTCATCCTTGCTGATGAACTGGCCGTTTTCATCGCGGGGATGTTCGCGCTCGTTGAAGTCGTGGCGGCCATCCTGCTGGTTGCTGTTGCCCGGGCTGCTGTTGCTGCTGGACTGGCTTTGCTGGCGGCCATTGCTGTTGCTGCCGCCCTGCTGGCTTTTGCCGCCGGAACTGCGGTCGCTGCCGCCCTGGCCCTGATGGTGCTGACCGTTGTCATCCTTGCTGATGAACTGGCCGTTTTCATTGCGAGGATGGCTGGCCTGATTGTGCTGGGACGAAGACTGGGAACCGTTCTGCGTGTTGCGTGTGGTCATGATCAACTCCTGACAGTGAAAGGCCCCGTGTCGGGGTCTGTTGACCATAGCGCCCTGCAGCAGACAGGGCGTTGTCGCTGTGTGGGCAGCCTGTGGTGTGCGGATGTCGTGGCGTAGCGGTTTTGCACGGGGGGTTGTTTGGCCAAAAAGCCTTCTGGCCACCGCAGTTGCCTGCAAGGCCTTGAAAAAACTGTGTTCAAAAAATGCTTTAAAAATAATCCGATGGATCAAAGCTGACTGTGCAGACATGTTTGCTTAAATTTGCATGCACCGTGTCTACACAGCACTGCTGCACGTTATCATGGGTTTTTTTGGGTTGCGGAGCTGTCATGCCGCCATTCTGGTATCGCGCCGTGCTGGCCGTGCTGGCCCCATTGTACCGCCTGCGTCTATGGCGTCGCAGTGGCACCGAGCCGGATTATGCGCTGGAGGTGCAGCAGCGCTTTGGGCCGTTTGTGGGGGCCCCTCTGGTGCAGCCGGTGTGGGTGCATGCGGTGTCGGTGGGCGAGAGCCACGCCGCCGAGCCGGTGATCCGTCATCTGCTGGCGCAGGGCCTGCCGGTGCTGGTCAGCAACACCACCCGCACCGGGCGGGCGCGCATCCAGCAATTGTTTGCCGCTGAGCTGGCGCAGGGCCGGGTGCAGTCGGTGTTTTTGCCGGTGGACCGTCCGGCGGTGATGCAGGCGTTTTTTGACCATCACCAGCCCCGCCAGATTTTGCTGATGGAAACTGAACTGTGGCCGACCCTGCTGGCGGTGGCGCAGGCCCGGCAGGTTCCGGTGCTGTTGTTGAATGCCCGCCTGTCTGAGCGCTCGGCACAGGGCTATGCGCGGGTGCCGTCATTGACCCGGCCCATGCTGCGGGCCCTGACCGCCATTGCGGCGCAGGATGCCGACACGGCCGGGCGTTTCGCGGCGCTGGGGGCGGTGCCGGAACGGGTGCAGTTGACCGGCAGCCTGAAGTTTGACCTGACCCCGCCGCAGGGCCTGTCGGCGCAGGTGGACGTGCTGAGGGCGCAGTGGCCGCTGCAGGACCGGCGGCTGCTGGTGGCCGGCAGCACCCATGCCCCGGAAGAAAAACAGCTGCTGAATATTTTTAAAAAACTCCACGCCGAGCACCCCGAGACGGTGCTGGTGCTGGTGCCGCGTCACCCGGAGCGCTTCGACGACGTGGCGGCACTGATCACCGAAAAAGGCTGGCCCCTGGCGCGGCGCTCGCAGGGACAGGCGATCGGCGCGGACACGCCGGTGTATCTGGCTGACAGCATGGGCGAGCTGTGGCTGTGGTATGCGCTGGCGGACATGGCCTTTGTGGGCGGGTCGCTGGCCCCGGTGGGCGGGCACAATCCGCTGGAACCGGCGCGGCTGGGGGTTCCGGTGGTGGTGGGACCGCACACCCACAATTTTGCCCTGATTGTCGCGGCGCTGGCGCAGGCGGGGGCACTGCAACAGGGGCTCACCGTGGCCGATGTGTATGTCGCGTGGACGCAGTGGCTGGAGGACGAACCAGCACGGCAGCAGGCCAGTCAGGCCGCGCGGGCGCTGATGGAGCGCAGTCAGGGGGCACTGGCCCGGCAGCTGGCGCTGGTGGATGCGGCCCGATGAACCTGTTGCTGCTGGAGCCGGATCAGTTGCAGGGCGACCGGGCGCAGGTCAATGATGCCCGCCGCCTGCGCCATGTACAGGCGCATTTGCGCCTGCAGGTGGGCGACACCCTCAAGGTCGGTGTGCGCGATGGGCAAAAAGGCACGGGCCGGGTGGCCCATCTGGATGCAGAATATTTGCAGTTGGACAGGGTGGTGCTGGACCAGCCCCCCCCGGCCAAGCGACCGGTTACGCTGATCGTGGCCCTGCCCAGGCCCAAGGTGCTGCGCCGGGTGGTGATGGATGCGGTCACGCTGGGGGTGGAGCGGCTGATCCTGTTGCACAGCCTGCGGGTGGAAAAAAGCTACTGGCAGACGCCGTTTTTGCAGCAGCTGGATGAATTCATCCTGCTGGGGCTGGAGCAGGCGGGAGACACGGTGTGGCCAGAGCTGCTGCTGCGCAAGCGCTTCAAACCCTTCGTCGAGGATGAGCTGCCGGGGCTGTGTGCGGGTCGGCTGGGGCTGGTGGCGCACCCCTATGCCTTGGAACCAATGCCCGCGCAAGTAAACCAGCCGGTGACGCTGGTGATAGGCTGTGAAGGCGGGTTCATCCCGTATGAGATTGACCTGCTGGCCAAACATGGCTGTCAGCCGGTCAGCCTGGGTCCACGCATCCTGCGCACCGAAACCGCGATGGCCCATGTGCTGGGGCGGCTGGGGTAGGTCAGGCCGATTCATCCAGCGGATACAGGCGGTGGATGAACTGCCCCGTCAGGGGACCGGGGCGGACCGGCTGTGACAGAGCCACAAAAAACCACAACGCCAGCAGCGCCCCTTGCAGCAGTTTGGACACCCAGGCATGGTCATGAATCAGCCGAGCCAGATCGGCCCAGAGGAGTGGATCCTGACGGGCTGAGGCCCAAACCCCACCCACAAGCGCCAGCAATCCCAGTCCCACCGCCCACACCACTCGGGGATTTTCGGTTTCGGCAGGGATGACCCGCTGATGGGTATACAGGTGCCCGCACTGCAGGCAGCCGACCAGCGTCTCTGCCGGTACGGTGTGGAAGCAAGGACCAGCCACCTGCCCACGCTCAGCCAGACTGCGCGTGTACCAGTAGGCATCGGCCAGCCGCTGCGAGTGGCACTGTGGGCACAGGAGCTCATGCGGGGTGGCGATCATTTGCGCGCTGCCATACTGTGGACAGGTGTCAGCCTGCACGGTGGCGTACTGATCTCTGCCGGCATGAAACCGTCTGGACAGGGTTTTGTTTTTAAGAACATCCCTGACGATGAAACCCAAAATCACCATCATGCAAATCGCAAAGAACAGCTTTTTGAATGCTGGATGGCCCGTCAGCCACGGCTCCGTGGTCACGATCAGCGCTGCCGATCCCAGCGCCACCACCAGCCGCCACCCCAGCGACCGCCTGAGTTTGTCGGAGTTGCCAGCAAGGGAGGGTTGCAGGACCGCAGGCGCAGGATCATGGCCCAGAATGCTGTGCTGACAGTGCGGACAAAAGCGCAGGCCTTTGAGCCGCAGGGGGCGAAAAAAAACCTGCTGGCAGTGGGGGCAGGGCTGGTTGAAGCGTATCCACATGGCAGAAATCTATCAAATTTTGCACAGTGCAGCACCCATCCCCCCGTATGTCAAGCCTGCCGCAGTCGGGCTGGCGCTTTGACAGCCACCGTGTGGCATGGTGCAATCAGCCCCAGCCGGACACACAGGACAGGTCGATGCAATCATTCAATCAGCTGATGGACGCGGCACGCACCCGCCACTTGATCGAGGTGGGGCCGGGCTGGGGACAGGGGCGCACCCTGTATGGCGGCCTGACCGGCGCGCTGCTGCTGTCGCACATTCTCGGCCTGGTCGGCCATGAGCGGGTGTTGCGGTCCCTGACCGTGTCGTTTGTCGGGCCGGTCAGTGTCGGACAGGTCGAGCTGCGCGGCGAAGTGCTGCGCGAGGGCAAATCTGCCCTGCAGGCCGAAGCACGCATTCTGCAGGACGGACAGGTGTGCGCGGTGATGCTGGCCAGTTTCGGGCAGCCGCGCGCTTCCCAGATCGAGGTCAGCCCCCAGTACGAAGCCCCGCAGGTGCGCAGCGTGGCGCAGTCCTACCGGATTCCCTACATGGAGGGGCGGATGCCGGAATTCTTCCAGCGTTATGACCTGCACTGGGCGCGTGGCAAGCCCCCGTTTGCCGGGGCCAGTGAGCCGGATTTTGCCGGCTGGATGCGCTTTCACCACGAAGAGGGTGAAGAAACCGAGCGCATCGACCTGCCGCATCTGGTCGGTCTGGTGGACGCCTGGCCCCCGTCGGTGCTGCCGCTGTTCAAGGCCCCGGCTGCCGCCAGCACCCTGACCTGGACCCTGGAAATCATCGACTGGCCGGGCGACATGCAGGCGCAGGACTACTGGCAATACAATGTGCACACCGATGCCGCGGCAGACGGTTACAGCCATGCCCAGGCCATGGTCTGGGACAAGCACGGCAATCTGGTGGCGATCAGTCGGCAGACCGTGGCGGTGTTTGCCTGAGGGCTGGCGTCCCGGACCGGCAGGGCAGGGGACATGGCAGGTCCCCTTTTTGATATCCGAGTGTTTTGGTTTTAATTAAAAAAGTCGGGTTTTTATAATCCTGATCATTTTAATCATAAATAAAAAAAGTCTGATTTTAAACAATTGTTTTTATTTGTCTTTAAAATAAATTTTCTGCAAGTATTTAAATTGTAATCCAATAGGCTTATAACAGGATTAAAGAGGTTTGATCTGGAGTAAAAACCATGTACCGCTTGATGTCTGCCATGTATTCCATTGCATTCGTGTGCATCGTGGGGGTGCTGATGACGGCTGCGCTGGTGGCGGGCTATGACGA
>JBPOIS010000048.1:0-8979 GCA_052034295.1 Pseudomonadota bacterium
GGTGGTGAACCTGTTTGTGGAGCAGCAGCCCTACCTGATGCTGCGCAAGATGAAACAGGTGGTGCGCTCGGCGCGCTATGCGCGGGCGGTGCTGGACCTTCCCCGCCGCTAGGGTTTTGTGCCACCATGCGCCGGACCTGAGGTCCGGTTTTTTTTGTCATGTCCACCGATCGCCTGTACCAGCAGCCACACGAGCAGATCCGCAATTTTGCCTTCACCGCCCAGGTGGCGGAGGTGTTTGCCGACATGGTGCAGCGCTCGGTGCCGGGATACGGACTGATGCTGGAGCTGCTGCCGGTGCTGTCGGCACGGCACATGAGTGCGGGCAGTGTCTGCTATGACCTGGGCTGCTCGCTGGGGGCGGCCAGTCTGGCGGTGCAGCAGGGCATCCGTGCGCCCGGCTGCCGGATCATTGCCGTGGACAACAGCGACGCGATGCTGGCGCGGGCCCGCGAGCTCACGGCGGGCCTGCAGGGCCCTGCCGCCATGATGTGGCAAAGCGCCGATGTGGCGCAGATGGACTTTGAGCCGTGTGCGCTGGTGGTGATGAACCTGACCCTGCAATTCATTCCCCGTGAGCAGCGCATGGCGCTGTTGCAGCGCATCCATGAGGCACTGGTGCCGGGTGGGGCGCTGATTCTCTCGGAAAAACTGCGTTTTGCAGACCCGCTGCAGCAGCAGGTGCTGACTGAGCTGCACCATGATTTCAAGCGGGCGCAGGGCTACAGCGATCTGGAAATCGCCCAGAAGCGGGCCGCCATTGAGCAGGTGCTGCTGCCGGACACCCCGGAGTTCCACATGGAACGCCTGAGGACTTTGGGTTTTTCGGTCCTGCCGTGGTTCCAGTGTCTGAATTTTGCCTCGTTTCTGGCCCTGAAGGGGGCAATGTGATGCCCCGGGATTTTTTTGCCGCCTATGCGCAGCAGCAGGCCGAGCGGATGGCAAAAACCCCACTGGGCGGTGCGCCGTGGGCTGCCCTGGCGCATGCCTATGCCCAGACCTGCGCCCAGCCAGTGCACGGGGATTTGCCGGGCTGGCTCTCGGTGCTGCGTGCCACCGCGGCGCTGAGACCCAGTGTGGTGGACCTGGACCGCGATGCGCTGCGCATCGGCACAGCGGCGGATCTGGCGGCGTTTGGCGGCACCGATGCGCTGGTTGGCCAGTTGCGGCAGTTGCACCCGTGGCGCAAGGGGCCTTTTGAGCTGTTTGGGGTGCCGATCGACACCGAGTGGCGCTCCGACTGGAAATGGCAGCGCATCGCCCCGCACCTGAGCCCCCTCGCGGGCCGCACCGTGCTGGATGTGGGCTGTGGTTCCGGCTACCACGTCTGGCGGCTGGCTGGGGCCGGGGCTGCGGCAGTGCTGGGCATCGAGCCCATGTGGCTGTACGTGCTGCAGTTTGCGCTGCTGCAGCAGTGGCTGGTCCATGCAGGGCAGGCCCCGGCGGCCAGTGTGCTGCCGCTGACGCTGGAGCAGGTGCCGGACCTGCCGCAGACCTTTGACACCATTCTGAGCATGGGCGTGCTGTACCACCGCCGTGATCCACTCCAGCACCTGATGACGCTCAAACGCCTGCTGAAGCCGGGCGGTGAGTTGCTGCTGGAGACGCTGGTGGTGGAGGGCGGCGTGGACACGGTGCTGGTGCCGGAGGACCGCTATTGCCGGATGCGCAACGTGTGGTTTTTGCCCAGTGTGGCACAGCTGATCCGCTGGTGTGAGCGGCTGGGCTTCCGGGCGGTGCGCTGTGTGGACCTGAACTGGACTTCGGTGCAAGAGCAGCGCCGAACCGACTGGATGACTTTTGATTCCCTGGCCGAGTCGCTGGACCCGCACCAGCCGCGCCGCACCGTCGAAGGCCTGCCCGCACCGCTGCGGGCGGCACTGCTGATGCAGGCCCCCTAGCGCAGCGATCGCATGGGTTTATGGGGCGGCGCGCTGCGCCCACCACACGCCGGACAGGGCCAGCAGGCCACCCAGCACCTGTCCCCAGCCCAGCGGTTCCCGCAGCAGCCACCAGGCCAGCACAGCCGTCAGCAGCGGCATCAGGTTCAAAAACTGACTGGCGGCCGTGGCCCCCAGGCGCTGCACCGCCTGCATCCACAGCAACGGTGCCAACAGGGAAGGGCCCAGCGTGGCATAACCGATCAGCGCCCAGTCCACCCCCTGCAGGGGCGACAGCGGCAGCCACAGCAGCAGGGGCAGGTGCCACAACACCGCCAGCACCACCTGCACATACAGCAGCACCCCCAGCCCCAGATGCTGCAGGGGCCAGCGCCGCAGCAGCAGCCCATACAGGGCATAAAACACCCCACCCAGCCCCATCAGCGCATCACCCAACAGGGGCTGGCTGGCCTGCGCCACCACAGCGGACTGGCTGACAAACAGCCCCAGACCCAGCAGCGCCACCAGCGACCCGACCAGACTGCGCCGGTGGATTTTTTCCTGCAGCAGGGGCACTGCCAGCAGCAGGGTGGTCAGCGGAATCAGGCCGTTCAGCAGCGCCATGTGCGCCGCCGGGGTGTAATGGGCCGCCAGATAGGCCAGCCCCTGATACATCACCATGCCACAGGCAGACAGCACCGCGAGCTGGGGCAGGTGGGGGCGGAGTTGCTGGCGCACCCGCCACACCCGGGGCAGCAGCCACGGGGTCAGCAGCAGGGCGGCCCACAGCCAGCGGTAAAAACTGATGGTCTGAAACGGCATGTGCGGGGCGGCCAGTCGGCCCACCAGCACATTCACCGACCAGAGCAGCACGGCCCCCAGCGGCAGCAGCCATGGCGCGCGCAGTCCGGGGCCGGCGACCCTCACGACCGCATCCTCAGTGCACCGGCTGGCCGCGCAGTTTTTTGATCATCACCACCAGCGCCAGCGCCAGCGCGCCTGCAGCCACGCCGATCAGCGCATTGAAGCCCATCTCACTGACCGAACCCAGCACGGTGTGCAGGCTGTCGCCCCAGTGGTCCACCGCCTGCGCCTGATGGTGCAAAAACGGCAGGTTGTGCACCAGAATGCCACCCCCGACCAGAAACATGGCCGCCGTGCCCGCCACTGACAAAAAACGCATCAGGTACGGCATGGCCTGCACCAGCCACAGGCCGGTTTTTTGGGCCAGTGCCGAGGGTTTTTGCAGCAGCCACAGCCCGGCGTCGTCCATTTTTACAATGGCCGCGACCAACCCATACACGCCGAGGGTCATCACCACCGCAATCAGCGCCAGCGTCACCACCTGGCTGAGGAACGGCTTGTCACTCACCGTGCCCAGCGCAATCACCACGATTTCGGCCGACAGAATAAAATCGGTGCGGATCGCCCCCTTGATCTGCAGGGCTTCCCTGGCCAGGACCTCGGCCGGGCTGGCGGCGATCAGCTCACCGGGCGCGTGGCCTTCGCTGGGGTCGTCGTGGTCGCTGGAGTCCGGATCGTCGATGAATTTGTGGGCGAGTTTTTCCACCCCCTCATAGCACAGGTACAACCCGCCAGCCATCAGTGGAGCGGTGATCAGCCAGGGCAGCCCGAAGCGACCGGCCAGGAAGCTCAGCAGCAGCGCCAGCGGCACCAGGATCAGCTTGTTGACAAAGGAACCCTTGGCCACCTGCCACACCACCGGTAGCTCGCGCTGGGCAGCCATGCCGGTGAGCTGATTGGCATTCAGGGCGAGGTCATCACCGAGCACCCCGGCGGTTTTTTTGGCGGCGACTTTGGTCATCACCGAGACATCATCCAGCAGGGTGGTGATGTCATCCAGCAGGGTCAGTAAGCTTGCACCAGCCATGCGCAGCCGTCCTTGTCAGTCCAGGGTGCCAATTTTTTCACCCATGCGCACCGGCGAACCGGCCTTCAGGGTGTCCAGCCAGTCGGCACAGCCTTCCGGCAGCACCACGATGGCGGTCGACCCCAGATAAAAACGCCCCAGCTCGGCCCCCTTGGTCAGCCGCAGCTGGTGGTGGCGGTGTTCAAACACGCTGTTTGGGGTCATGCGTCCCGTGGCCACGGTCTCGATGCCGGCCACGATCATCGCCCCGACCAGCACCACCGCCATGCGCAGGCTGCGGCCCTGGTGGGTCACATCAAACAGGCACACCAGCCGTTCGTTGCGGGCAAACAACCCCGGCACGTGGTCGGCGGTCACCGCATTCACCGAAAACAGCTCACCCGGCACGTACACCGTGTCGGTCAGTGTCCCGGCCAGCGGCATGTGCACACGGTGATAGTCGCGCGGCGACAGGTACACCGTGGCAAAGCTGCCCCCGGCAAAGGGTTCGGCCAGACTGTCCACGCCGATCAGCTGGCGCAGCGAAAACGACTGCCCCTTGGCCTGAAACACGGCATCGCCGTCGATCCGGCCCAGCTGCGAAATCGCCCCGTCCGCCGGGCAGGCAATGCTGTCGGACGCCATGTCGATCGGGCGCACCCCATCGCGCAGGGGACGGGTAAAAAACGCATTGAAGCTGGGGTAGCTGGTCAGGTCGGGATTGGCGGCCAGACTCATGTCGATGTCGTAGCGGCGGGCAAAGCGCTGGATCAGCAGGTTCTTGAGCCAGGGCTGTTCGCTGGCGGCCAGACTGCCCACCGTGCGGCTGAGCAGGTGCTGGGGCAGGAGTTTTTGAAGCGCAATGAATGCCTGATCGCCCATCGACGACATGATGCAGGTTCCTTGAGAGATCACTGTAAATGCACAGGAGCATAGCGGATTTTGTTCAGGCTGTTCTGTGGTCTTTGGTATGCTGGCGGCGGATTTTTGCGGAGCAGACACAACATGCGGCTGGTGGTGCAGCGGGTGCGTGAAGCGGCGGTGCAAGTGGAGGGTCAGGACGTGGCCCGGATTGGAGCGGGGCTGCTGGTGCTGTGGGGGCTGGGTCCGGCGGACACCCTGGCGCAGGCCGAAAAAATGCTCGCACGGTTGGTGAAATACCGGATTTTTGCCGATGATCAGGGCCGGATGAACCGCAGCCTGAGCGATGTGCAGGGCGAGCTGCTGCTGGTGTCGCAGTTCACCCTGCTGGCCCAGACCCACAAGGGGCTGCGGCCTGACTTCGGCGGCGCCATGCCCCCGGCAGAGGCGCGGGTGCTGTTTGCCCGGATCACCGAAGCTGCGCAGGCGCTGTGGCCAGGTACCCAATGTGGCCAGTTTGGTGCCGACATGCAGGTCAGCCTGACCAATGACGGCCCGGTGACGCTGGTGCTGGAGGGGTAGACTTGCCGCTCAGCGCAACGCCCCCAGCGCGGCCACCAGCCCCTGCACCTGATCGGGGCTGTGCGCGGCCGACAGGGTGATGCGCAGGCGTGCGGTGTTCGGGGGCACCGTGGGCGGGCGGATCGCCACCACCAGAAAGCCACGCTGGGCCAGCTGCTCCGACAGCCACAGCGTGCGGGCGGTGTCGCCGACCAGAATCGGCTGGATCGGCGTGTGTGAGGGCAGCAGCGCCCAGCCCTGCGCCAGCACGGCCTGCCGGAACTGGCCGATCAGGTCACGCAGGTGGGTGCGCCGCCAGGCTTCGGCACGGCTGAGGTGCAGCGCCGCCAGTGCCGCAGCGGCCAGCAGGGGCGGGGCCGCCGTGCTGTACACAAAGGGCCGGGCCTTGTTGGCCAGAAACTCAATCAGCTCCTCAGCACCGGCCACAAAGGCCCCGTAGGTGCCCAGCGCCTTGCCCAGGGTGGCCATGTACACATCCACCGGCGGCAGTGGCGCGTCGCGCAGCCCAAAGCCATGGGCATCGTCCACCAGCAGCGCCGCCTGATGGGTGTCGGCCAGACGGCGCAGCGCCGGCAATGGGGCTTCGTCACCATCCATGCTGAACACCTGATCGGTGGCCATCAACTGACGGGCCGACGGCAGATCCTCACGGTCCTGGGCCAGCCACTGCGCCAGCACCCGGGTGTTCAGGTGCGGATAGCGGCGCAGCCGCGCCCCGGACAACCGGGCACCATCCAGCAGGGAAGCGTGGTTGAGTTTGTCCTGATACACCACGTCGCCGCGGCTCAGCAGCGCGTCCTGCACCCCCAGATTGGCGGCAAATCCCGAGGAAAACAGCAGCGCACGCGGGTAGCCTGCTTCGATCGCCAGCTGCTGCTCCAGCTGCTCGTGCACACTGGTGTGCCCGCACACCAGATGGGCCGCCCCACTGCCGACCCCATGGTCGGCCAGGTGGCTGAGGATGGCCTCGCGCAGCGCCGGATGGCTGGCCAGACCCAGATAGTCATTGCTGGCAAAATTCACCAGCCGCTGTCCGCCGCGCACGGTCACCGGCGTCACCCCGGCGGACACCGGGTGCAACTGGCGGCGCAGGCCGTGGCGGGCCAGCGCATCCAGCTGGGCGGACAATGCAAACGCCTGCAGGGTCATGTGGGCTGCGCCTTTAGTCTGCGGTGGGCTGGGTTTTGTGCGCCAGCGTGTGGGCGTGCTGTTCCCAGTTTTGCCCATCGAAGGCCACCACCCGCACCTGTGCCGGGGGCTGGTCCAGACAGCGCAGGTTCACATCCACCCCGTCGGGGTTGGAGCGGGGGATGTAAAAGGGCTTGATGCCGCACACCCGGCAAAACCAGTGCTGGGCCACGCCGGTGTTGAACTGGTACAGGCTCAGCTGGTCCTGACCCTGCAGCAGCACAAACTGCGCCTTCGCAACGATCAGGTGCAAAAAACCGCTTTTGTGGCAGATGGAGCAGTTGCAGTCTTCCACCTCGACCGAAGCGGGCAGCTGGACGCTGAAGCGCACCGTGCCACAGTGGCAGCCGCCTGTGTGGGGGGTCAGCATTGCATCGCATCCACGGCGGTCTGGCGCACATCCGGGCGCGCAGGCTGGCGGCGCAGTTTCAGGTCATCAAAAAGCTGCTGGTCACGCTGGCGGTCAGCATTGGGGGTGGTGAGCAGCTTTTCCCCGGCAAACAGTGAATTGGCCCCGGCCAAAAATGCCAGGGCCTGCTCGGCATCGCTGAGCGATTCGCGGCCAGCCGACAGGCGGATCATGCTGTGCGGCATCAGGATCCGCGCCACCGCAATGGTGCGCACCCACTCCAGCACCGACAGGCGCGGCGTGTCGGCCAGCGGTGTCCCCGCCACCGGCACCAGCAGGTTGATCGGCACCGACTCGGGGTGCACCGGCAGGGTGGCCAGCTCATGCAGCAGGCCGATGCGGTCCTCGCGACGCTCACCCAGGCCGACGATGCCGCCGCTGCACACCTTCAGGCCCGCCTCGCGCACGTGCTGGAGCGTGTCCAGCCGCTCGTCGAACTGCCGGGTGCTGATGATGTGGGGGTAATGCTCGCGTGAGGTGTCGAGGTTGTGGTTATAGTAATCCAGACCGGCTTCGGCCAGCTGCTGCGCCTGATGGGCCGACAGCATGCCGAGGGTCATGCAGGTTTCCAGCCCGAGCGCCTTGACCCCGCGCACCAGTTCCAGCACATAGGGCATGTCGCGCTCATGCGGGTTGCGCCATGCAGCACCCATGCAAAAGCGGCTGGAGCCACTGGCCCGCGCCGCCTGTGCCGCCGCCAGCACTTTTTCCACAGCGAGTTTTTTTTCGGCCTGCAGGGCGGTGTCGTGGTGGCCGGACTGGCTGCAGTAGCTGCAGTCTTCAGGGCAGTTGCCGGTCTTGATCGACAGCAGGGTACTGACCTGGACCACATTGGGGTCAAAGTGCTGGCGGTGCACCGACTGGGCAGCAAACATCAGGTCATTGAAGGGCAGTTCAAACAGCTCGGCAACCTGCGCGCGGGTCCAGTCATTGCGGGGCGGTGCAGTGCGCAAGGACGACAGCAGCTCGGTCATGGCGCATTCCTTGGGATGGCAGCATCAGAAGGGCCACAGCATAGCATGGTGACTTTTGCAGGCGAATCAGGACCGCTGCAGGACAGGACGAACGGGACGGCACACCGGGGCCGGGCCTGGGACTGGCCCGCAACACCCCGCGGATCTGGGCACGGCCTTGACAGGAACCGGCCCACGCCACCGCCAGCCGATCCGGCCAGAGCGTGGCGTCAGGCGGGCAGGCCTCAGCCGATCAGGCGGGATTTCTGCTCAAGCAGCCAGGTTTTTTTGGCCTGTGCCAGCTCACGCGCCTGGGCCATGGCTTCATGCACGGTTTTGGGCACCCGGGGCACCAGCAGCTTCGCCGCCTGCGTGAACCACATCAGCAGGCCAAAATCCCCTTCCATCCTGATGGTCCCGGCCTGCATGCCGGTCATGAAGGCGGTGGCGTCACCCTTGAGCAGGGTGTTGAGGGCCTGCTCGGCACTCTGGAAACGGATGATAAAGTCCGGCTGGCCAGCGGCGGCCTGATGGCGCACCCGACCCTGGTCCAGACGGAAGCTGCGGCCAATGCCATCTTCGGTGGTTATGCGCAGTGTGTCGCTGCGTCCGGCCAGCATGGCCTGGAATTTTTCATTGGTGAGCGCGAGCTGCTGCATGCGCAGCCCCATCAGCACCAGAATCAGGTCCAGCGGCGCGGTGCTGAGCTCGGTGAACGGAATCGACACGCGGGGCACCTTGTTCAGGGTGTCCAGCAGGGCAGGAGAAATTTTCATGGTGCGGCAGTTTCCAGACAAATGCACCTGCACAGTGCAGGGGCGGGGGTTGCCTGCCCGGGACAGCCCTGCAATCCAGGTGCAGGACAGAGGCCAGGGCGGGTCATTCTGGCAGGGATGATGGCGCGTTGCCGGGGCGCGCTCAGTTGATTTCCTGTATGCGGATCGGCTGATGCTCGACCGGATCAGCCAGCACCGCCCGGCTGTCGGCACCACGCATGCCCTGACGGCCCAGCCAGGCGCTCAGCAGCAACAGGGACAGCAAAAAACTGGCCGCATATCCGGCCACCAGGGACCAGCCCAGCCAGCTGCTCAGCCCACCGGCCACAGCCTTGAGGGACGCAAAATAGCCCATGCCCGCCAGCATGAAGCCCACCCAGCGCCGGTACGGGGAAAAGAGCAGCGCCAGCAGGCTGGTGATCAGCACCGCCAGACTGACCAGCATCGGCACGGACCATGA
>JBPOIS010000032.1:0-32296 GCA_052034295.1 Pseudomonadota bacterium
TCAGAAGTGAAACGACTTAGCGCCGATGGTAGTGTGGCATTCGCCATGTGAGAGTAGGTCATCGTCAGCTCATTATCCAAAATCCCCCGGCCTAATACCGGGGGATTTTTTTTGGCTTGAAAAAGACCGTTTCATGTGGCGTGCCGCCAAAAAAAAGGGCCCTGCAGGCCCTTTTTTTTGCTGTCAAAACACGGCTCAAAGGTCGCTGCGCCAGTGGGAGATGCCGCGCAGCAGCAGCTGGCTCTGGCGGGTGGTACGCTGGATCAGCAGCTCGCGCTGTTCGGCGGTGGTGGCATCATTGAGCCAGCGCATGGCCCAGGCAAAGGCCAGGTTGGTCAGCAGCTCTGACATGATGGTCAGGTCAGCCTCATTCATTTTGGCAAAATCCGGCAGTTGCCGCACATCCTGGGTCAGGCCGTGGGTGAAGCGGTTGATTTCTGCATCAATGCGCTCGCGCACCCGAGCCACCCCGCCCCAGCGCTCAGCCACGATGAAGCGCCAATGCTCCGGGTTGGCGTGGACTGCATGAAAAAACACCTCGATGCTGAGCCGGGTCCGGCTGAATGCGGGCGTGGCGTAACTGTTGCGTAGACCCGCCAGCAGGTCCTGCAGGCTCACACAGACCTGATCGGCCAGTTCCACCCCCAGACTGTCCATGTCGGCAAAGTGCCGGTAAAACGCTGCGGGTACCACCCCTGCGGTGCGGGTGATTTCACGCAGGCTGATTTCTGCGAAGGAGCGCCCGGTACTGCTGAGCGCCAATGCGGCATCGAGCAGGGCCTGATGGGTTTTTTGCTTGCGGCTGTCGCGCCGCTGCTGCATCCCAATGGGGGCTGCCTGCTCTGTGTCCCTGGAGCTTTCTTCGGGTACCACCATCAAACATCACAGCCAGATTGAATCAAGTTCTTGTTATACCTGAATGGCGCAACAGCGTCATCTGTCGTGACCGGCGCGTGCACGTGTAGGGTGTTAAAAGTGAACATATGTTGACTTTTTCGATTTGAGTGCAGATAATAAAGTGAACGAGTGTTTACAAAACTGGGCGACCCCGATTGGGGACTGGCTCAGGCAGGACCCGAGAAAGGAGTGTGCACATGCGGCTGTCCACGGTTCAACAGCAAACCACCCGATCGCTTCAGCACTGGGCACAGCGCTGGGTGCGGCCGGATTTTGCCGATTTTGTGCTGTCTCGGGTCAATCCACTGTGGCGGCTGGACCGTCCAGCGGCGCGGGTTGAGGCCATTCATCCCCTGGCACCGGGTCTGGTGGCGTTACAGTTGCTGCCGAACGGGCATTTTCGGGATGGCGAGGCCGGGCAGTTTGTGCTGGTCACCGTGCAGATTGATGGCATCAATCACCAGCGGGCCTACAGTCTGGTCAGTGCCCCCGGTGAAAGGCCGCTGCGGCTGGGGGTTCGGGTTCAGGGCCGGGTGTCGCGCCATCTGGCCACCAAGGTGTCGGTGGGCGATGTTCTGGAACTCAGTCAGCCCCAGGGCGAGCTGGTGCTGACGGCGGGGGATCAAGCGCCGGTGTTGCTGATGGGGGCGGGCAGTGGCCTGAGTCCGCTGATGGCGCTGGCGGCTGCGGCTGTACGACAAGGACGCCGGGTGTTTGTGCTGCAGTTTGGCCGTCAGCCGATCCATGCGGCGCAGTTGCAGGCGCTGGAGCAGACGTCAGGCGGGCTGTTGGGTTGGCACTGGGTGGATTCCGCCCAACAGCGCTTTGAGCCCACGCTGCTGCAGATGCTGCCCTGGGATTGGCAGCAGGCCCAGGCCTATGTGTGTGCGCCTGTGGGGCTGCTGCAGGCGGTGCAACAGTGCTGGGCAGAAGCTGGGCAGTCGGAGCGGCTGCACACAGAACAGTTTGTCCTGCCGCCGCTGGCACAGGGCAGTGAGCCCCAGCCGGTACAGCTGCAGCGGCAGCACCGTGAGGTGGTGGTGCAGGGCACCCTGTTGGCCGGACTGGAGCAGGCTGGGCTGTCCCCGGCATCCGGCTGTCGGATGGGCATTTGCAACAGCTGCACCTGCGTGAAGCAATCCGGCGCCACCCGCAATGTGCTGACCGGTGAAATCAACACTGAACCGCAGGTGGCCATCAAGCTGTGCATCAGCGAGCCGGTGGGCCCGGTGACACTGGATTTTTGAAAAATTCTGGATTCTTTGAGGAAAAACAACATGAATCAGGCCGTTCACCCCGAATTGCTGCAGCGTGCTGTGCTGCAAACGCCCTCGCGCTCCCGCCCGCTCAGTGTGGCCGAAACCGAAGCCTTTGGCGCTGCCCTGGAGGCGATTCGCCAGGAGGTGGTGCAGTCGCTGGGCGCTCAGGATGCCGCGTACATCCGCCGGGTGCAGACGGCTGTGCGTCACGGCGAAATCACCAGCCGGGCTGTGCTGATGTTTGGCGGCTGGCTGCCGCCGCTGTGGCTGCTGGGGACTGTGGGGCTGGGCCTGACCAAGATCGTCGAAAACATGGAGCTGGGCCACAATGTCATGCATGGCCAGTACGACTGGCTCAATGACGACAGCCTGCGCGGCAGTACCTATGACTGGGACAATGTCTGCGCGGGCGGCAACTGGCGGCATTCGCACAATTTTGTGCACCATACCTACACCAATGTGGTTGGCAAGGACCGGGATGTGGGCTATGGGCTGCTGCGGCTGTTCCCCGAGCAGTACTGGGTGCGTGGGCATCTGCTGAACCTGCCCAAAATGGTGCTGTTGGCCCTGCTGTTTGAGTGGGCGGTGGGGGTGCATGACCTCGACCTGATCCGGGTGCTGCGCAAGCCGAATGGCCGCGAGCTGCTGCCCGAAGTGGCTGGGCCGTTTGTGCGCAAGATCCGCCGCCAGATGCTCAAGGATTATGTGTTTTTTCCGCTGCTGGCCGGTCCGATGGCGCTGCCAGTGCTGGCGGGCAATCTGGGTGCCAACGTGATCCGCAATGTCTGGGCCTTCACGGTGATTTTCTGTGGGCACTTCACCGAGACGGTGGAGGTGTTTGAAAAATCCTGCCTGCAGCAGGAAACCCGGGCCCAGTGGTACCTGCGCCAGCTGAAAAGTTCCAGCAACATCGAGGGCGGGCGCTGGCTGCATTTTTTCAGTGGCAACCTGAGCCACCAGATCGAGCACCATCTGTTTCCGGATCTGCCTGCCAACCGCTACGCCGAAATTGCGCTGAAAGTGCGCGCGCTGTGCGAGCAGTATGGCCAGCACTACAGCACCGGCCGGCTCAGCCATCAGTTCGGTCAGGTGGTGCGGCGGGCGGCACTGTACTCGCTGCCCAATCCAGCGGTGAAAAAAGTCACGGCCCTGCAGCAGCGGCTGCGTGGCTGGCTGCGGCGTTGATCTGCAGCATAAAAAAAACCGGCCCTGTGCCGGTTTTTTGCATTCAGGGGCCGTTGTAGCGCACCGCAAAATTAAACAGGTATTGTTCGCCGGGGCGCAGGGTGGGCACCGTGCCGCTGACATTGCCGGTGTTGCCGACTGCCGGGCCGCTCAGGCTGGCTGGGGTGCAGCCTGTGCAGGTGGGGCCGGATTCCAGCAGGGTTGCCGCAGGCACACCGTCGTGGAAGGTGAACTGGGTGACGGTGGTGGTGCCTTCGTTGCGCACGGTCAGCCGGTACAGCACGCACTGGCCCGAACCGTTGCTGTTGCGCTGGATCGGCAGGGTGGCACTGGTGTAGCTGCCCTCGGGCGTGCCATCACAGTTGCTGTCCAGGGCCTGTTGTTTGGACAGGCGGATCTGGGTGGCACCCAGCGTGGTGATGTCGGTGACCCGATCCAGCTCGGTGCCGGTGTTGTCGAGCAGGCGGATGAGGGTGGTGTTTTCGGCGTTCTGTGCGGTGAGGCCGTTGTTTTGTACTTTGGCAAACAGGCGGATGCTTTCTCCGGCATCCAGTCCGGCACTGCCATTGCTGATGAAGGCATCCAGATCGGTGACGATGGGGTCGGTGCTGTCGAGCACACCATTGTCGTTGCTGTCGTAGTACAGCGTGGTGACAAAGCCGCTCTGGCTCTGGGTGATGGCAAACGGCTGGGTGGCGGTGAGGGCAGTGGTGCCGTTGTTGCGCAGGATGTGGGTGTAGACGATGGTACCGCCGGGCGCAATCTGGCCACGCAGGTCCGGTTCAAACGACAGGGCGGCATTGACGGCGCTGAGGTTGATGGCGTCCTTGATCGTGTCGAATCCAGGATTGGTGGTCAGGTTGCTGGTGACATAGGCCGCACTGGCGGCGCGGAAATAAATCGGCACATTGTTCTGGCTGCTGACACTGGAGTCGGCCTGCACGATGGCGCAGACATACTGGGTTTCATTGCTGGCCAGAACGCGGGTCTGGCTGAGCGGTGCCCCTGGGGTGGTGCAGCTGTTGCCAGCGTCGGCCTGGGCAAAACGCACGCTGATGCCTGCGGGCAGGCTGATCTGGGCAAAATTGCCATCGGCATCGGCACTGAGGACATAGCTGGTGGGCTGTCCGGTGTTTTTGACCGCCAGCGGAAAAATCACCTGGCCTCCGGCATTGAGGCTCAGGGTCTTGAGCGCCGCGCCGGCATTGTCCACCACCCCGTTGCCGGTTCCGGTCACGGGCGACTGGTTGGTCAGGTCCACCAGGGTGGCGGTGATGGTACTGAACACGTCGTTGGTGGGGTCACTGAGGGCCGGACTGGCCACGGACTGGGCCCGGAGCACCGCCGTGTAGGCCGCTGCCGTGCTGTCGGTGAAGCCCAGCGGCAGGCGGATTTTGACCACCACCGGGAAGGCGCTGCCTGCGGCCAGCGGACCGGTGTCCGGGATGCCGTCGCCATTGCTGTCCAGCAGCGGGGTCGCCCCGTCGGCGCGGTACAGCTCCACCACGCTGCCTGCAGGCAGGGTACTGGCGGCATTCAGGGTGATGTTGTAGGTGTCGGCAATGTTGCCGGTGTTCCAGACGTAATTGGTGTAGCTGGCCACGGCACCCTGGGCCAGGTTGCTCAACGTCTGGGTGTCGTTGGCCGGTGCAGTGCTGGCCGAACTGGCCAGGCTGTTCATCACCACCCCGTAGCTGGGACTGACCGTCAGCAGCGCGGTGTTGGTTGAGGTGGTAACGTTGTTGTTGGTGCTGACGTTGTTGTCCGGGTCGTACACCACCGGGACGGTGTTGGGGATGGTGACGGCGGTGGCGCTGTTGACCTGGACCGTGAATTGCAGGGTACCGCTGCCATTGGCTGGGACTGAAGCCAGTACAGCGGTGACCACTTTGGTGGTGCCGTTGTAGTCATAGGCAAGCCCGGCGCTGTCACCTCCCGCCGCATCCGTCACCGTAGGGCCGCCAGACCACTGGCCGGACCCGGACTGGTACACCAGCGTGGCCGGCAGGGTGTCGGTCAGGGTGACGCTGCCCGAGGCAATGCTGGACAGGTTACGGTAGCTCAGGGTCACCGTGACCGTGGTGCCATTGCTGGCCGTGGTGGCTGAGAATGCCTTGGTGACTTCAATCACCGCATTGCTGCTGACCACCAGTGAATCATTGTTGCTGACGGCCGGAACGGTGTTATCGCCGTTGGACTGGGCACTGAGGGTCAGGGCATTGGCATAGGTGGCGGCACTGGTGCCCACCGGGACGGTGGCCATGACCAGCAGGCCAATCCGCTCGCCGGGCCGCAGCGGCAGGGCAGCCAACTCAGCCGCAGTGAGGGCGGCACCATCGGCCACGCCGTCCCGGTTGCGGTCCAGATAGACGGCTTCATCGGTAAAGTTCACGGCATCACTGGCCAGATCGGTCAGGGTCAGCGTGTAGGTGTCGTTGCTGTTGCCGGTGTTGCGCAGCTCATGGCTGAAGCGGATCACCTGCCCCGCAACCCCATAGCGGCTCTGTGTGGCGGTCAGGGTCAGGGCGTACACCGGCAGGATGGTGGTCTGGACCGTGTTGGAACGGCTGCTTTGCACCACGGTGGAGCCTTCTTCAACAAACTCCCCCAGGGCCACGTTGCTGATCAGCGTGCCAGCCAGCGGGATCGCAGCTTCAGCCAGCGGCACTGGATCGGTGGCGGCCCAGCTCACCGGGACCACCGCCAGCGTCATGGCCAGACACAGCGGCAACAGGCGCGAAGCCAGGCCAGCAGGGGGAAGGGTGAACAGGCGCATGGGATCTGTCTCGGCTTATTGAGGTTGAACCTGGATGGCAAAGCGCAAACTGGCGGACTGGCCCGGCAGCAGCGTTCCCACCACACCGGCCAGCTCTCCCGTGGTGGCCACCTGGGTCAGGTCCACCGTGCCCTGGGTGACGCTGGGCGCTGGCGGGACCTGCAGGGTGGTGTAGGGGGGCACGGTGTCGCGGATGGTGACGTTGGTCAGGGTCTGGCTGCCTTCATTGGTGGCCTGGATCTGGTACACCACACACTGTCCGGGCCGGATGGCCAGTCCGGACAGCTGAAAGCTCCCATCGGCCGTCCCATCGCAGCTGGCATCCAGGGCCTGGGTCTTGGTCAGGCGCAGCTCTCCGGCACTCAGGGTGGTCAGGTCGATGTTGCTGACCGCGGCGGCCGTGAGGCCACCCAGCACGCCCACCGGCGTGGCTACGAGCCGGACACTGCCCTGCAGGCCCAGTGGACTGCCCGGGGGGGCCTGTACCTTGACCAGCAGGCGGATGGATTCGCCGGGTGACAGGCCAACCGCCCCGTTGGTCACGCCAAGTGCGGCAAGGTCGCTGACCTGTGGGTCGGCAGGGTCCAGCACGCCGTTGTTGTTGGCATCGTAGTAGACGGTGTGGATCAGGCCATTGGCCTGCGCCGTGTCCAGGCTCACCAGCAGGCTGCCTGCTGTGGCCCCTTCGGTGAGGGAGCCGGCGTTGGACAGGGTGTGCACATACACCAGGGTGCCACCGGGTGCCACTGTGCCCTGCTGGTCCGTGGTCAGCACCAGTTGACGGACATTGCCGACATTGACCTGATCCTTGACCGCATCGGTGCTGCCATTGCTGGCTGACCGCACGGCAAACCAGATCGGCTGGCTGGTCTGACCCGTCGGGGCCTGTACGACGGCACAATAGGCCACACTGCCCCCGGCGGGCACATTGTCGATCCGGCCCATTTCACTGCCCAGGACGCTGCAGTCTGCGGTGCTGCTGGCAAAAAACCGCACCGTCCAGCCTGTGGGCAGGTCACTGGCGCTGCCCAGGGTGCCGTCCTGATCGGCCAGCAGCAGGTAGCTGTCGGGCTGACTGCCCAGGTTGGCCACCGTCAGGGGGAACACCGCCCGACCAGCGGCATCGACGATCTTGCTGATCCAGGCGGCACCGCTGTTGTCGATGCCCTGCGGCTGCTTGCCGCTCTGGTCGCCGTTGTACAGGTCCAGACGATTGCCCACGATGGCACTGAGCTGGTTGCGCACCGGATCGCTGACCCCAGGGGTCAGCGCGGAAGCGGCGGTAAGGTCTATCTGCAGCGGGGTGTTGGTGCTCTGGCAGCCTGAGCCCACCCGCAGACCCACCCGGATGCGCACCATGGCACCCGCTTCAATGGGGCCGGTGTCCGGCAGGCCATCACCGTTGCTGTCCGTCAGGGGGGTCAGGCCATCCGGCTGGTACAGGCGCACCTGGGCACAACTGGGCACATTGGTCAGGCTGGTGCTCAGGTTATAGACGTTCTGGGTGTCGCCGGTGTTCCACACGTAGTTGTCAAACCAGACCTCGGTTCCGGCCTGTGCACTGGCCACGGTGACCAGATTGTCCGGGCTGCTGCTGGGGTTGCCGTTGTTGCTGGCACTGCTGGCGCTGTTGTTGGTCACCACGGCATAGCTGTGGGTCAGGTTGAACAGCACGGTGTTGGTGTTGGCGGTCTTGACGGTGGTACTGCCGTCAATCTGCTGATAGCTGGCGGTGTTGGCCAGCTGGTCCTGGGTGGTGGACACCGCGCGGGCCTGAAAGCTGATCTGGCCGGTAGACTGGGCCGGCACCGAGGGCAGGATGATGCTCACGGTGGTCTGGCTGCCGGTGGTGCTGGTCTGGTAATCAATCCCCGTATTGCCGGCGGCTTCCCCGCTGGCTTCGGTCAGGGCACCGCTGCCCTGATTCCAGCGCGCACTGCCGGTGACATAGGCGAGCTGGGTGCCATCCAGCACATCGGTCAGCACCAGCCGGGTGGTACTGTTGCCGCTGTTGGTGTAGGTCAGCGTATACGTGATGGTGGCGTTGAGTGGTCCGGTGCTTTTGTCCTCGGCCTTGGTCACATTCAGCACGCCGGCGCTGGTCACCCGTGTGGTGTCGGTCACGGTCTGGTTCAGGCTGGTGCTGTTGGTGGCGGTGAGGTTCAGGATGGCCTGATCGCTGGACACCCGGTTGACCGGAATCAGCCCGGTCACCACCAGCGCCAGCGACTGTCCGGCATCCAGACTGATGGCGTTGCTGGTGCCGAGCAGGTTCAGCGCATCGTCCGGCAGGCCGTCCTGATTGCGGTCGGCATAGACGGCCACGTTGCTCAGGTCAAACTGGTCGCTGCTGCTCTGGTTCAGGGTCAGGGTGTACTGGTCGCGCACGTTGCCGGTGTTGGTCAGCAGGTGCGGAAAAATGACCTGCCCGCCGATCAGGCCCAGCTGGCTGACGTTGCTGACCAGCTGAAGCGCGCGCACTTCGCTGATGCTCAGCTCGACCGGGTTGGAGTTGATGGTCTGGGTGACGCCGCTGGGGTCGACAAAATCGCCGCTGGCCACGTTGGTGATGCGGTCGCCCGCAGCCAGCAGCCGATAGGGGGCTGCCTGGGCCGGGCTGGTGGTCAACTGCGCCAAGACCAGACAGCCAACCCAGGGAAAAAAGGGCCTGAAGGTGGCGCTGACCTTGATCAAGATGGACGTCATGGTTGATCTTGCTCCGTCTCTCCAGTCCAATCATCTGAAAACCGGGGCCCGTCCTGTGTCACGCCCCTGGGGCCGGCTCCGCGGACCACATGACAGCACTGTGCCGCCAGGACCCTGGGCAGGCCATGTGGCAGGTCCCAAAAAGCCAGACCTGCAAATGACATCATGGCCACATTATGGGCAAGATCGCAGCCCCGAGCGGTATTTTTTCTGGACAGGCGGTAGGAATTGACGATTTGGCTGTGTCATCATGCAGCCGCCACCGCTGCCCCCTGCTGCGGGCTGGCCCCTTTGGTTCTTTACCGGATTTTGTTTGCCAAATGCGTATCGATCAGCGCCTTTTTGACCAGTTGCGTCCTGTGACCCTGACCCGCCAGTACACCCGCTATGCCGAAGGCTCGGTGCTGGTGAGCTTTGGCCACACCCAGGTGCTGTGCACGGCCAGCATTGAGTCGGGTGTGCCGCGTTTTCTGAAGGGCACCGGGCAGGGCTGGGTGACTGCAGAATATGGCATGCTGCCGCGTGCCACCCACACCCGGGGCGACCGCGAAGCCGCCCGGGGCAAGCAATCCGGCCGCACCCAGGAAATCCAGCGCCTGATTGGCCGCAGCCTGCGGCAGATGGTGGACCTGAAAAAAATGGGCGAAAACACCATCACCATCGATTGCGACGTGATCCAGGCCGATGGCGGTACCCGCACCGCAGCCATCACCGGGGGGGCCGTGGCGCTGGTGGATGCACTCGGGGTGCTGATGAAAAACCGCAAGCTGAGCGCCGACCCGCTCAAACAGCTGGTGGCCGCGGTCTCGGTGGGCATGTACAAGGGCGACGCGCTGCTGGACCTGTGCTATGAAGAAGATTCCGCCTGCGAAACCGACCTGAACGTGGTGATGACCCAGGGCGGTGAATTCATCGAAATCCAGGGCACCGCCGAGGGCCGGCCCTTCACACGCGCCCAGTGTGACCAGATGATGCTGCTGGCCGAGGCGGGCATCCGCCAGCTGGTGGAGGCCCAGAAAACTGCGCTGGGCTGGTGAATCATCAGGCGTTTTCTGTACATGAAAAAAAGGGCCGTCTGGCCCTTTTTTAATCGCTGCAGCGCTTCAGACAAAGCGCATCGACAGGTCAATGGCCCGAACGTCCTTGGTCAGTGCGCCCATGGAGATGTAATCCACCCCGGTCTCGGCCACCTGACGCAGGTTGGCGGCGGTGATGTTGCCGGAGGCTTCCAGCTTGCAGCGGCCAGCCACCTGCTGTACGGCGGTGCGCATGTCGGCGTTGCTGAAATTGTCCAGCATGACGATGTCGGCACCCGCCTGCAGGGCCTGATGCAGCTCATCAAAGCTTTCGACCTCGACTTCGACTGGCTTGCCCGGCGCAATCCGGTGGGCCTGTGCAACCGCTGCCCCGATGCTGCCTGCTGCCATGATGTGGTTTTCCTTGATCAAAAACGCATCAAACAGCCCCAGCCGATGGTTCTGCCCCCCGCCGACGGCGACGGCATATTTCTGGGCGATGCGCAGGCCGGGCAGGGTCTTGCGGGTGTCCAGCAGGCGGGTGTGCAGGCCGTCCAGCTGCTGGACCAGCGCCTGTACGGCAGTCGCCACACCCGACAGGGTCTGGATGAAATTCAGGGCGGCGCGTTCGCCGGTCAGCAGGCTGCGCGCCGGGCCAGACAGTTCCAGAAACACCGCATTGGCCTCCAGACGCTGACCTTCTTCGGCCAGCCAGTGCAGGGTCACGGCCGGGTCCAGCAGGGCAAACAGGGCATCCACCCAGGGACGGCCCGCCAGCACCATCGATTCACGGGTGAGCACGCGGGCATGGCCCTGCTGGTCAACCGGAATCAGCTGGGCCGTCAGGTCCAGCGGGCCCACATCTTCCGCCAGTGCCTGACGGACATTGTTGTCGATGGCAGCCTGCAGCAGGGAGGCGTCAATCATGAAGCACACTCTCAGTCAAAAAAAACAGTCCGTGCCCGGGGCGGATACGGCACAGCCAAAAAGTTTTCTGCCCTGGTCGCTGTGGACACGTGGCATCCTCGCGGACTGGGCGATATAGTGTAGGCTACAGGAAAAGCCGATATTGTGCATGATGCCATGATGAGTCCCAGCCGATTCTCAAACCAGCCCAACCTCCCCCAGAAACTGGTGGATCAACTGCGTGCCGAGCTTGAGGCCATTTTTGACCAGACCCTGAACGCGTTCATGTCCGCCCTGCCCGGCCAGCTGATGGAGCGTGCCGAAGGACAGCCCCCAGCCGCCCAGCAGCATTATCTGGACATCATTGCCGGGATGCGCCGCAGCCGACAGGACATCCTCAATCAGGTGTCGCCGGCCATGGATGCAGTGTTTTCAGCGTTCCTGATGCTGGATAAAAAAGACGAGGCTGACCCGCCGCGCGGGGGGCTGGATCTGATGTCGCTGAGTCTGGTGGACTCCTCGGACATGGAGGTCCAGGTCAGTCTGGATACCCTGTCCACCCGGCTGTCCACCCGCATGGAGCCGGTGGTGACTGACGCTTTCCAGCGCCTGCAGGCGGTGATGCCCGGCCTGCAGGAAATGGGCCAGTTGCCGTTTCACCCCAAAGCACTGATGCAGGCCATGCTGGACAGCTTTGCGGTGCTGCAGCTGGACGCCCAGCAAAAACGCATTCTGGTGGAGCTGTTTGCGCCGCTGATTGCCGTGTCACAGCTGCGCGACCTGATCGAGCCCGCGCTGGAAGCCACCGGCGTCCCCGAGCTGGACCGCACCATTCGCAATGACGGCGGCGGGGCAGCCCGCACGGAAGCCAAGCCGGATCTGGCCGACGTGCTGCGCGACATCCGCGACATGGGCCAGCGCGGCGGCGGCACTGGGGGCGCAGGCAGCAGCAGTGCGGAGGGCGAGGCGCAGCTGGATGACAAGGGCGTGCCGATCCTGCACCGCGCCCCCGGTGGTGGTCTGGTGGTCGAGCCCGAGCTGCTGATGCGTCAGGCCGAGCACTTTGCCCAGATCAGCCGCAGTGTGGCCGCCGTGCCGCTGACCCCGGCCAATGTCAGTCCGCTGGCGATGGAGCAGGTGATTGCCACGCCGGTGCTGACCACGCTGCTGACCCGCCTGCAGGAGCTGCAGCCGCGCACCCATGTGGATGTGGACCCGACTGCGCCCAGCGTCAGCGAAGTGCGTGACAGCATCCGCCAGCAGCTCAAGAGCGATGATGACACCGTCGAGGTGATCAGCAAAAAGGACACCGACGTCATCAACCTGCTGTCGATGATGTTTGATTTCATCCTTGACGATGATGACCTGCCCACGGCCATGAAGGCGCTGCTGGGGCGGCTGCAGATCCCGATGCTCAAGGTCGCGATTCTGGATGACAAGTTTTTCAAGACCGAAGACCATCCGGCCCGCCGCCTGCTCAACTCGCTGGCCAAGGCTGGGGTGGGCTGGGACGAAAACGCCAAGTCCAGCGACCAGCTGTACAAAAAGCTTGAGGAAACGGTGTTCACCATCCTCAATGAATTTGAAAGTGACATCGGTCTGTTTGACCGGCTGCTGGTGGATTTTGAAGGATTCTATTCCGAGCAGCAAAGCCGGGTGGCGGTGGTCGATGAGCGCACCCGCGAAGCGGAAGAAAACCGCGCCCGTGCCGAACTGGCCCGCACCATCGTCCAGCAGACCCTGAACAAGCGCCTGAATGGCCGCAAGCTGCCGTTTGCGGTGGTGCGCATCCTCCAGGAGGGCTGGCGCCATGTGCTGTATCTGGCCTGCCTGAAGGAAGGCACCGATTCCGAGAGCTGGCGGCAGGCGGTCAAGGTGGTCGATGCGCTGGTCTGGTCGGTGCTGCCCCCCGAGGGCGATGCCCAGTGGATCGACCGGCTGCGCAACATCTCCCCCAAGCTGGTCAACAGCCTGCGCAAGGGTCTGGCGTCCGTGCACTTTGATGCCCTGCAGACCGAGAGCCTGCTGCAGGAAATCAGCACCGTCCACAAGGAAATCATCGAAGGCTTCGAGATGCCACTGGTCGAGGTGCTCGACCCCGAAGAAGCGCAGAAACAGCCGGATTTCAATGGGACACCGGTGGATGATGCGCTGCGCCACACCAACCCGTCGATGATGACCGGGGTGGTGCTGCCCAAGGCCGAGCCCGAGCCGCTGTACAGCGGCGACACCCTGCCGGAGACCGATCCGCATGTGCAGATGGTGCGGCAGATCACCATTGGCACCTGGATTGAATTCATCCATGCCGAGCGCCGGGATCGCCACAAGCTGGTGGCACGGATCCGCACCAGTGAAAAACTGATTTTTGCCAACCGGCGCGGCATCAAGGTGGCGGAAATGTCGCAGATGCAGCTGGCGGTGGATTTCAGTCAGGGCCGTGCCCGCATCGTCGATGAGCAGCCGCAGATCATTGACCGGGCGCTGCAGTCGGTGGTGGGCGAGCTGAGGCAGCTCAATGCCTGAGCCGTGCTGTTCGGTGGACCGTCAGGGCTGGTTGCAGCCGGGTGAAGGCGTGCAGCACTGTCCTTCCCCGAATTTCAATGCCCGGCCAGCCAACCCCGACATCCGCCTGATCGTGCTGCACAACATCAGCCTGCCGCCGGGGCAGTTCGGCACCGGACAGGTGCAGGCGTTTTTCCAGAATCGTCTGGACCCGGCGGCACACCCGTATTTTCAGACCATTGCTGACCTGAAGGTCTCCGCCCATGTGCTGATTGAGCGTAGCGGTCAGATCATCCAGTTTGTGTCGTTCAATGACCGGGCCTGGCATGCGGGACGCTCCCGCTATCTGGGGGTGCCGGAGTGTAATGACTACTCGATCGGCATCGAGCTGGAAGGCAGCGATGACCAGCCCTACAGCGGGGCCCAGTATGCTGCGCTGACGCCCCTGCTGGTGGCACTGCACCGCGCCTATCCGCACACCCGCCGCCATCTGGCTGGACACTCGGACATCGCGCCGGGGCGCAAGACCGATCCGGGCCCACACCTGGACTGGTCAGCAATTCGCCGGGACATTGCGGTACGGATGGCCAATTTCTAGTCAAGCCTGCAGCGGCACCGTACAATGGCGGTTTTGCTGTGGATGGCAGACCGGTCCATGTGGCGTTCCACCCTGATTGTCAGTTTCATGACCCTGCTGTCGCGCATTCTCGGCATGGTGCGCGACATTGTGCTGCTGAATGTGTTTGGCGCCGGGGGGCTGATGGATGCCTTTGTGGTGGCGTTCAAGATTCCGAATTTTTTTCGTCGCCTGTTTGCCGAAGGGGCGTTTTCGCAGGCGTTTGTGCCGGTGCTGTCGGAGTACAAGGCGCAGCGGACCGCTGAGGATGTGCGCCTGCTGATCAGCCGGACATCCGGGGGGCTGACGCTGATTTTGTCCTTGCTCACGGGGTTTGCCGTGGTGGGAGCGCCGTTGATCATCGGGCTGTTTGCGCCCGGATTTGTGCATGAGCCAGCCAAGTTTGCCCTGGCGGTGGAGCTGCTGCGGCTGACCTTTCCCTACCTGTTGCTGATGTCGCTGACGGCGTTTGCCAGCAGTGTGCTCAACAGTTATGGGTCGTTTGCCAGTGCAGCCTTTGCGCCGGTGTTGCTCAATGTGGTGATGATTGCTGCGGCGTGGTGGGGCAGTCAGTTTTTTGCCCAGCCGATCCTGTCGCTGGGCTGGGCGGTGCTGATTGCCGGGGTGTTGCAGCTGGCCATGCAACTGCCGGAGCTGTATTTCAAAAAACTGCTGGTCTGGCCGACGGTGGATTTTGCCGATGAAGGCGTGCAGCGCATCCTCAGGCTGATGATGCCTGCGCTGTTCGGGGTGTCGGTGGTGCAGATCAATCTGCTCTTGAACACGGTGTGGGCCTCGTTCATGGAAACCGGTTCAGTGACCTGGCTGTACAGTGCCGAGCGCATGACCGAGCTACCGCT
Source organism: Pseudomonadota bacterium (assembly GCA_052034295.1). Classification (GTDB taxonomy): domain Bacteria; phylum Pseudomonadota; class Gammaproteobacteria; order Pseudomonadales; family Moraxellaceae; genus JBPOIS01. The sequence goes on from JBPOIS010000032.1 coordinate 14,724, forward strand.
GGGGCTGATCGGGATCGCCATCGCCACGGTGATCCTGCCGGTGCTGTCGGCCAAAAATGCCGAAGGCGACATGCAAAAATTCAGCGCCCTGATCCACTGGGCCGCCAAGGTGATCCTGCTGGTGGGCGTGCCGGCCAGTCTGGCCATGGGGATGCTGGCCGAACCGATCATCTCGGCGCTGTTCCAGCATGGCAAATTCACCGCCCACGACACCCGGATGACCGCGCTGGCGCTGCAGGGCATGGCGGCCAGTGTGCTGGCGTTCATGCTGATCAAGATTTTTGCCCCGGCGTTCTATGCGCGTCAGGACACCAAAACCCCGGTGCGCATCGGCTTGATTGCGGTGGGGGTGAACATCGTGGCCAACCTGGTGTTGATCGGGCTGTTCAAGCTGACCGGCTGGCAGGGCGTGCACGTCAGTCTGGCGCTGTCGTCCACGCTGGCCGCGCTGGTGAATGCCAGCCTGTTGTATGTGCACCTGCACCGGCAGGGGATTTTCCGGTTTGGCGGCGGGGCATGGCGGCGGCTGGGCATCATCTATGCCGCCGCCAATGCGGTGATGGGCATCGTGCTGGCGCTCGGCCTGATGTACTGGCCAGCGCAGGCGGCACAATGGGTGCGGGTGCTGGTGTTGCTGGGGCTGTGTGTGGCGGGTGCTGCGGCCTATGGTGGCACGCTGCTGGTGCTGGGCTTTCGGCCACGGGAGATTCGCCACCCCTGATCCAGACGGGGGCCTGTGGCTGGAGCTGGCCCCCCCGAATCGGCCATTCGTCGCTTCGATATTTTTATGAAATTCATCATACCTTATAAGGAGGCGAACTTTTTTCAGGAGCAGCCAGTGAGCACCTTGACCCGCCTGGCCTACAGCAGCAAAGCGACCTTTGAGCCCTTTTCCAGAACCGAAAGCAAGCTGGACCCGCGCGTGGCCGACATCCTGCATGTGGCCCGGGAAAACAACCGCAAAAACCGGCTGTATGGGGCGCTGTACTATGGCAATGGCAATTTTTTTCAGTGTCTGGAAGGCAGTGAGCAGGACATCAACACGCTGTATGAAAAACTGCTGAAAGACCCGCGTCATTCGGCCGTGAAGGTGCTGCTGCGTGAACCGATTGAAAGGATCACGTTTGGCGATTGGGAAATGAAATTTGCCCTGGTGGATGAAAAAGTCCGTGGCCTGCTGCGCGAATATCAGCTCAGCAAATTCAACCCGGAAGCGTTCAACACCGACATGACCAAAAAGCTGGTCAGTGTGTTGCAGAGCGACCGCAACGATGTGCCGGATCAAGTCATTGAGACCTCCCGCTGCGACCCTGTCCCGGTGGCCAAAACCCGCGTGCCCGAGTGGATGTGGGTGGCGATGGTGCTGCTGATCGCGCTGGTGGCGTACCTGCTGCTGCGTTGATTGGGGGGCGGCCCGCGCACTGAAACCTCCAGAGCCGATCCGACAGCCCGCCGCGTGCGGGCTGTTTTTTTGCCTGGGTGCGCAGCGCAGCAGCGGTCCGACTTTTCTGGCAAAATAGCCTTTTTTGGGCTTTTCCGGGCTGACCGATGAAACTGCTGCGCCTGCATGCCTTGCCTGCACAGCCAGACCTGCCGCCGCTGGCGGTGAGCATTGGCAATTTTGACGGGGTGCACCTTGGCCATCAGGCCATGATTGCCCGCCTGCAGACGCTGGCCCGCGCACAGGGCCTGCAGACGCTGGTGATGGTGTTTGAGCCGCAGCCGCAGGAATTTTTTCGCCCCGAATCCGCCCCGCCGCGCCTGACCAGTTTCCGGGAAAAAATCGAACTGCTGCGCGCGCTGGGTGTGGACCATGTGCTGGTGGCGCGGTTTGATCAGCCGTTTCGCAGCCTGAGTGCTGAAGCCTTTGCCGACCTGCTGCGGGATCGGCTCAACGTGCGCCAGATGGTGCTGGGCGATGATTTCCGCTTCGGACAGGACCGCCGGGGCGATGCGCAGTTTTTGCAGTCCCACGGGTTTGAGGTCGAGACCCTGCACACCATTTTGGTTGCGGGTGAGCGTGTCAGTTCGACGCGCATCCGCCAGTGCCTGCAGGCCGGTGAGTTTGCCCATGCGGCTGAGCTGCTGGGCCGCCGCTACAGCATCAGTGGCCGGGTGGTGTATGGCGACCAGATTGGCCGCACGCTGGATTTTCCCACCGCCAACATCGCCCTGCGGCGCATCCAGCCGCCGCTGCGGGGGATCTATGCCGTGGAGGTGCAGCCGGAGGGGGCCAGAGTCTGGCCGGGGGCCGTGGCCGGGCAGGGCACCGCTGGGCTGTTGCCAGGAGGGCTGTTTGGTGCTGGGCATGTGGGGACGCGTCCGGCCATCGCCGGGGCACACGAGTGGCGGCTGGAAGTCCATTTGCCGCGCCTTTCTGCTAATCTGTACGGTTTGCGCCTGCGGGTGACGTTCTGGTCACTGCTGCATGGCGAGCGGCATTACCCCAGTCTGGAGGCCCTGCGGGCCGGCATCCAGCAGGATGTCGAGGCGCTGGGGGCCTGGCGTGCGGCACAGGATCAGGCAGTGTTCTGACCGTCTGGCTGGCCTGCTTTGGATTTGATTGGTTTTTGGGATTCACGGAACACATTCATGAGTGACGACAGCGGCGCCCCGGTTCAGGACTACAAAGACACCCTCAACCTGCCCGACACCGGCTTTGCCATGCAGGGCAATCTGGCCAGACGTGAGCCAGACTGGCTGGCCGCGTGGCGGGCCGACGACCTGTATGGTCAGGTGCGGGCGGCGCGTGCGGGCCGGCCCCAGTACATCCTGCACGATGGCCCCCCGTATGCCAACGGCCAGATCCACATCGGCCACGCGGTGAACAAGATCCTCAAGGACATCATCGTCAAGTCCAAAACCCTGTCCGGCTTTGATGCACCGTATGTGCCCGGCTGGGACTGCCACGGCCTGCCGATTGAGCTGAAGGTCGAGGAAAAAATCGGCAAGGTCGGCAGCACCGGACCGGATGGACAGGTGGTGGATGCGGCCACCTTCCGCGCCGCCTGCCGGGCCTATGCCGCCGAGCAGGTCGCCTTGCAGAAGGCCGACTTTGAGCGTCTCGGCGTGCTGGGCGACTGGGACCGGCCTTATCTGACCATGAATTTCCAGCAGGAAGCCGACAGCGTGCGCGGGCTGGCCGAAATCGTCCGCAAGGGCCATGTGCAGCCCGGCCTGAAGCCGGTGAACTGGTGTCTGGACTGTGGTTCGGCACTGGCCGAAGCCGAAGTCGAATACGAGGACAAAACCTCGGACGCCATCGATGTGGCCTTTGCCGTGGTCGATCTGGCGGACTTGTCGCAACGGCTGGGCGTGACCGTCCAGGCACCCGTGGATGTGGTGATCTGGACCACCACGCCGTGGACCCTGCCAGCCAACCAGGCGGTGGCGCTGCATCCGGAGCTGGACTATGCGCTGGTGCAGGCACAGGGCGAGCAGGGCAGCACAGGGCTGTTGCTGGCGGCTGACCTGGTCGAATCGGCCTGTGCGCGCTATGGCCTTGATCAGGTGAAAAAAATCGCCACCGTGCGCGGTGCGGCCCTTGAAGGGGTGCTATTGCAGCACCCGCTGATTGCCTCGCGTCAGGTGCCGGTGATCCTCGGCGAGCACGTCACCGCCGACAGCGGCACCGGCGCGGTACACACCGCCCCCGGCCATGGCGTGGACGACTATAAGGTCAGCCTGAAATACCAGCTCAAGGTCGACAACCCGGTCGGCGGCAATGGCGTTTACCTGCCGGATGCGCCGGTGTTTGCCGGGGAGCACATCTACAAGGCCAACCCAAAAATCATCGACAGCCTGCTGACCAGCGGCCGCCTGCGCCATCAGGTCAAGATCCGCCACAGCTACCCGCATTGCTGGCGGCACAAGACCCCGATCATTTTCCGGGCCACGCCGCAGTGGTTCATCAGCATGGAAGAAAAACACCTGCGCGCTGACAGCCTGCGCAGCATCCGCGAGGCCGTGCAGTGGACCCCGGACTGGGGCCAGAACCGCATCGAAGCGATGATGGAAGGCCGCCCCGACTGGTGCATCTCCCGCCAGCGCACCTGGGGCATTCCGATTCCGTTTTTCATCCACCGCGACACGGGTGCACTGCACCCGGACACCCTGCACCTGATGGAGCAGGTGGCACAGCGCATCGAGCAGGGCGGCATTCAGGCGTGGTTTGACCTGGATGCCGCGGCGTTGCTCGGTGCCGATGCGGCCCAATACCAGAAATGCACCGACACGCTGGACGTGTGGTTCGACTCGGGCATCACCCACTACGCGGTGCTGGAAAAAACCCCCGGCCTGCGCGCGCCCGCCGACCTGTATCTGGAAGGCTCCGACCAGCACCGGGGCTGGTTCCAGACCTCACTGCTGACCAGTGAGGCGATCCATGGCCGCGCACCGTATCGGCAGGTGCTGACCCATGGCTTCGTGGTCGATGAAAAAGGCCACAAGATGTCCAAATCCAAGGGCAACGTCATCACCCCGCAGGACGTGATCAAGGACTCCGGGGCCGACATCCTGCGCTGGTGGGTGGCCTCGACCGATTACCGCTATGAAATGGCCGCCGGCAAGACCATCTTCAAAAACGCCATCGAAGGCTACCGGCGCATCCGCAACACGCTGCGCTTCCTGCTGGCCAACCAGAATGGCTTTGACCCAGCACAGCACCTGCTGCCGGTGGATGGGCTGATCGCGCTGGACCAGTACATCCTGACCCGCACCGCGACGGTACAGGACGAGATCCGCGCCGCCTACGAAGCGATGGACTTCCACCGGGTGTGCAGCCTGATCACCGGATTCTGCAGCCTGGATCTGGGCAGCTTTTATCTGGACATCATCAAGGACCGCCAGTACACCATGCCGCGCGAATCGCAGGGCCGCCGCTCGGCCCAGACCGCGCTGCACCACATCACCCAGGCGCTGCTGCGCTGGCTGGCCCCGATCCTGTCCTTCACCGCCCAAGAGGCGTGGGAACAGCTGCCGGGCGCAGCGGGCCGCTACGTGTTCACCGCCGAATGGTACCCGGTGCCGAATCCAGCCGCGCAAAAGCTCAGCACCGGGGACTGGGCGCAGGTTCTGGCGGTCAAATCTGCGGTCAACAAGGCCATCGAAGCCGCCCGCACCGCCAAGGTGATCGGCGGCAACCTCACCGCGCAGGTGGACCTGTGGGCACAGCCGGCGCTGCACACCCTGCTGGGTCGGCTCGGTGAAGAGCTGCGCTTCGTGCTGATCACCAGCGCCGCCACCCTGCACCCGTGGCAGGCCGGGGCCGGTGACGCCAGCGACCTGGAAACGCTGCGCGTGCAGGTCGGTCCCGCCGCAGGCCACAAGTGCGTGCGCTGCTGGCAGGTGCGTGAGGACGTGGGCCAGCATGCCGCCCACCCCGGCCTGTGTGGCCGCTGTGTGACCAATGTCAGTGGCCCCGGGGAGACTCGCCACCATGCCTAATGCACACGCGTCGCCGGTCCGCCCCATCAACACCCTGTGGTGGGGGCTGTCCCTGCTGGCCATCGTACTCGACCAGTGGACCAAATCGCTGGCCACCCACCACCTGACCTACAACCAGCCGGTCACGGTGATTCCGGACCTGCTCAACTGGACCCTGCTGCACAACTTCGGCGCGGCGTTCAGCTTTTTGTCCGATGCCGGGGGCTGGCAGCGCTGGCTGTTCACCGGTCTGGCTGGCGTGGTGTCGGTGTTTTTTGCGGTGTGGCTGCTGAAAATGCCCCGCCAGGCACAGGTGCTGGCGGCCGGGGTGGCGCTGGTGCTGGGCGGCGCGATCGGCAACCTGATCGACCGGCTGCGGCTGGGCTATGTGGTGGATTTCATTCATGTGTACTGGCAAAACCACCATTTCCCCGCCTTCAACATCGCCGACAGCGCCATCACCCTGGGGGTGATCCTGCTGCTGGTGGACACCCTGTTTCTGGAAAAACACCGCCAGGCACGCCTGAATGCGCAGGGCTGAGCCGGTGCGGGCACGGAGATTTTGATGCAACCCTTTAGCAACCCCAACGAAGACGCCCGCATCGAAGCCGGGGCGCAGGTGGCGCTGCATTTTTCGGTGCGTCTGGAAAACGGCGTCGAAATCGACAACACCCGCAGCCACCGTGAGCCGGTCACGCTGACGCTGGGCGATGGCAACCTGTTGCCGGGGTTTGAAAAAGCCCTGCTGGGTCTGCGTGCGGGCGACCGCCGCAGCGTGCACCTGCCGCCGGAGGATGCCTTTGGGGTGTGGAATCCGGACAATGTGCAGACCTTCAGCCGCCTGCAGTTTGCCAGATCCGGCACCGAGCCAGAGGCGGGCATGGTGATGGAATTCAATGACAAGACCGGCAGCAGCCTGCCCGGCGTGATCAGCCGGGTCAGTGACGATCAGGTCGAAGTGGACTTCAACCACCCGCTGGCCGGCAAAAACATCGTCTTTGAAGTGGACATCGTGCGGGTCACGCCGGCGGGGCAGAGCGGCCTGACCCTGCGCTGACGCCGTGGGCCTGCCTTCGGCACGGCTGCAGGTGCACTGCCGGACGGGCTTCGGAGGCTGTCGTGGGCGCTTGTGAAGGTGGGGATCATTCCAACAGACCGTGCAGTGGGAAAAAATGGCCAAAAACCAGGTGTTGATCGACTTTGAAAACGTCCAGCCCCAGAATCTTGCGCTGTTGTTGAAAGGGGACTTTGAGGTCCTGATTTTTTTGGGCCAGAATCAGGCTCGACTGCCCTTTGAGCTGGTCCATGCGGTACAGCAACTGGGCAGCCGGGCACGCTATGTGCAGGCCGGTGGCAGTGGCAAAAATGCGCTGGATTTTCACCTGAGCTATTATCTGGGGGTGTTGATTGCCCAGGACCCTGATGCATATTTTCACATCATCAGCAAGGACACGGGGTTTGACCCGCTGATTGCGCATTTGAGGGCGCAACAAAAAAAAGTGCATCGCCATGCCGCACTGGAAGACATTCCCGTGTTGCAGTCCCTGTTAAAAAAGGAAAGCGCACAATCCCCGCAACCGCAACCGCAACCGCAACCGCAACCGCAACCGCAACCGCAACCTGCCCCAGCACCGCGCACCACAGCACAGCGGGCGGCGTTGATCCGGACCAATTTTCTGAGGCGAAAAAATGGCAACAGCCGACCCGCTTCGCAGGCCACACTGCGCAGCACCGTCAATCATGTCTTGCAGGAAGCCCTTGACGATCAAGCCTTTGCAGCCCTGCTGCAAAGTCTGACCCATTCAGGCGATTTGCGGGTAGAAGGTCAAAAGGTCATTTATCTGGCCTAAAAAAACCGCCCGGAGGCGGTTGTTTGGGTCCTGAAAAAATCAGGCGCGGTTTTTCAGCTTGCGCAGGGTTTCCAGCTGGGCAGCGGTTTCGGCCAGCGCAGCCAGGGCCATGCCGGTGTCCAGCTCGGACTTCTGGTTGGCCAGCTGCTGCTCAGCCTGCTTGCGGGCTTCGATGATCTTGGCTTCGTCCAGATCAGCGGCACGCACGGCGGTGTCCGCCAGCAGGGTCACCACGTGGGGCTGGACTTCCAGCACACCCCCGGAGACGTAGATGAGCTGTTCCTGGCCATTTTCCAGCTGCACCCGCACAGGGCCAGGCTTGAGCAGGGTCACCAGCGGCGCGTGGCCGGGCAGGATGCCCAGCTCACCACCGGCGCCCCGCGCGACCAGCATCGTGATGGAACCGGAAAAAATCGATTCCTTGACGCTGACCACATCGCATTGCAGGGTTGCCATGAGATTGCTCCCTCTTATTTGACCTTCTCGGCCTTGGCGACGGCTTCTTCGATGCCGCCGACCATGTAGAACGCCTGCTCGGGCAGGTGGTCATATTCACCGGCCAGAATGCCTTTAAAGCCACGGATGGTGTCCTTGAGGGCGACGATCTTGCCGGGAGCGCCGGTGAACACTTCAGCGACGTTGAAGGGCTGCGACAGGAAGCGCTGGATCTTACGGGCACGGTAGACGACCAGTTTGTCTTCTTCAGACAGTTCGTCCATACCCAGAATCGCGATGATGTCTTTCAGCTCTTTGTAGCGCTGCAGCACGGTCTGTACGCCACGGGCCACGTCGTAGTGTTCCTGGCCGACCACTTGCGGGTCCAGCTGACGGCTGGTGGAGTCCAGCGGATCCACCGCCGGATAGATCCCCAGCGAGGCGATGTCACGCGACAGGACCACGGTGGCATCCAGGTGGGCGAAGGTGGTGGCCGGCGACGGGTCGGTCAAGTCATCCGCAGGGACGTAAACGGCCTGTACGGAGGTGATCGAACCGGTTTTGGTCGAGGTGATGCGCTCTTGCAGCACGCCCATTTCCTCGGCCAGGGTCGGCTGATAGCCCACCGCAGACGGCATCCGGCCCAGCAGCGCGGACACTTCGGTACCGGCCAGCGTGTAGCGGTAGATGTTGTCCACGAACAGCAGCACGTCTTTGCCTTTGCCGTTTTCGTCTTTCTGGTCACGGAAGTACTCGGCCATGGTCAGGCCGGTCAGGGCGACGCGCAGACGGTTCCCCGGCGGCTCGTTCATCTGGCCGTACACCATCGCGACCTTGTCCACGACGTTGGAGTCTTTCATTTCGTGATAGAAGTCGTTGCCTTCACGGGTCCGCTCACCCACGCCAGCGAACACGGAATAACCGCTGTACACCTTGGCGATGTTGTTGATGAGTTCCATCATGTTCACGGTCTTGCCCACACCGGCGCCGCCGAACAGGCCGACTTTACCGCCCTTGGCAAACGGACACAGCAGGTCAATCACCTTGATCCCGGTGGCCAGCAGCTCGGTGGAGCTGGCCTGATCGGCGTAGCTGGGGGCTTCGCGGTGGATCGACCAGGTGGTGTCGGTTTCAACCGGACCGGCTTCGTCGATCGGACGGCCCAGCACGTCCATGATCCGGCCCAGGGTGCCGGTGCCGACCGGCACGGAGATCGGTGCGCCGGTGTTGCTGACCGGCAGGCCACGCTTCAGGCCTTCGGTCGAACCCATCGCGATGGTGCGCACGATGCCGTCGCCCAGCTGTTGCTGGACTTCGAGGGTGGTTTCGGTGTTGTCGACGTGCAGGGCGTCGTAGATTTTGGGAACGCTGTTGCGATCAAATTCGACGTCGATGACCGCGCCGATGATCTGAACGATACGACCACTACTCATGGAAGAGTCCTCAATTCAAACAAAAACATTAAACGGCAGCGGCACCGCCGACGATCTCGGAAATTTCCCGGGTGATCGCCGCCTGACGCAGCTTGTTATAAACCAGTTGCAGGTCCTTGATCAGGGCACCGGCGTTGTCGGTGGCGGCCTTCATGGCGACCATCCGCGCTGCCTGTTCAGAGGCGATGTTTTCGACCACACCCTGATAGACCATGGACTCGATGTAGCGCACCAGCAGGCCATTGAGCAGTTCAGCGGCTTCAGGCTCGTACAGGTAATCCCAGCTGTGCTGGCGATTGAGCTGCTGGGCTTCGGCCACGTCACCGGCTGGCAGGGGCACCAGTTGGCTGATGGTGGGCTTCTGGGTCATGGCGTTGACAAACTGGTTGGAGACCAGATAAATCCGGTCGATTTCACCCTTGTCAAACGCATCCAGCATCACCTGGACCGAACCGGCCAGCTGTTCCATGGACGGCGCATCGCCCACCTGGGTGGTCACACCAATCACTTTACCGCCAAAGCTTTTGAAAAAGCTCACGGCCTTCTGGCCCACCAGCGCAAACTGCACCTCGACCGACTGTTCGCGGTACTGTTTGACGTGCTGAACCACCCGCTTGAACAGGTTGATGTTCAGACCACCCGCCAGACCCCGGTCGGAGGAAATGACGATGTAGCCGACGCGTTTGACCGGACGGTCCACCATGTAACGGTGCTTGAATTCGGGATTGGCCTGAACCAAGTGGGCAATCACCCGACGCATGTTGTCCGCATAGGGCCGGCCTGCGCTCATACGCTCCTGCGCACGGCGCATCTTGCTGGCGGCCACCAGTTGCATGGCACGGGTGATCTTTTGCGTGCTCTTGATGCTGGCGACCTTGGCGCGAATTTCTTTGAGACTTGCCATACGCAAAATCCGTTATCGGAAGGAAGCTTCCTTCACTAGACAATGATGACTGGCTGGCATGAAGGACTCACACCAGCCACGCTCAATGCATCAGTAAGCCTGAGTGGCCTTGAACTGCTCGATACCGGCTTTCAGGGCAGCTTCGATGTCGCCATTGTAGTCTGCGGTTTCATCGATTTTGCGCATCAGCTCGCCGTGCTGGTCACGCATGAAGGCGAGCAGGGCAGTCTCGAACGCACCGATCTTGTTCACCGGAACGTCAGCCAGATAGCCTTCGTTGGAGGCATAGATGGCCACGGCCTGATCGGCGATGGAGAACGGGGCGTATTGCTTTTGCTTCATCAGCTCGGTGACGCGCTGACCATGCTCCAGCTGTTTGCGGGTGGCTTCGTCCAGGTCGGACGCAAACTGCGCAAACGCGGCCAGTTCACGGTACTGGGCCAGTGCGGTCCGGATGCCGCCCGACAGCTTTTTGATGATCTTGGTCTGGGCTGCACCACCCACGCGGGACACCGAGATACCGGCGTTGACCGCCGGACGGATGCCCGAGTTGAACAGCGAGGTTTCCAGGAAGATCTGGCCGTCGGTGATCGAGATCACGTTGGTCGGTACGAAAGCAGACACGTCACCGGCCTGGGTTTCGATGATCGGCAGGGCGGTCAGCGAGCCGGTTTTGCCGGTCACGGCACCGTTGGTGAACTTCTCGACGTAGTCAGCCGACACACGGGACGCGCGCTCCAGCAGACGGCTGTGGAGATAGAACACGTCGCCGGGATAGGCTTCGCGTCCTGGCGGACGGCGCAGCAGCAGGGAGATCTGGCGATAGGCCACGGCCTGCTTGGACAGGTCATCATAGATGATCAGGGCGTCTTCACCGCGGTCGCGGAAGTATTCGCCCATGGTGCAGCCAGAGTACGGCGCCAGGAACTGCAGGGCAGCCGGTTCAGAGGCCGAAGCAGCCACCACGGTGGTGTAGGCCATGGCACCGGTTTCTTCCAGCTTACGCACCACGTTGGCGATGGTGGACTGTTTCTGGCCGACGGCGACATAGATACATTTGATGCCGGAGTTTTTCTGGGCGATGATCGCGTCGATGGCCATGGCGGTCTTGCCGGTCTGGCGGTCGCCGATGATCAGCTCACGCTGGCCACGGCCGATCGGGATCATGGTGTCCACGGCCTTGTAGCCGGTCTGTACCGGCTGATCGACCGATTGACGCCAGATGACGCCGGGGGCGACTTTTTCGACCTTGTCGGTCACTTGGGCGTTGATTGGGCCCTTGCCGTCGATCGGGTTGCCCAGGGCATCCACCACGCGGCCCAGCAGCTCGGGGCCGACTGGCACTTCGAGAATGCGGCCGGTGCAGCGGACTTTCTGGCCTTCCTGCAGGCTCAGGTAGTCACCCAGGACCACAGCGCCCACGGAGTCCTGCTCCAGGTTCAGGGCCATGCCGTACAGGCCGCCGTCAAACTCGATCATCTCGCCGTACATGGCGTCAGCCAGACCGTGAATGCGCACGATCCCGTCCGAGACCATGACGATGGTGCCTTCAGTCTTTGCAGTCGCGCTGGTATCCAGATCAGTGATGCGCTGCTTGATGAGCGCGCTGATCTCGGAGGGATTCAGCTGTTGCATTGCGCTTTCCTCAATATGGTTCAAGTGCTGCCGGCGGTCAGGCCAGCAGGCTCAATTTCATTTTGGCCAGTTTGCCCAGCGCCGAATCGTCAATGACCTGGTCGCCGGCACGGATCACCACACCCGAAATCAACTCGGGGCGCACAGTGACCTGGGCATTGACCTGTTTGCCAAAGCGCTGTTGCAGTCGGCCCGTCAGCAGCGACAGCTGCTCGTCCGACAGGGCAAAGGCAGAGTCGATGCTGACATCGATCTGCTGCGTGCTCTGGGCTTTGAGACGGTTAAACTCGGCACTGATTTCAGGCAGCAGGCCCAGACGGCCATTTTCGGCCAGCAGGGTCAGAAAGTTTCTGAATGCTGCACCGACATTGCCACCCAGGACCGCCACCAGCGCATCGACTTGCTGGTTCGGGGTCAGGTCCGGACGCTTCAGGTACGCGGCCAGCTCTGCATTCACCAGATAGGCACCGAGGGCACCCAGGGTGTGTGCCCAGGGTCCCAGCGCGTTGCCTTCACTGGCATGGTCAAAGGCGGCTTTGGCATACGGACGTGCCAGGGTTGCCAGTTCAGCCATGAGTTGCCTCGCTTACAGTTCGCTGGCCAGCTGATTCAGCATGGCTGCATGGGCTTCTGGGTTGACCTGTGCCTTCAGGATGCGCTCGGCACCGGCCACAGCCAGGGAGGCCACTTGCTGACGCAGGGCTTCGCGGGCCTGGCTGATTTCCTGATCCATCGCTTCACGCGACTGCTGGCGAACCCGCTCACCTTCGATGACGGCCTGATGCTTGGCATCTTCGATCATCTGGGCGGCGCGGCGGTTGGCCTGCTCGATCAGTTGGGCAGCCTGGGCTTTGGCGGCTTTGAGTTCATCCTGTGCCTGATTCTGAGCCACGGCCAGATCAGCACGGGCCTGTTCGGCTGCATTGAGTCCTTCAGCAATCTTGCGCTGACGGGTTTCAATGGCCGCAATCAGGGGCGGCCAGACAAATTTCATGCAAAACGCGACAAACAGCGCGAATGCAATCGCCTGACCGATCAGCGTGAGGTTGATATTCATCGTGATCCCTCAGTTGATCAAAAAGGTCTTATTGGCCGATAAACGGACGGGCAGCCTCAATGAACGGGTTGGCGAAGATGAAGAACAGGCCGATACCGACACCGATCATCGGGACGGCGTCGAGCAGACCAGCCACCAGGAACATACGGGTTTGCAGTTGCGGTGCCAGTTCAGGCTGACGGGCAACGGCTTCCAGGAAGCGACCACCCAGCAGACCAAAGCCGATAGCGGTACCCAGGGCGCCGAAAGCGATCAGCAGGGCGGCAGCGATAGCGGTCAGACCAATCAGATTTGCCATGAAAACTTACCTCAGGTTGGGGTTTCAAAACACACAAAAAAACCAAACACGCAGCCGGCGGACCGGCTGCACCGGAACATCAATGCTTTTCGCTGGCCATCGACAGATAGACGATGGTCAACATCATGAAAATGAACGCCTGCAGGGTGATGACCAGGATGTGGAAAATCGCCCACGGCACCGACAGGGTCCACTGGATCCAGAACGGCAGCAGGGCCAGCAGGATGAAAATCAGTTCACCGGCGTACATGTTGCCGAACAGCCGCAGCGCCAGCGACACCGGACGGGCAAAGAAGGTGACCAGTTCCAGCACCAGGTTGACCGGGATCAGCAGGGCCTTCAGGGCCGGGTTTTTCGGGTTGAACGGGTTCAGCGCCAGTTCACCGACAAAGCCGCCCAGGCCTTTTTCCTTGATGCTGTAGAAGATGATCAGGGCAAACACCGACAGCGACATGCCCAGGGTGATGTTGGGGTCGGTGGACGGCACGATCTTCATGTACACGTGGTGCGGGTCCATGCCGAACAGACCGGCACCGATTTTTTGCGCCAGTACAGGCACCCAGTCCACCGGGATCAGGTCCATCAGGTTCATCAGGAAAATCCAGACGAAGATGGTCAGGGCCAGCGGGGCAATCAGCCTGGATTTGCCGTGGTAGGTGTCGCGGACACTGGTGTCCACAAACTCAACGATCATCTCAATCGCGGTCTGGAACTTGCTCGGCACACCGGCGTGGGCGCGGCGGGCGGCCCCCCAGAACATCAGGCAGAAAATCAGGCCCAGACCGATCGACCAGGCCATGGAGTCCAGGTGAATGGCGTTGAAGCCCATTGCCTTGGCTTCGGCGGCGGTTTCGGCCACATGCCAGCTGCCATCTTCACCACGGCCATAGGTCATGTTGGTCAAGTGGTGCTTGATGTAGTCCGTCGAGGAGACGGCTGCGTCGTGCGCTTGCTCAGCCATAGATCATATCCACATTAACGCAAAAAACCGTGTGGGCCGCGCAGGTCAGAGGGTCATCGACCGGTCTGCACCCGCAGGGCCCGCTAAAATTTGGTTGCCGTGGCCGTCGTCAGACTTTTTTCCACAGCGGATAGACCCAGGCCATTCCCTGTACCAGGGCAAAACCGGCCAGCACCCACGGTGCGGACAGCGGTCTCAAGCCGGCAAAAATGACGATGAATCCCAGCACCGTCAGTACAAATTTGCCAATCATGCCGCGATAAAACTGGCCCACCACCTGTCGAGCCTGCCGGGCACCTGCCTGACGGAAGGCCTGCCAGGCAAAATAGGCACTGCCGGCCCATGCCAGCACAGCCCCGGCGGCGGCATTGCTGGCGGCTGTGGTCCCCGCCATCCCCCAGGCCAGCAGGGCCACGGCGGGAATCATCAGGGCCTGAATCCGGATCAGCTGTCGGGGCAGGCGGCGATCCACCAGGGGCGCAGGCTGGCTCATGGGTGTGCGGCTTCCCCAGACACGCGGACAGGTCGCGCGGACAAAACGCGGACATTTTTTAAGCGGGTGTATTATAGGGAGCAGCACGCTGCCTTGCAATGTTTTGTTTAATTTTACCGGGATTGTGTCGCCAATCGTGGCCAAATCATGAACGATCTTAAGGATTAACGGCACGATTTCAGTTGCTGCACCAGCTGAGTCCAGCCATCCACAAAGCTGCGTGCAGCCGGCAGGCTTTCCTGAATCAGCACCGGCTGCAGCGTGCGCAAGCGGTGCTGCAGGCCATCCGGAAGGGCCACAGGTGCCAGCAGGCAGTGCGGCTGGGCGGTCCGGGCCGCCTGTTGCAGCCGGGACAGTCGCGGCGGCAGCTCCGGGTCCGGCGTCAGCGCCCCCAGAAACTGCAGCTGCTGGCTGGTTTCCAGGTATTGATAGGCATCGTGCCAGGCCCAGTAGGGCCGCAGCATGGCTGGGCGATTGCGGCGCACCGCGTCGAGCAGCTGGGCGGTGAAGCGGTCGGCATTGGCGCGGTAGCGGGCCGCATCGGCGGGAAACTGCACGGCACGCACCGCCGCCACGGCATGGGCCATGGCAATGGCGTTGACCGGGTCGAGCCACAGGTGCGGGTCCAGACTGCTGGGGATCGGCTGGCCGTCCAGCCCACGCAGGGGCAGACGGCGCAGGCCGGGCAGGCGGGACAGCATCAGCTGGTTGGGCTGGCCCTGCAGCACGCCCTGCAGCGGGGCTTCCAGGGCGGGACCGACCCACAGCACCAGATCGGCCTGACGCAGGGCACGCGCCTGTGAGGGACTGAGCTGCAGGTGGTGGCCGTCTTCACCGGCCGGGATCAGCAGGCTGGGGGTTTCCAGGCCAGCCGTCACCGCCTGGCTGATCAGGTGCAGGGGATACACGCTGGACACCAGTTGCCGGGCCTGTGCCAGTGGGGTCAGGCCCAGCCACAGGGCCATCAGCAGCAGCAACCGGAACAGGTGCGGGGCCATGGGCGGGTCTCTACAGCAGGTTTGGGGTTGGCTATGTTATAGTATTACTTTTAAGTCGCCCAGCCAGCGTGGGGTGTGTGATGGAAGACTTTTTGCCCAATGCGTTGACCCACAGCCCTGAGCATTGCCTGCATGGGGTGGCGTGCGCGGCCGCAGATGGACTGGCCCAGCGGCTGCAACAGGCGGAGCAGACCTGTGCGGCCCAGGGCGCGCGCCTGACCCCGCAGCGGAGGCAGGTGTTGGGGCTGGTGCTGTCGGCGGGTCAGCCGGTCGGCGCCTATGAGTTGATGGCGCGGCTGGGGGAGCTGCAGGGCAAGCCCGCCGCACCGCCGACGGTGTACCGGGCGCTGGATTTTTTGCTGGAACAGGGGCTGATTCACCGGCTGTCGTCGCTGAATGCCTTCGTGCCCTGCTGTCATTTCCGCGATCGCCATGAGGCGGTGTTCCTGATCTGTGAGCGCTGCCAGCGCGTGCAGGAGGCGTCCCCGCAGTCGGTGTTTGGACCGCTGCAGGACCTGATGCAGGCGGGGGATTTTCGCCCGCGCACCGCCCTGATGGAGCTGCTGGGGCTGTGTGTGGCCTGTCAGGCACTGGCATGAACAGCACGGCGCTGGTGCAGCTGGAACAGGCCGGTGTGGTGCGTGAAGGCCGGGTGATCCTGCAGGGTGTGGATCTGGCGATTGCGCCGGGGGAGCAGGTCAGCCTGATTGGCCCCAATGGCGCGGGCAAGTCCACCCTGATCAAGGCGGTGCTCGGGCTGGAGCCACTGTCTTCGGGGCAGCGCTGGGTGCGCGAGGGCCTGCGGTTCGGCTATGTGCCCCAGCAGTTGCAGGTGGCGCGGACCCTGCCGCTGCGGGTGCAGGATGTGTTGCACCTGGGCCGCCGCCTGCAGCCGGGTGATCAGGCCATTCTGGCGGAAACCGGGGTGGTGCGGCTGTTGCAGCACAGCTGGCAGGACCTGTCCGGGGGCGAACGGCAGCGGGCGCTGCTGGCCCGTGCCCTGCTGTTGCAGCCCGAGGTGCTGGTGCTGGATGAGCCGATGCAGGGGCTGGACATGCAGGCCGAGGCCGAGCTGTCGGATTATTTGCGCAGCCTGCCGGAGCGCCACGGCTGTGCCATGCTGATGGTGTCGCATGACCTGCACTGGGTGATGCAGGGCACCCAGCGGGTGGTGTGCCTGAACCGGCACATTTGCTGCACCGGGTCGCCACAGCAGGTGCAGCAGGCCCCGGAATATCAGGCGCTGTTTGGGCGTCACCATGTATTTTATCAACATCACCACGACCACTGCCAGCATGAGGATGAACACCACCATGCCTGTGGGCCGGGAGAAACCTGATGGGCGGGGTGTGGGCGTGGCTGGCCCCGGCAGCGGTGCTGGGCAGTGTGCTGGTCAGTGTGGCGGCTCCGCTGGGCTGTCTGGTGCTGTGGCGGCGGCTGGCGTTTTTTGCCGAAACGCTGGCCCATGGTGCCCTGCTGGGGCTGGCGGTGGCGGCGTGGGGGCACTGGCCCCTGTGGCTGGGCATGACCGGGCTGGCGGCGGTGCTGGTGGGGGTACTGCTGCACTTGCAGGACCGGCGCTTGCCGATGGAGTCGCTGCTGGCGCTGTGCTCGACCGCAATGCTGTGCGGCGGCTGGCTGCTGCTCAATGCACTGCCCAGCCAGCGCGCGCAGGTGACCGGTTACCTGTTTGGCGACCTGCTCACCCTGGACTGGCCCGCCGTGGCCGGACCGCTGCTGGGAGGGCTGCTGCTGCTGGGGGTGCTGTGGCGGGTGTGGCCCAGTCAGCTGGCGCTGGCGATCGATGAAGATCTGGCCGCCAGCAGTGGGGTCCGGGTGGCGCTGCAGCGGGCGTTGCTGCTGGGGCTGGTGGCGGGGTTCACGCTGCTGTCGGTGAAGGCGGTGGGCAGCCTGCTGGTCGGGGCGCTGCTGGTGATTCCAGCCCTGACCGCGCGGCTGCTGGCGCATTCCCCCAAGGCCATGGTGCTGTGGGCCTGGGGGCTCGGCCTGCTGGGGCTGTGGGCTGGTCTGGCCGGCAGCGTGGTCTGGGATCTGGCCACAGGACCTGCCATCGTGCTGGTGATG
>JBPOIS010000202.1:0-24392 GCA_052034295.1 Pseudomonadota bacterium
CCCTGATCCACCAGTTCAAACGCGGCGCTGATGGCTTCGTGCAAACGGCCCACGCCGATCACCTGCAGGCCGGGAATGGCCTGCTTGGGCTGGTTGCCGCGCGGCACGATCGCAGTTTTGAAGCCATGTTTCAGCGCTTCCCTGAGGCGCTCCTGGCCATTGGGCACCGGGCGGATTTCACCCGACAGGCCCACCTCGCCAAACACCGCCAGATGCTGTGGCAGTGCCTTGCTGCGCAGGCTGGACGCACAGGCCAGCAACACCGCCAGATCGGAGGCGGTTTCCAGCACTTTGACCCCGCCGACCACGTTCACAAACACATCCTGCCCGCTGGTCTGGATGCCGCCATGCCGGTGCATCACCGCCAGCAGCATGGCCAGCCGGTTTTGTTCGAGGCCCAGCGCCACCCGCCGGGGCTGGGCGTGGGCGTCATCCACCAGCGCCTGCACCTCCACCAGCAGGGGCCGGGTGCCTTCACGGCTGACCATGACGATGCTGCCGGGGATGGCTTCATCGTAGCGGCTCAAAAAAATCGCCGAGGGGTTGGCCACCTCGCGCAGGCCGCGGTCGGTCATGGCAAACACGCCCAGCTCATTCACCGCGCCGAAGCGGTTTTTCACCGCGCGGATCATGCGGAAGCGCGAATCGGATTCACCCTCAAAATACAGCACGCAATCGACCATGTGTTCCAGCACGCGCGGGCCCGCCAGTGCGCCTTCCTTGGTGACGTGCCCCACCAAAAACAGCGCGGTGCCGCTGGCCTTGGCATAGCGGGTGAGCAGGGCGGCCGATTCACGGATCTGGGCGACGCCGCCGGGGGCGGATTGCAGCGTTTCGGTGTACAGGGTCTGGATCGAATCCAGCACCGCCACGGCAGGCCGGTGCTGCGCCAGCGTGGCACAGATGGTTTCGACGCAGGTTTCGGCCATCACATGGAGCTGGTCCACCGGCAGCTCCAGTCGCTGCGCCCGCAGGGCCACCTGCGACAGCGATTCCTCGCCGGTGACGTACAGGGCACTGGTGCCGGGTTGCCCGGCCATGTGGGTCACGGTCTGCAGCAGGATGGTGGATTTGCCGATGCCTGGATCGCCGCCAATCAGCACCACCGAGCCGGTCACCAGTCCACCGCCCAGCACCCGGTCAAATTCACCGATGCCGGTGGACAAACGTGTCTCGCGGCTGACCGACACCTGATCCAGCCGGGTGACCGCTGCAGCCTGACCGGCATAGCCACCGCTGGCCGGACGGGCACGGTGCGGGGTGACGGGTTCGACACGGGATTCCACCAGCGCGTTCCACTCGCCACAGTCGCTGCACTGACCGGACCATTTGGGGTGCTTAGCCCCACAGTGCTGGCACAGGTAGACGGATTTGGCTTTGCTCATCGACAGGATCAGTCAGGACAGGATGGGGCCTATTGTGCCGGATTGTGGGCGCTGGACAAGGTGTGCAGTGTGGCCGTCCGCGTACAGGCGACAGTTCAGGTCGCACTGGTCCTGTCGGGACCACAGGGGGGGGTGAAAAATCAGCCCCTCTGCTGGGTGCCTGCGGTGTTTTGGGATTTTTTAGAATAATCAAATGGATAATCTGAAACCTGATGCGCTGTAAAGCAAGGCACGCAGGGGAGCGGATGCAAAAAAACGCCATTTAAACACCACTTGCACGATGCGCTGCGCCGCTGCGGGGCTGATCGGGCTATACTCAGGGCAATTTTTTGTCATTGTGGAGCCTGCCATGGCCTTGCGCGCGGTGGTGGTGTGTGGACTGGGGCTGCTGCTGGCGGCCTGTGGCCAGAAAGGGCCACTGTACCTGCCGGATTCCCCGCCGGCCAAGCCGGTGCCCACGGTCCCCAACACCCCGCAGAATAGGGCCGCAGGAGCATCGTCATGAATGTTTTTTATCGTCAACATGGGGCCCTGCAGGCCGAATCAGTGTCGCTTGGTTCGCTGGCCCGGCAATATGGCACCCCGCTGTATGTGTACTCGCGGGCTGCACTGACCGAGGCGTATCAGGCCTTTGATCAGGCATTTGCCTACATCGACCATCAGGTCTGCTTTGCAGTCAAAGCCAATTCCAACATCGCGGTGCTGAATGTGCTGGCGCGTCTGGGCGCGGGCTTTGACATCGTCAGTGGCGGTGAGCTGGAGCGGGTGCTGGCAGCGGGCGGTGATCCGGCCAAAGTGGTATTTTCCGGTCTGGGCAAAAGCGAAGCCGAGATCGAGCGGGCACTGGTGCTGGGCATCGCCTGCTTCAATGTCGAGTCCGATGCCGAGCTGCACCGCATCAACCGGGTGGCTGCGCGCCTGGGTGTGCGTGCGCCGGTGTCACTGCGGGTCAATCCGGATGTGGATGCACAGACCCACCCGTACATTTCCACCGGGTTGAAAGAAAACAAATTTGGTGTGCCCAGCGACACCGTGTTTGCCAGCTACCAGCTGGCGGCCAGCCTGCCACACCTGGAGGTGGTGGGCATTGATTGCCACATTGGCTCACAGCTCACCAGCACCCAGCCGTTTGTGGATGCACTGGCGCGGGTGCGCGAGATGATTGCCGGGCTGGCGGCGCTGGGCATCACCCTGCGCCACATCGACATTGGCGGCGGGCTGGGCGTGTGTTACCGCGATGAAACCCCACCCACACCGGCCGAGTATGCTGCAGCCCTGCGGCCGGGGCTGGCGGCGCTGGGCCTGAAGGTGTACATGGAGCCGGGCCGGGCCATCAGTGCCCATGCCGGGGTGCTGCTGACCCGCGTTGACCTGCTCAAGCCCACGGCGCACAAGAATTTTGCCCTCATTGATGCGGCCATGAATGACCTGATCCGCCCCGCGCTGTACAGCGCATGGATGGACATCGTGCCGGTGCAGGAGGCCGATCCACAGGCCCCGCGTCAGGTCTGGGATCTGGTCGGGCCGGTGTGTGAAACCGGGGATTTCCTCGGCAAGAACCGCGAACTGGCCCTGCAGGAAGGTGATGTGCTGGCCGTGCTGGGGGCTGGGGCTTATGGCTTTGTCATGGCCAGCAATTACAACACCCGGGGGCGCGCCGCCGAGGTGATGGTTGATGGGGATCAGGCGCACCTGATCCGCCAGCGCGAGCCCGTGTCCAGCCTGTGGGCGCTGGAGTCGCTGTTGCCGGATGCCCGTCATGGGGGACAGCCATGATGCGGGTCAATTTCACCAAAATGCACGGGCTGGGCAATGACTTCGTGGTGATTGACCTGGTGACGCAGCGGTTTTATCTGAGCCCTGAGCTGATCCGCCGCATGGCCGACCGGCATTTTGGCGTGGGCTTTGACCAGCTGCTGGTGGTGGAGCCACCGGATCAGCCGGATGTGGATTTTCGCTACCGGATTTTCAATGCCGATGGCAGCGAAGTGGAGCAGTGCGGCAATGGTGTGCGCTGCTTTGCCCGCTTTGTGTATGACCGCCGCCTGACCCGCAAGAAAAAAATCCGTGTGTCCACCAAAAGCGGCATCGTCGAACCCGAGATCATGGCCAATGGCTGGGTGCGGGTGAACATGGGCCAGCCGAAGGTGTTGCCGGCGCAGATTCCATTTGTGGCAGAGGCGGCCGACCGGGTGTACACCGTGCATGCCGGGGGCTATGAGGTAGAGCTGGACGTGGTCAACATGGGCAATCCGCATGCGGTGCTGCATGTCGAAAATGTAGACACGGCCCCGGTGCATCCGGTGGGTGCGGCCCTGCAGCAGCATGCGCAGTTCCCTGAGCGGGTGAATGCAGGCTTCATGGAGGTGGTCAGCCGCCGGGAAATTCGCCTGCGGGTGTATGAGCGTGGTTCAGGCGAGACGCTGGCCTGTGGCACCGGGGCCTGTGCGGCGGTGGTGAGTGGCATTCGTCGCGGCCTGCTGGATGAAGGCCAACCGATTGAGGTGATGCTGCCCGGTGGTCCGCTGTCGATCCAGTGGCAGGAGGGTGATGTGGTGTGGATGACGGGCCCGGCGGTGACGGTGTTTGAGGGGACGATCCGGCCTGCGGATTTGTGAGAGCGGCTCCATCAGCCGGGCTTTGGCCTGGCTGTTCCTCCAAATAAATACTTCTGGAAAAACAGAAAATCTGATGGGTTCTGCTGAACCAAAAGATTCCATTCATAGGACTGGACATCCATGAAGCTATTTTTTTAGACTTGACGTGCTCAATACGTGACTGGAACCAGAATCATGCCATATGTGGTCAGTAATATTGCCGTCAAAGTACTCAAGCGCGAAGAAGACGAGGGCACCTTGGATTTTGCCATCAAGGCTGATGTGGCTAATCACGGTGAAAATGAAGAAGTTATGGTAGAAATTCAGGGGCTGGATCGTGACGGCTTTGAGGTGTATGCCCTGTATCTCCGGGGACGTGTTCCCCGAGGCAGTAGCAAAACCCTCACCACCAAAGAAGATTATGTCAGCTTCGCTGATTTCAACGGTATTGTGAAATGGCAATATAGCCATTGAAAAACTTCCCGGGAGCATAAAAAAAGACGCCGCGGCGTCTTTTTTGGGGTCTGGCTTTACAGCCCGGCGGCCTGTCGCAGGGCGTCGGCCTTGTCGGTTTTTTCCCAGGTGAAGGCACGGTCCGAGCCGATCCGGCCAAAGTGGCCATAGCGGGCGGTCTGGGCATACATCGGCTGCAGCAGGTCCAGCATGCGGGTGATGCCATACGGGCGCAGGTCGAAATGCTCGCGCACCAGCGATTCAATCACGCGGTCGGCGACTTTGCCAGTGCCGAAGGTGTTGATGCTGATCGAGGTGGGCTGGGCCACGCCGATGGCATAGCTGACCTGGATTTCACACTTGTCGGCCAGCCCGGCCGCGACGATGTTTTTGGCCACATAGCGCCCGGCATAGGCGGCCGAGCGGTCCACCTTGGATGGGTCCTTGCCGGAAAATGCCCCGCCACCGTGACGGGCCATGCCGCCATAGGTGTCCACAATGATCTTGCGCCCGGTCAGCCCGCAGTCGCCCACCGGGCCGCCGATGATGAACACGCCGGTCGGGTTGATGTGGTATTGGGTGCCCGCATGCAGCCATTCGGCGGGCAGGACTTTTTTGATGATTTCTTCCATGACCGCTTCTTTCAGCTGGTCCTGGCTGATCGAGGGGTCATGCTGGGTGGACAGCACCACGGCATCGACCCGCACCGGACGCTCGTTTTCGTAGTGGAAGCTGATCTGGCTCTTGGCATCCGGACGCAGCCACGGCAGGGTGCCGTTCTTGCGCAGCTCGGCCTGCTGTTCGACCAGACGGTGCGCGTACTGGATCGGTGCCGGCATCAGCACGTCGGTTTCGTGGCTGGCATAGCCAAACATCAGCCCCTGATCCCCGGCGCCCTGATCTTCGGGGCGGCTGCGGTCCACGCCCTGGGCGATGTCGGGTGACTGCTTGCCCAGCATGTTGATCACCGCACAGGTCGAGCCATCAAAGCCCAGATCGCTGTGGTGATAGCCGATGCTGTTCACGGTGTCACGGACGATTTTTTCAAAATCCACATTGGCGGTGGTGGTGACCTCACCGGCCAGCACCACGGCGCCGGTTTTCACCAGCGTCTCACAGGCCACGCGGGCATGGATGTCCTGGGTCAGGATGGCATCCAGAATGGCGTCGCTGATCTGGTCGGCCATCTTGTCGGGATGGCCTTCGCTGACGGATTCTGAAGTAAAAACCGAGTATTCACGCATGGCCGCGTCCTGTGTCAAACGTTCAAATGGCGGCTATGGTAGCGCGTTGCAGGACAGTGGACCAGATGTGCGGTGCAATTTGACAACACACCGGCCATAGGCCGGGTTCTGGCCAGTGCCGCGGGCGCCACCGGGCAAAAACGGTGGGCAGCAGGACGTCACGGCGCTGGGGTGTGCGCTTGTAGCTGATCCCAGTTCAGGCCAAATTTCAGCAGGTATTTGCGCAGCCGGTCCGAGTCGTTGGGGTTGGCCTTTTCCAGCCGCGACACCGCAAACAGCCGCCGTCCGGCCTCCGCCAGCGTGCGCGACTGCTGACACACGGCAATCACCCCGGCCAGTTGCATCCGGTCAAACTCATCCAGTGCCGCCCACTGGGCATCGCTCAGCACGTCAGGGACCGGCCGGGCAGGGCGCTCAGCCAGGTCGGTTGCCCAGTTCCGCAACAGCCGCTGCTGCTCGGCGTCCACCCCGGCAACCGTGATGCGGTGCTGGCTGGCCAGTGTGGCCATGCGGGTGACGCTGGCGGACAGGTCACGAAAGTTGCCGCGCCAGCTGGCCTGCGCCGACTGGGCAAAATCCAGATAACGCTGCAGGGCCTCGCGGTGGAAACGCACCGCTTCCCCCTGCTCCAGACCAAAACGCTCCAGTTCAAAGTGCAGGTTCGGCTCAATGTCCTCGCGCCGGTCACGCAGCGGCGGCAGGTGAAACGCCCACAGGTTCAGCCGTGCCAGCAAATCCTCCCGGAAACGCCCCGCCGTCACCGCTGCGCGCAAATCCTGATTGGTCCCGGCAATCAACTGAAAATTCGCCTGCACCTCCACATCCGAACCCACCGGAAAAAAGCTTTTTTCCTCCAGGGCCTTCAGCAGCATGGCCTGTTCATCCAGGCCCAGTTCGCCGATCTCATCGAGAAACAACACCCCGCCATCGGCGCTCTTCAGCCAGCCGGCCCGCGCTGTGGCGGCCCCGGTGAATGCGCCTTTGACATGGCCAAACAGCGCCGACATGGCACTGTCACCGCGCAGGGTGGCACAGTTCACCCCGACAAAGCGCCCGCTGAGTTGCTGGCGCTGCTGCTTGAGCACAAAAATCTGCCGCGCCAGGTGCGACTTGCCCACGCCAGTCTCGCCGGTGATCAGGATCGGTGCCCGCGAACGCACCGCGACGGTTTCCACCTCGGTGATCAGCTGATTAAAGGCTGGATTGCGGGTGGCGATCTGTGCCTTGAGCTGGTTCCAGTTGGCCTGCTGTTCGGCCTCCAGACGACTGCGCAGCGCATCGTAGCGCGACAAATCCAGATCAATGCGGTGGTATCGGCCCTCGGGGGCCTGATTGCCCGCAGGCGACGTCTGCACGATCTGCGCGGGCAGGTAATTCGCCTCCAGCAGCAAAAACCAGCAAATCTGTGCCACATGCGTGCCGGTGGTCAGGTGCAGCAAATAGTCGTGCTGCTGCGGGTCAAACGGAAAACTGCGCACCCAGTCATACAGGGCGCTGTACACCTCGGCAAAATCCCACGGATCAGCCAGCTCAAAAGGTACCAGCTCCACCCGGGTCTGCGGCGACACCTGCCCCACATCACGGCTGATCTGGTCGGCCAGCCGCTGGTCATAGGGCGCGTGCAGCAACACCAGCGCATCGACCTGAAAATCCTCGTGCATGCACAGCGACACCGTGGGCCGCCAGCGCAGCCAGCGTTCATCGCGATAGCCCCGGTCCAGAGTAGACCCGAGAAAGCCAATCACGGTGGTTTTTTTGGCTGCAGGGCTGCTTTTGCTGGGCATGGGGGACAATCCATGGGCAATCTTTGTGGATATATCCATAGCAAAAAATCTAGAAAAAATCAGAAAGATTTTTGTGGCGCAGGGTATTTTTGTAGAGGGATGTTAAAAAATAATCCATAAAATCAATTGTTTTTTGGGTATCTCCATTGTGTTCGGAAAAACTGGCATGGCTTTGGCAATTCAGCCCTGGAGCGATTCGAACCACTTTGCTGAGGAAACGACCATGCAACCGATGAGCCACGAGATTTTGCAGGACGGTGGCGTGCCAATTCGCCTGTGGACCCAGGGGGTGCCGGTGGATGAGCAGGCCAAGGTGCAGCTGACCAAGGCATCGCGCCTGCCGTTTATCTACAAATGGATGGCGGTGATGCCCGATGTGCATGTGGGGATCGGGGCCACGATTGGCAGCGTGATCCCGACCCGGGGCGCAATCATCCCGGCGGCGGTCGGCGTGGACATTGGCTGCGGCATGATGGCGGCGCAGACCTCGCTGGTGGCCGCTGACCTGCCGGACCACCTGCATGGCCTGCGGATTGAGCTGGAAAAGGCGATTCCGCATGGATTTACCCCAAAAAAATGGGGCCGTGACCGTGGCGCCTGGGCTGATCCGTCCGAGCGCGTGGATGCCGCATGGGCAGAGCTGGTGGCGGATTTTGAGCTGATCTGTGCCAAACACCCGCGCCTGAAAAACACCAACAACCGCATGCACTTGGGCACACTGGGCACCGGCAACCATTTTGTGGAGATCTGTCTGGATGAGGCCGACCGGGTGTGGATCATGCTGCACTCAGGGTCGCGCGGGGTGGGCAATGCCATCGGCAACCACTTCATTGAGCTGGCCCGCCAGGACATGCGCCGGCATTTCATCAACCTGCCGGACCAGGATCTGGCGTACTTGCCGGAAGGCACCGAGCATTTTGCAGATTACTGGTTTGCGGTGGGCTGGGCCCAGCGCTTTGCAATGAAAAACCGCGAGCTGATGATGCAACAGGCGGTGCTGGCCCTGCGGCAGGTGATTCAAAAGCCTTTTGAGGCGGCAGTGAAGGCGGTGAACTGTCACCACAACTACGTGGAGCGCGAGACGCATTTTGGCGAGGAGGTGCTGGTGACCCGCAAGGGGGCGGTGCGGGCGCGGCTGGGCGAGTACGGGATCATTCCGGGTTCGATGGGCGCCAAATCGTTCATTGTACGCGGCAAAGGCAACGCCGAATCGTTTTGCTCGTGCTCGCACGGGGCCGGGCGGGTACTGAGCCGTACCGAGGCCAAAAAACGCTACACCGTGGCCGACCAGATCGCGCAGACACAGGGGGTGGAGTGCCGCAAGGATGCAGACGTGATTGATGAAATCCCGTCGGCCTACAAGGACATCGACGCGGTGATGCACGCCCAGCGTGATCTGGTCGAAGTGGTGCACACCCTGCGGCAAGTCGTGTGTGTGAAGGGGTGAGGTCGGGGTTTCACGCAGCACTGCTGCGTGCCGACCGAACGCCCGAAGCTGCGCTGATGGCTGGAACGGGATTTCAAGCGGCGCTGCCGCTTGCCGTGCGAACGCCCGAAGCTGCGCTGAGGGTACAGACCGTATTGGCTTGAGCTGGAATCAGAAGAGGAGAAATCCATGAAACTCGCGGAAGCTTTATTGCTGCGCGCTGACCTGCAGAAAAAACTGGCGTCGCTCAAGGCGCGGATCGGTCGGTTTACCCGGGTACAGGAAGGCGATGCGCCAGCCGAAGACCCCAATGCCCTGATCAGCGAAGCGTTGATCGTGACCCGGGAGCTGCACCGGCTGATTGCGCAGATTCACCGCACCAATGCAAAAAGCCAGTTGCCGCAGGGTGCACCGATGCTCGACACCCTGATTCAACGGGATGCGCTGGTAGAGCAGCACAAGGTGTTGATGGCCTCCCTGACGCAGGCGCGTCAGAGCGAAGACCGTTACAGCCGCCGTGAAATCCGCTGGGTGCTGCATGTCTCGGTGCCAGTGTTGCAACAGCAGGCCGATGAGCTGGCGGCGCAATTGCGCCAGCTCAATGTCCGGATCCAGGAAGCCAATTGGCAGCTTGAACTGCTGGAGTGAATCCAGCCACAAGGACAATATTCCAGTTTGAACACACTGGGCGCGGGTCAGGGCCTTCTATACCGTCGCAGCGAAAGGCCAGAATCTTCGTAGCGACAAAGCGCAACCAAAAGGGGGAGACAGTGTGCTGAGGCGAGGTTCGCATCACCCTGCATCCCCAGCATGTGGCACACGGTACTTCCTGTTGAGGCCTTCTGGTCGATCAGGACGCACCAGGGCACTTTGCACGACCAGACCCGGACGGTGTGTTCTTTTTTATGACGACAACCATGTTTTTTGAGGACGATAAAAATGCTTGAAATCGACGGCGCACAGGGCGAGGGCGGCGGGCAGGTGCTGCGCACGGCGCTGGCCCTGTCACTGCTGACGGGGCGTGGCTTTCGGCTGCACAGCGTGCGGGCTGGTCGCCAGAAGCCCGGCCTGATGCGCCAGCACCGGGCCTGTGTGCAGGCCGCTCAGGCGATTGGGCAGGCGACGGTGACGGGCGATTTCTTGCACAGCACCGAACTGACCTTCCAGCCGCAGGCGGTGCAGGCGGGAGACTATCATTTTGCAATCGGGTCGGCAGGCAGCACGATGCTGGTGCTGCAGACCATTTTGCCGGTGCTGCTGCTGGCTGATCGACCCAGCACGGTGGTGATCGAAGGTGGCACCCACAACCCGATGGCCCCCACAGCCGATTTTGTACAGCAGGGTTTTTTGCCCCTGTTGCAGCGGCTGGGGGCAGCGGTGGAGCTGCAGGTGGCGCAGGCGGGTTTTGCCCCGGTCGGCGGCGGGCGTGTGCGGGTGCAGATTCAGCCGTGGCACCGGATGCAGTCGCTGGACCTGCTGGCACGCGGGCCCGTCCAGCAGGTGTCCCTGCAGACGGCGGTGCTGAATCTGGAGGCGCAGATTGCCGAGCGTGAGCGTGAGGTGCTGCAGGCCCAGTTGCAGGATTGGCCGTTGGGACTGGCGCCTGTGGGGCAGTGGCTGGGCGTTGCGCAGGGCAATGCACTGTCCGTGCGGGTGCAGCTGGCGGCACACACTGAAGTGTTTACGGCGCTGGGTGAGCGTGGCCGTCCAGCCGAGCAGGTTGCCCGCCGGCTGGCCGGTCAGGTGCAGCGCTACCTGCATCAGGGGGCGGCGCTGGATGAATACAGCACGGATCAGGCCTTGCTGCCACTGGCGCTGGTGGCCTGGAAAACTGGCCAGACCAGCCGGTTCAGCAGCCGGTTTCTCAGTCAGCACACCCACACGCAGGCCGAGGGGATTGAGCGATTTTTGCCGGTGTCGATCGGGTTTGAGACGTTGGAGCGCATGGCGGTGGTGACGGTGCAGCCACGGGCCTGATGCCGTTTTGATTCACCCTGTGGGTCCATTGATCGGTGGGTTGTGGCGGTCCCTTGCGACGCAACTGCCTGCACTTTCCAGTGTGCTGTTTTACTGAAGGAGTTCAAATCGGCCTGGTTCAGCCTGTGTTGTCTGTTGGGTCAAGGCTGGTTTAATGGCTCAAGAAATTGTATTTACTGGTTTTTACTCAATAAAAGATTGTTCAATAAACGATGGTTTTTTCATGATCGTTGCTGTGATGCCTGAGGGCTATCCGTGGTGGGCTGGACCGCGGGGAAATGGCCCCGGCCTGGGTCATGGTCTGGATTTTTGGCCTCAAGCTGTGCCAGTCTGAGCGCTGCCGAGGTCTGGAAAAAAACCATGGATGCTGCACACAGCCTGCTGGAAGCCCACCTGTACAGCCTGAGCCGACTCTGGCCACTGATCCAGCAGCCGGATGCCCCCGATCTGGGCATCCATGCGCAATCAGCCCTGCAGAAAGCCCGTCTGGACGACACGGCTGACAGCCTGCAGCGTCTGGAAAACCTGCTGGACTGGCTGCATGAGCAGGGTGGCGTGCCGATGCAGACCCCGGCTGGCGAAAACCTGCAGCACCTGCTGGCCCTGTGGCTGCTGAACCGTAGCGGAAGGACGGTACAGCGCTACTGGCTGCCAGAGGTGGCACGGCAGCACTGGCCACAACGGCAAATTCACCCGCGCAGCCTGTGGGTGGCCGAGAGTCAGGGCGAGCTGCTGGACCCGTTTGCGCCTGTGTGGGCGGGCCTGCAGGCGCAAGGGGCTGGGCTGGCCGACTGGCTGGAGCGCCCGCATGCTTTGCGTCTGGCCCCTGAAACCGGCGGACCTGAAAATGCGGCAGTCGCTTCGGTGCCTGTGCCCGCGCGCCCACAGCCTGACGCCACACCCCACGCGGCATCGGCCCCACATGCCAGTGCACCTGCAGCGCTGGACCCGCTGGACCGTGAGGCACTGATTGAGCAAATGCGTGAGCAGCAGCGCGAGCTGCGCGCCCAATGGGAAGATTCACGCATGCCCCTGTGGAAAATGCTGGTCTGGGCGGTGCTGCTGGGTGCGGTGGCCCTGCTGGTGCTGAAACTGGTGGCCACACGCTAGCGGTGCAGGCGGCTGGGCTGCCGGTTACCGTGGCAGGCCGCAGGAGCAGGGTTTTTGGAAACGCGGTGCCAGCTGAAAAACCTGCGCAAAAAATGCATCAGCCGGGCGCAGTTGTTGCAAAGAATCCAACCGGCCTGAATCGCTGGGGCAGCGCCAGCCTGTGGACGGGCGCTGCTTCAAAAAAACTAGGCCAACACATTAGCCGACTGGGGCAGCGGGTGAGTTTTTCCATGGCCCAGCTGCGCCCGCACCTGCCGGGCCATCTGCACCATTTCGGCCAGTGCGGCACGGGTCTCCGTCCAGTTGCGGGTCTTGAGGCCACAATCCGGATTGATCCACAGCCGCTGTGCCGGGATGCTGCGCAGGGCCTCGGCCACCACCCGCTGCATGTGTGCCGCTGTGGGGATGCGCGGGCTGTGGATGTCGTACACCCCCGGCCCAATGGCATTCGGGTAACCCTGCTCGGCAAAGCAGCCCAGCAGCTGCAGGCCCGAGCGGCTGGTCTCCACGGTGATCACATCCGCGTCCATCGCGGTGATCTGCGGCAGGCAGTCGGTGAATTCGCTGTAACACATGTGGGTGTGGATCTGGGTGTGGTCCTGTGCACTGCTGGCCGCATGGGCGAAGCTGGCCACCGCCCAGTCCCAGTAGAAGGGCTGGTCGGCCTGGCGCAGCGGCAGGCCCTCGCGGAACGCCGGTTCATCGATCTGGATGATGGCAATCCCGGCAGCCTGCAGGTCGGCCACTTCCTGCCGCACCGCCTCGGCCAGCTGTGTGGCCACTCCGGCCCGGGCACGGCCAAAGGTCGCACCACGCGGGGCAAACGACCAGTTCAGCAGCGTCACCGGCCCGGTCAGCATGCCCTTGACCGGGCGTGACGTCTGCTGTTGCGCATGGGCTGCCCAGCGTACGGTCATCGGCTGCGGACGGGTCACCCCGGCAAAAATCACCGGCGGGCGTACGCAGCGGCTGCCATAGCTCTGTACCCAGCCTTGTGCACTGACCCACACGCCGTCCAGCAGCTCGGCAAAATACTCGACCATGTCACTGCGCTCGGCCTCGCCATGTACCAGCACATCCAGACCCAGCGCCTCCTGCTCGGCAATCACGGCGCGGATTTGCGCCTGCATCGCCAGTTCGTATTCCGCCGTGCTGAGCCTGCCGGCTTTCCAGTCGGCGCGGGCCTTGCGGATTTCTGCGGTCTGGGGAAAAGACCCAATCGTGGTGGTGGGCAGCAACGGCAACTGCAGGGCCTGTTGCTGGATGGCCTGCCGCTGTGCAAAGGGCGTGCTGCGGCGGGACAGCGCCACCTGCGCGGATGTAAGGCCCCAGCCATTCTGGCCTATGGGGTGTGGGTGCGATGCGGCTGGGGCGCACTGTGCCGCCAGCTGGGCCAGCTCGTCGAGTTTTTGC
Organism: Pseudomonadota bacterium; assembly: GCA_052034295.1. Taxonomy (GTDB): domain Bacteria; phylum Pseudomonadota; class Gammaproteobacteria; order Pseudomonadales; family Moraxellaceae; genus JBPOIS01. Next base: position 13,390 of record JBPOIS010000202.1, read on the forward strand.
CGGGCAAAGGCCAGTTGTCCCTGCAGCGCAGCCGGCAGCGTTCCTTCGGCCTCGACATCCAGGGGGACATGCAGCAGGGAACAGCTGGAGCCCACCCACAGCGGCCCCTGATGGCGCTGCCGGGCCTGCAGCAGCAGCGGCTGCAGGACAGTCTGGTCGGCGGACCAGACATTGCGGCCATCCACCAGCCCCAGGGACAGCAGCTTGTGGGCAGGCAGCTGGTCGAGCAGGGCGGCCAGACTGGCTTCGGGATGTGCCTCACGGGTCAGGTCCACATGGATGCCCTGAACCGGCAGCCGGGCCACCAGATGGGTGTGGTCCAGCAGTGGGCCAAAATAACTCGCCAGCAGGATGGGCACCCCGGCAAACTGCAATTGATGGTAGGTCCGTTCAAAGGCCGTCTGCCAGACCGGTGACAGGTCCAGCGCCAGAATCGGTTCATCCAGCTGTACCCAGGACACGCCCAGCGTCCTGAGCTGGCTGAGCAGGCGGGCATACACCGGCAACAGGGCTGGCAGCAGCGCCAGCGTGTCACCCTGATCCAGCCGCCGTGACAGGAACAGGAAGGTCAGTGGTCCGGTCAGCACCACCTTCAGCGGCAGGTCGGGTGCAAACGCCCGTGCCCGCTGCACCTGCGCCAGCAGATCATCAAAACTGGCCGCTGCAAACGACTCCTCTGCCGTCAGCTCGGGCACCAGATAATGATAATTGGTGTCAAACCATTTGGTCATCTCCAGTGCCGCAACATCCGGCAGGCCACTGTCCTGCGGAGCACGGCCCCGCGCCAGATAAAACTGCCGGTCCACGGCGTTCAGGCCCGCCGCGCCTGCGAAGCGCTGTGGCAGTACCCCCAGACGCACCGACAGGGCCAGCACGTGGTCATACAGCACAAAATCGCCGACGGTCAGCACGCTCAGTCCTGCCTCCCGCTGGTCCTGCCAGCCCGCCTGTTCGACGGCTTCGGCCGCCGCCAGCAGTTCGGTCTGGCTGCTCTGGCCCTGCCAGTAGCGTTCCAGGGCCTGCTTCAGGGCCCGTCCAGCCCCGATGCGGGGATAGCCGAGAATATGACTGCCCAGATTCATGGTGTGGTCTCCGTGGTTTGCGTTCAATGCGGTGGTGCGCAGTGTGGTTTTTTTGCATGACTGAATCAAATTCATAATTTTCAGGATATGATGAAAAAAATTGTTTAATGGGGTTGGACCATGTGGATGGTGGAGCTGCGGCATTTGCGCACCCTGCAGGCATTGCGGGCGCAGGGCTCTCTGGCCGGGGCAGCGGAGCAGCTGCACCTGACCGCATCGGCGCTTTCACACCAGTTGCGCGAGCTGGAGCATGGGCTGGGCTTGCCGGTGGTGAACCGCAAGACCCGCCCGCTGGGCTTTGCGCCGGCCGGGATGCGGCTGCTGGCTCTGGCTGATCAGGTACTGCCACAGGTACACAGCGCCCAGCGTGAACTGGCCCGGCTGGCGCAGGGACAGGCCGGTCGGCTGCTGCTGGCTTCGGAGTGTCACAGCTGTTTTGACTGGCTGATGCCAATCCTGAACCAGTACCGGCAGGAGTGGCCGGAGGTGGAGCTGGATTTTGCCAGTGGCTTTGAAGCAGAAGTGCATGCCCAGCTGCTGGGGGGTGAGCTGGATGTGCTGATCACCAGTGACCGGCTGCATCAGGATCAATTGCAGTACTGGCCGCTGTTTGAATACGAATCGCGTTTGGTGCTGCCGGTGGGCCATGCGCTGGCCACGGCCCCCTCGATGGATGCTGCCGACATCGCCGCCTGTACGCTGATTGCCTATCCGGTGGCGCTGGAGCGGCTGGATGTGATGCTGGGCTGTCTGTTGCCCCGGCAACTCCAGCCGGTGCAGGTCCGCACCACCGAGCTGACCCCGATGCTGATCCAGCTGGTGGCCAGTGGCCGGGGGGTGGCGGCGCTGCCGGACTGGGTGGTGGCCCCATATGAACAAAAGGGCTGGGTGGTCAGCCGCAGCCTGCCGGTGGTGACCGGCGGTCAGCCGGGCCTGTACCGCACCCTGTACGCCGCCGCCCGGCCAGACACTGGGCTACCCGCCTATGTGCAGGGCTTCATTGCTGCGCTGCAGCAGGGGGTTCGGCTCAGTCGCTGAGCCGCCGCACTCAGGACAGGTTGCCCTTGTGCAGGCCGCACTCCTTCTGGGTGGCTTCTTCCCACCACCAGCGGCCTTCGCGTTCGTGCTGGCCGGGCAGGACCGGGCGGGTGCACGGTTCGCAGCCGATGGAAACAAAACCCTTTTCATGCAGCGGGTTGTAGGGGATTTCCATCATGCGGATGTAATTCCACACGTCGGCGCTGCTCCAGTGGGCCAGCGGATTGAGCTTGAGCAGGCGGCGGCCCGGACCGGCAAAGCCGGGGTCTTCCTGCACCAGCGGCACGTCGGTGCGGGTCGGGCTCTGGTCCTTGCGCTGGCCGGTGATCCACACGTCCAGGGTGGCGAGTTTTTTGCGCAGGGGCTGCACCTTGCGGATGCCGCAGCATTCCTGGTGGCCATCCTGATAAAAACTGAACAGGCCCTTCTGGGTGGTCAGTTGCTGGACCGCCTCAGGCTCGGGAAAGCAGATCTCGATGTCGATGCCATAAAACTCGCGCACCTGCTGCAAAAAACGGTAGGTCTCGGGGTGCAGGCGGCCCGTGTCGAGGCTGAACACCCGGAAGGGTTTTTTCAGGCGATGGGCCATGTCCACCAGCACCACGTCTTCGGCACCGCTGAAGGAGATCGCCACATCGCCGGCCTGATCCAGGAACAGCGCCAGCAGCTCACTGGGGCTGCGTTCGGCGTAGGTCTGGTTGAGGGCGGCAAGGTCAGACAGGACAGGGATGCTGGACATGGGTTTTTTTCCTCCAAACTGCGCTGCCATGCTACCGCAAGCCGGGGGGCAGGGATACTGCCAAGTGGCCGCAGCGGTGCAATCCTGTGCCGCTGCCCGTTGGTCGGCTGGCTGCGCGCTTGCGCTGCACGGGCCGACACGCGCCCCGGCGGGGTGTTTTTTTGCCGGTGCAACCCTCTCCAGCGCCTGTGGTCCGGCGGATCGACTCGATTTTGTGGCCAAAAAACGCTAGAGTGCCGCGCAAGCGCTGGCTGTCCAATCCGACAGTGGCGTGGAAGAGTTTTTTCTTTTTTTGCCCATGCAGACCGGGAGCCAAGCTGTGGAATCATCGCGCGCACAAGGGACCGAAATCATTTGCCTCGACCTCGAAGGCGTGCTGGTGCCCGAAATCTGGATCAATTTTGCCAAAAAAACCGGCATCACCGCGCTGGAGGCCACCACCCGGGACATTCCCGATTATGACGTGCTGATGACCCAGCGCCTGAACATCCTGCGCGAGCATGGGCTGGGGCTGCCGGACATTCAGGCGGTGATTGCCGACATGGGGCCGCTGCCGGGGGCGGCTGAGTTTGTGGCCTGGGTGCGCGAGCATTTTCAGCTGATCATCCTGTCGGACACGTTTTATGAGTTTGCCCACCCGCTGATGCGTCAGCTGGGCTGGCCGACGATTTTTTGCCACAAGCTGGAAACCGACGCACAGGGCCTGATCACCGCCTACAAGCTGCGTCAGGCCGACCAGAAGCGCGAAGCGGTCAAGGCGCTGCACCAGCTGAATTTCCGGGTGATTGCCGCAGGCGACAGCTACAACGACACCAGCATGCTGGGCGAGGCCGACCATGGCTTTCTGTTTGATGCCCCGGCCAACGTGATTGCCGAGTTTCCGCAGTTCCCGGCCCTGCACGGCTATGACCAGCTCAAGGCCGCCATTCGCCGGGTCTCCAACCGCAGCATTCCCGAATAAATCACTGCCCGGCCCCCGGGCCAGTGTGCCCCGGTCACGGCGGGCAAAAGTCAATGCCTTTTGCTGACAGCCCCTGAACCATCTGGATATTGGCAAGCCGCCGGGCGCTCTCTACACTACGGATCGACCGGCCAGCCCGTCTGGCGGGTTGTCTTGAGCGCCGGGGCCTGCACCCGCTTTGATGACCATAACAGGACGACGAGTTCGCCATGAAGACCTATGCACACCTGCTCGAACCGCTGAATCTGGGCTTTACCCAGCTGAAAAACCGCATCGTCATGGGTTCCATGCACACCGGGCTTGAAGACCGTTTTTACCAGTATCCCAAGCTGGCGGCGTATTTTGCCGAGCGGGCCAAGGGCGGCGTCGGCCTGATCATCACCGGGGGCATTTCGCCCAACCGCACCGGCTGGCTGCTGCCGGCAGGCGGCACCATGAACCGCATGACCGATGTGGTCAACCACCGGCTGGTGACCCATGCCGTGCACCGCCACGGCGGCAAGATCCTCATGCAGATCCTGCACTCGGGCCGCTATGGCTACCACCCGTTTGTGGCGTCATCCACCCCGATCAAGTCGCCGATCAGCCCCTTCAAGCCGCGCCAGCTCAGCGACCGGGAAATCCGCCAGACCATCCGCGATTATGGCCGCTGTGCCAGACTGGCCCGACTGGCCGGTTATGATGGCGTCGAGGTGATGGGCTCGGAAGGTTACCTGATCAACCAGTTCCTCAGCCGCCATGTCAACCAGCGCAAGGACGACTGGGGCGGCGACATCCATGGCCGCATGAAGCTGGCCGTGGACATCGTGCGCGAGATCCGCGAGCAGGCCGGTACGGATTTCATCATCTGCTTCCGCCTGTCCATGCTGGACCTGGTGCAGGATGGCAACACCATGGAAGAGGTGCTCACGGTGGCACAGGCGCTGGAAGCCGCTGGTGTGAACATCCTCAACACCGGCATTGGCTGGCATGAAGCCCGGGTGCCCACCATCGTCACCTCGGTGCCGCGTGCGGCCTTTGTGGACGTGACGGCCGAAGTGCGCAAGCACGTCAGCATCCCGGTGATGGCCTCCAACCGCATCAACATGCCGGACACCGCCGAGCAGATCCTCGCCGAGGGCAAGGCCGACCTGATCCAGATGGCGCGTCCCTTCCTGGCCGATCCCGACTGGGTCAACAAGACCGCCACGGGCCGGGTCAACGAAATCAACACCTGCATCGCCTGCAACCAGGCCTGTCTGGACCACACTTTTGCCAACCAGCGCGCCAGCTGTCTGGTCAATCCGCGTGCCTGTCACGAGACCGAGCTGGTTTATGTGAAAACCAAAAAACCCCGCCGTGTCGCGGTGGTGGGCGGGGGCGTGGCCGGCATGTCAGCAGCCACTGTGGCGGCACAGCGCGGCCATCAGGTGACCCTGTTTGAAGCCCAGGCTGAGCTGGGTGGACAGTTCAACCTCGCCAAGGTCGTCCCCGGCAAGGAAGAATTCCACGAAACCATCCGCTATTTCCACGTCATGATCGACAAGTACGGCGTGGACGTCCGCCTGAACACCGCGGTCAGCCGTGAACAGCTGGAACGGGAGGGCTACGATGATGTGGTGGTGGCCACCGGAATCGTGCCGCGCCAGCTGCGGCTGGAAGGCAGCGACCTGCCGCAGGTGCTCAGCTATGCTGACGTGCTGCGCGGTGCACCGGTTGGCCATCGTGTGGCGGTGATTGGTGCAGGCGGGATTGGCTTTGATGTCAGTGAATACCTGCTGCACGACCCCCGGGTGCCGCAGCCACAGCCACTGAACCTGTGGAAAAAGGAATGGGGCGTGGATGCCCAGTCCAACTACCACACCGAAGGCGGGCTGGTGCGTCCGGAAATCGAACCGGCCTACCGGGAAATTTTCCTGTTGCAGCGCAAGGACAGCCCAGTGGGCCAGACCCTGGGCAAGACCACCGGCTGGGTGCACCGTGCCGCCCTGAAAAAACACGGCGTGCGCATGATGCGCGGGGTCAGTTATGAGCGCATCACCCCGGAAGGGCTGTGGATCAGTCTGGACGGTCAGGAACAGCTGCTGCGGGTGGACACCGTGGTGGTGTGTGCCGGACAGGAATCGGTGCGCCAGCTGATGCCTGGCGAAAACGAGCCCGTGGGGGCGCGTTATCACCTGATCGGCGGTGCCAAGCTCGCGGCGGAACTGGATGCCAAGCGCGCCATCCGTGAAGGCGCGGAACTGGCCGCCAGCCTGTAGCAATCAGGCACAGCCCGGCCAATTGTCAGACAGTTGACCGGGCTTTTTTTACAAGACCTGCCCAAAGCCACAGCAGCGCCGCTATAGAAAAAATGCAGCAAAAAGCGTTGAATAGAGCGATACAGTTTTTGGATTGAGGAGCACGACATGAGCATCAAGAGCCGTCGCGACAAGCACAAACAGCGCCAGTATGCCGCCAAGCAAAACGCCCTGCTGGCCCGCCAGCAACGCCGGGAAGCGTTTGCCCGGGCGCATCATCCCGAAACCCGCCTGCAGGCCCTGCAACACCGCATCCAGGAGGCCGTGCACGAAGTCCAGACCGCCGTACATGATGCGGTGGACCGGGTGCGCCATGCGGGCGAGGACGTGGCGCACAAGGCAGCCGCCGTGGCTGAACAGGTCAAGCATGCCGTGACCGGCAAGATTGACCAGCTGGTACACCAGCTCACGGACCGCTACGAAGTCGAAAGCGACGAGCCGGTGGCCCCAGAAGTCAAATAAAGCCCATGGCATCACCGGTCTGTCTGCACTGACCGGCGTGTTTGAGCCCGAATTCCGGCCCATCTCCTTGAGGGGCCGGATTTTTTTGTGTTGATCAAGGCCGCCATGAACCGGCAGCGGTGGTGATTTTTTGTGCTAGGCTAGGGCCAGTTGTGGGGAAAAGACAGACCCATCCAGCGGGTTCAGTCCAGCTGGGGCTCTCGCTCCGAAGGGTGCTGGAGGGATGCCCCGCACAGACCAGACGTTATTTGATTCAAGGAAAAAAACATGCAGAATGCACAGCCTCTGGAGCCTTCCAGCGCACCGGTCTGGATCAGCCAGCCCGCACCCTCGGTGTGGATGTGGCACAGTCCGCTGATCACCCCCGAATTCATCCAATGGACCGAGCGTCAGGTGCTGTCGGCCTGGCTGGCCGGGCTGCACCCGAAGCGACAGACCGAATACCTGGCCGGGCGCTATGCGCTGATCCAGCTGTATGCCGCGGCTGGCCTGCCGGGTCTGCAGCTGGATGACCTGCCGTCACAGCCCGATGGTCAGGTCAGCAGCCCAACAGGGTGGATCTGCAGCGTGTCGCATGGCTATGACCGGATTGTGGCGCTGGTGGGGCCGCAGGCGCAGTACCGTGGGCTCGGGGTGGATGTGGAGGAGGTGATCCAGCTGCGCCGCTGCAGCCGGTTGATCAACCGGGTGGCCCCGCACGATGAGCAGCAGGTCTGGCAGGCTGCGGGGCTGGCGGACGATCTGGGCCTGACGGTGACCTTTTCGGCCAAGGAGGCCCTGTACAAGGCCCTGACGGCTTCGGTGCCGTGCATCATGCATTTTGGACAGGCCACCCTGGGCTCGCTGGAGCCCGGGCAGGGTCGGCTCAGCATCAAGCTCACCTGTGACCTGACCGATGAATTCCGCGCCGGGCAGCAGTTTGGGCTCCGCTACCTGCTGCACGATCAGGAGGTGCTGACCCTGGCGCTGCTGCCGCAGTCCGCCTAGGGCTCAGTGGCCGCTCTGGATTTCCCGCTCCACCATGGCGTGCAGGTTGGTGCGGGCGTCGATCACGGTCATGAAGGTGTAGGCACCGATGAACTTGCGGCTGATGAACATGAATTCCTTGGGGGGCACCGAAAAATAGCGGCTGGCCATGGATTCACCGGTTTTTTTGATCAGGCGCGCGTGCAGCTGGCTTTTTTTCCAGTCATACAGGCTGTGGCCGTCAAAGGCATACACCGGGGCATCGGGGTTGCTGGCGCGGGTGGTGAACGGCTCGGTGGCCAGCAGGAACACTTCGGCCAGTACAGGCTTCACGTTCACGGGCATCTGGTCAAAAAACGCATAGCCCTGCATGGCGGCAATCATGGCATCGCGGTTGTGCCGCGCCCCGGCCACAATCAGGTTGCGGGCCACATTGATCAGGTGCGGGTCAAACTGGCGGATGGCGCCAAAATCGAGCAGCACGATGCGGTCCGGCAGGTCGTGGCCATTGCCCAGCCGCACCAGATAGTTGCCAAAATTGGGGTCGGTCTGCATTTCGCCCCATTCAAAAATCTCCCGCACGAAGATTTCCAGTGAGGCTTCGCCCAGCCGGTTGCGGCGCTGTTGGGACAGGGACAGCATCACCGGGCTGTTGATGGGCACGCCGCGCTCAAAGGTCATGCACAGCACCCGGCTGCTGCAGTAGTCGGGCACCAACCGGGGCACGATGTAGCGCGGGTCATCCTTCAGCCGGTCATGAAAGCGCTGGGTGGTCGCCGCTTCCATTGCATAATCCACCTCGCGGTGCATCATCGAGCGGACTTCTTCAAACCATTCATCAAACTCACGGGTCTGCGGCACCATGCGGGTGAGTTTGAGCAGGTTGCGGAACAGGCCCATGTCCGAGTCAATCGCTTCGGCCACGCCCGGATACTGGATCTTCAGGACGATTTCCAGACCATCGGATTTGCGCACCGCCCGGTGCACCTGGGCCAGCGAGGCGGTGCCCAGCGGCTCGGGATCAATGCGCAGGTCGGCCAGCCGATCGCCCAGTTCATGGCGCAGGTGGGCCTCAATGGCCGGCCACGACAGCGCCACGGTGCGGTCATTGAGGCTGTGCAGGGCTGCGGTGACTTCCGGGGGCAAAAAATGCTCGCCATACAGCGCCATCATCTGGCCAATCTTGACGATGGAGCCCTTGAGCTTGCCGATTTCATCGACCAGATACTGGGCCTGCTGCTGCATGGCCTGACGGCGTTTTTGTTCGCGCACATCCTCGCTGGCAAACAGTGAACCGGCACTGGAGGCCGCCAGCCGGGTGCCCGCCACCAGCGAGGCCCGGGCCAGCGACAGCCGCCGGTCAAAGGCGCTGGTTTTGAGTTCGTCCAGTTTTTCGGGGGTGTCAGCCATGGGTGCGCGAGCCTCAGATGCGGCAAAAAAGCGTCAAAAATGCGCGTCATTGTACCCGATCCGTGCGACGGGCCCCAACTGTTGCAGCCGGAAAAGCCCGGCAAATCTGTAAGCGTGTGGCGTCATCCGGGATGCATCGGGTAACTGCCTGTCAGATCGGTGCATGTGGTGTACACTCGGACCACGTGTGATTTTTTTGGAGGGGTGCTGATGGCACTGTCACGCAATCTGGCCACACCACTGGCCGCCATGGGACTGGTGTTGATGGCCACCACGGGGCTGGGGATGTTTTTTCACCTGGATTCCGAGCTGAGCAAGGAACTGCACGAGTGGGGCGGCTGGGCCTTTCTGGCCGGTGTGCTGCTGCACGTGAGTGCCAACCTGGAGGCGTTCAAGCGCCATCTGGCCCGGCCGATGGTGCTGGGCGGGCTGCTGCTGGCGCTGGCCGTGGCGGTGGGCAGTTTTTTTGTGGGCGAAAAGGAAGACCACGACAAACACGACCACGACGCGCACGACGAAGCACATGCCATGACGGTGGAGCAGGCCCCGGCACGCGGCACGCGGCTGGGCTGAGGCTGCATGCAACTGGCCTGTGCCGTGCTGGAGCAGGCCAGTGCCGTGTGGTGATGACCTGATGCTGTACGGCGCTGGTGACCCCGGCGGGGGTGGATGATGCCCGGAAAGCACCAGCCCGCAGGCTGGTGGGTTCTGATGGGCGGGGTCAGTGGGACGGGGTACGGGCAATGGCGCGCCAGCCAATGTCGCGGCGATACTGCATGCCTTTGAAGGTGATGTGGCCGCAGCCTTCCAGCGCCAGCGCCTGTGCGTCCTGGATGTCTTCGCCCAGTGCGGTCACACACAGCACCCGGCCACCGTGGGTGACCACCTGACCGTTTTGTTCGGTGGTGCCGGCATGGAACACCTTGACCCCTTCCGGACGGTCGCCCAGCCCATGGATGACGTCGCCTTTCTGGACTTCATCGGGGTAGCCGCCTGCGGCCAGCACGATGCCCAGCGCCGGACGCGGGTCCCAGTGTGCTTCAGCGGGCAGCTCGCCGCGCAGGCCAGCCTGCACCAGCTCAACCAGTGAAGACTGCAGGCGCATCATGATCGGCTGGGTTTCCGGATCGCCAAAGCGGCAGTTGAACTCGATCACCCGGGGCTGGCCACTGGCATCGATCATCAGCCCGGCATACAAAAAGCCACTGTAGCGGTGGCCGTCGGCGGCCATGCCGTCCACGGTCGGCCGCATGATGTCACGCATCACCCGTTCATGTACCTCGGCGGTGACCACCGGGGCAGGCGAGTAGGCACCCATGCCGCCGGTGTTGGGGCCGGTGTCGCCTTCGCCGATGCGCTTGTGGTCCTGGCTGGTGGCCATGGGCAGGATGTTGTGCCCGTCGATCATGCAGATGAAGCTGGCTTCTTCACCCTCCAGGAACTGCTCGATCACCACCCGTGAGCCCGCTTCGCCAAACCTGTTGCCTGCCAGCATGTCCTCGACGGCGGCATGGGCTTCGGCCACGGTCATGGCCACAATCACCCCTTTGCCGGCGGCCAGTCCATCGGCCTTGATCACGATCGGCGCACCGTGCTGATCAATGTAGGCCCTGGCGGCGGCAACCTCGGTGAACACGTCATAAAAGGCCGTGGGAATACCATGTTTTTTCAGGAAATGCTTGGCAAAGGCCTTGGAGCCTTCCAGCTGGGCGGCGTACTGGGTGGGGCCCCAGATGGCCAGACCTGCGGCGCGGCAGGCATCGACCACCCCGTTCACCAGCGGCGCTTCAGGGCCGACAATGATCAGGTCAATGGCCTCGGCCTGGGCATAGGCGATGATGGCCGCGTTGTCGAGGATGTTCAGGGCCACATTCTGGCACTTGGCTTCATGGGCGGTGCCCGCATTGCCGGGGGCGACCCGGACGGAGGACACGGCCGCATCTTGGGCGCATTTCCAGGCCAGGGCGTGTTCGCGTCCGCCTGAGCCGAGAATCAGGATGTTCATGGGCAGCCTCGAGCTGTTGCAAAAAATGGCGCACAGTATAGCGGGTTTTGCGGCGCTCAGG
>JBPOIS010000144.1:0-8235 GCA_052034295.1 Pseudomonadota bacterium
GTGAACAGGCGCTGGTGGACTGGGTGTTCGCCGGGCAGATCGACACGCGCCGGGTGCGCCTGCACGCCGCGCACTGGGTGCTGCCGGGTTACGCGGTCAGCCCCAATGGGCAGGTGTATTTCAACCCAGCGGATTTTTGTCCGGATTTTTCCCGCCAGCCGCTGGCATTGCAGGGCTGGTTCATCCACGAAATGACCCATGTCTGGCAGGTACAGCAGGGCATCCGGGTGCTGCGGCGGGCGCTGCTGGACCGTCGCTATGGCTATGTGCTGGAAGTCGGCAAGCCTTTTCACCGCTACGGCGTCGAGCAGCAGGCGCAGATGGTGCAGGACTGGTTTCTGGCAAAAACGCGTGGAGAAGATGGCCTTTCTTGGAAAGGCCATCTGCCTTTTCGATTCTGAAATAATTTTTGATACTTTATATTGTACTATCTTTCAATAGCCTCAAGCCAATCTTGCTTGTCTATATTAAGCCTAGATAATATTTGAGATATTTTTAATGATGATATCTCGACTTCTTTTCCATGGTGTCCTAGTCTAAAAATCCTTCCCCCGTTGGCAATGCGAGATATGTTAATTTCGCTTCCTTTGCCTTGGTTAATTTTGCAGTCAAATTTTTCTATAAGAATTTTAAAAAAGCTCTTTGATTTCATGTGTTGCACAATCTTTTTTTTATTTATTCGAGATTCTTTGCTTGAATTCTGTTCTGATGCATATTTTTCCATTTTTATCTGATTTTTAATGATGAAGGCCGAGTCATCTGAAAAATCTCGGATGTTTTTTTGCCCAGATACAATATCTGACTTTGCTTCCGAAAATTTTTGTAAAAAAAGATCGTAAAAAGACTGTAATAAATAAAGGTTAACAAAATAGGCGCTTATTATTCCCATGGAAAATAACATTTCAGTATCTAGACACTGAATGTCACTTAAGCAAATTTTTCCTTGGTAATCAATTCTGATCCTTAAGTCATATTTAGCATACCTTCTGGATGGTTTAGCCAGTTGTGCTAAAAAATAATCATAATCTTCAGATGCAATACAAATATAACCTAAGCTATCACCTACTGGCTCCCAATGCCAGATTGCATTTGCAGGCATTTCAAAGCAATCCAAAGCAGTAAAAGTATCCTTTGGGTTAAGAAGATCCACGACGATAGGATATATTTCTCTAAGATCCTGGGCCATTGAGCTTAATTTTTGCACAACTCCTGCTTTTCCAATTCTACAAGATTCTACTACAATGTTTCGATATTTCTTTTCGCTTTTTAAAGAAAAAATAGTCTCTGCATCTGATAGGTATTTTATAGCCCTCAGTGTTTTTGCGATTAAATATGGATTATTTGGATAGGTATAAGAGAAGAGTTTTTCAAGGTTGGGAGGGATGTTGGATAAATCCAATTTTGCTATTTGAACAAAAACCTGAAAATCACTAACTAATTTTGTTCTTGGGTCATAAGTGACTGAGTTAAAAAGAACTCTGTAAAAAGTCATCCAATATATGGAAATAATAAAATCATTAAAGTAATAAGGAAGTATATTGTTGCTTACGGCGATGTTTTGATCTTTATTGCCTTTGTGTATTTTGGGGCTTGTTTTTAAAATTGCCTCAATAAGATAATTTTGCCATACATCGTTGATTTCAAAAAAATTCTGCCAAACATTTTTTTCCAAAAAATAATGATCCAAAAAATAATGCATGGTAAATGATCTAGAAAAATTATGAATCTTGGTTTTTATGCTATAGCTAAAATTGTCATAGGATAGGCTGGCTGAAGCAGTTTGAGCTGGAAGGCCGATTAATGTGTCGTTTATGAACACAATATCTTTTAAAATTTCAATAAAACTATCAATCAGATTTTCGGGAATTATATCTAGTAATTCTTGATTTATGGTTAAGAATTTTGATTCTATAGGAGCTATGGGTAAATTATCATTAATGTCTTCGGGGATAAATTTTTCTTTTTTCATCCAAAAATTATGATTTTGCCAATTTTTGCTTATATTGTGTATGCGCTTGTCAATTCCTTCAAGCTGGTTAGAGTTGTATAGATCCTGCTGCCCATTGGATAAACACTCTTGTATGATTTTGGAATTAATGAAAGCTAATTTCAAGTCTTTATTATGTTTTATTTTTCTGAATTCTCCATATTGGGATTCTGAAAAATTAAATTCCTTGGTGGCAGAATTTTCTATAAAATAAAATACCGAAATTACCATTTCATAAAAATAAGCATCTTTTTTTGATTTATTTATTTCATTTAAAATATGGGCTAAAAAACTACCCAGAAAAGAATTTTTTTGGTTTATATATGTAGATGTTCCATGCCTTATCTCCTTCGTTAATAAGAGATTTTCACTGGCGCTGACCATCAGTTCCTGTGTGGTTTTCTCATTAATATCTTTAATTCTTTTAGATTTTGAGTCTAATTGCAGGTTGCTAACCATCTCAAGGACAGAATTCAATAAATTCTGATAAAGAAGAATCTGAAAATCATAAATTTCTTTGAAACTAGGGTGATTGGGAGTGGAAATAATTCCCAGTTTTTTCAGCTTTGCCTGACCCATATCATCATCCTGATAGTTTCCAGTTTTAGGTAAAAAACCGCCCCCTCAGGAGCGGCCTTTTTTGAACATCACTCAGCGCTTGCTGACTTCCACGAAGTCACGCTGGGTGGCGCCGGTGTAGAGCTGACGCGGACGGCCGATTTTGTAGGGGGCCGAGTGCATTTCCAGCCAGTGGCTGATCCAGCCCACGGTACGTGCCAGCGCGAAGATCACCGTGAACATGCTGGTCGGAATGCCGATGGCCTTCAGGATGATGCCCGAATAGAAATCGACGTTCGGATACAGCTTGCGCTCGATGAAGTACGGGTCGGACAGGGCGATTTTTTCCAGTTCCATCGCCAGGGCCAGCTGCGGGTCGTTGATGTTCAGCGCTGCCAGCACTTCGTCACAGGTCTGCTTCATCACCTTGGCACGCGGGTCAAAGTTCTTGTAGACGCGGTGGCCAAAGCCCATCAGCTTGACTTCCTTGGTCTTCACTTTTTCCATGAACGGCGCAACGTTTTCGAGGGTACCGATTTCGTCGAGCATCTTCAGCACGGCTTCGTTGGCACCGCCGTGGGCCGGACCCCACAGCGCGGCGATGCCGGCGGCGATACAGGCATACGGGTTGGCCCCGGTCGAGCCGGCCAGACGCACGGTCGAGGTGGAGGCGTTCTGCTCGTGGTCGGCGTGCAGGGTGAAGATGCGGTCCATGGCCTTGGCCAGTACCGGGTTGACCTTGTAGTCACGGTCGGCCGGGGTGGCAAACATCATGTACAGGAAGTTTTCGGCATACGACAGGTCGTTGCGCGGGTACATGAACGGCTGGCCGATGGTGTACTTGTAGCTCATCGCCGCAATGTTGGGGATCTTGGCGATCAGGCGGATGGCGGTGATTTCACGGTGTTTCGGGTCGTTGACGTCCAGACCATCGTGATAGAAGGCCGACAGGGCGCCGACCACGCCACACATGACCGCCATCGGGTGCGCGTCACGGCGGAAGCCCTGATAGAATTTGGCCAGTTGCTCGTGCACCATGGTGTGGTTGGTGACCAGCGATTCGAACTCGGCTTTCTGCGCGGCATTGGGCAGTTCGCCGTTCAGCAGCAGGTAGCAGACTTCGAGGTAGTCGGCCTGTTCGGCCAGCTGGTCGATCGGGTAGCCACGGTGCAGCAGGATGCCCTTGTCGCCGTCGATGTAGGTGATCTTGGATTCGCAGGCCGCCGTGGCCATGAAACCGGGGTCGAAGGTGAAGTGACCGGAAGCCAGAACGTCTTTGACATCAATGACATCGGGGCCAAGGGTGCCGCTGTAGATGGGCAGGTCGATTTGCTGATCGTTGAGGGTCAGGGTGGCTTTTTTGCCAGTGGTGCCAGACATTGCTACGCTCCTGATAGGGATTTTCGCGGCCCGCAAAAAACGAAAAAACAGCCGGTCACCGCCGCTGTGGGGTACACCGCGTGGGCAGGGCCGTTCAAAAAACGCTATAAGCTTAGACTTTGGTCACAGATTGTCAATCAAAAAGCGCATTTTGAGCGTATTTGCTGTTGATTGAACCCGCGCGTCTGCAAGTCCTGCCGGATGGAGATGTGTTTTGTTTGTGTTCTGGACAGGGTGCGCCTATACTTTTGACCCCAGATTTAGGCAGGATTCCAGGGTGCCTGCCTGTCCTTTTCAGGCTGCACCAGACCGGTGCGCCAGCCCTTGGGCGAAAAGGCCTGCAGCCACGCTGGACCGTTCTGCCTTGGCTTTTTTGCCAGCTTCTTTACCAGATGCCCCTCGATGGGGTTTGCCTACAGGATGCCCGCTGTGAAAAGCAATCGTCCGGTCAATCTGTCCATGGGGCAAGTGCTCGCGGTTAACCTGCGCTCCCCTGTGGCCGTGGCCTCCATTCTGCACCGCGTTTCAGGTGTGGTGCTGTTTTTGTTGATTCCCGTGGTTCTGTACGCCCTGCAGGCTTCGCTGGCTTCGCCCGAAGGCCTGGCCCAGGTGCGTGAGAGCGTGCCGCTGCGCCTGCTGGCGTGGGTGTTCCTGGCCGGGCTGATTTATCACTTCTTTGCTGGCCTCAAGCATCTGCTGGCCGACCAGGGTGTGGCCGAAGAGCTGCACAGCGGCCGTACGGCTGCCACCGTGATGCTGGTGCTGTCGGTGCTGTCGATCTTGGCCATGACCCTGTGGATGTGGATCTGATGAAAAGTGCAACGGGATTGACGGGATCAGGCTCCCGCGACTGGATGGTGCAGCGGGTGTCCGCTGTGGTGCTGGCCCTGTACACCGTGGTGGTGTTTGGCTGGGTGCTGCTGCATCCGGGCTTTGACCATGCCGCCTGGTATGGCTTCATGATGACCCTGCCGATGAAGCTGTTCAGCATCCTGGCGGTGCTGTCGCTGGCAGGCCACGCCTGGGTGGGCATCTGGACCGTGCTGACCGACTATGTCACCACCCGCCAGATGGGGGAGTCGGCCACGGCACTGCGTCTGGTCCTGCAGGCCGCCATGGTGGTGGGCATTATTGTTTTCACGGTCTGGGGCCTCCAGATCTTCTGGCATTGAGGATTGATCCAACATGGCTGATGCACGACTTGCCAAAGACACTCAGGACAACATCCGCCGCCTGACCTTCGATGCCGTGATCGTCGGCGGGGGTGGCTCGGGGATGCGCGCTTCCCTGCAACTGGCTGAAGCAGGCCTGAAAGTGGCCGTTCTGACCAAGGTTTTTCCGACCCGTTCGCACACCGTGGCTGCCCAGGGCGGCATCGGCGCGTCGCTGGGCAACATGCAGGAAGACAACTGGCACTATCACTTCTATGACACCGTCAAGGGCTCGGACTGGCTGGGCGACGAAGACGCGATCGAGTACATGTGCCGCGAAGCCCCCAAGGTGGTCTACGAGCTGGAACACTGGGGCATGCCGTTTGACCGCAACCCGGATGGCACCATCTACCAGCGTCCGTTTGGCGGCCACTCGGCCAACTACGGCGAAAAAGCCGTGCCGCGTGCCTGCGCGGCAGCGGACCGGACCGGCCACGCGCTGCTGCATACCCTGTATCAAAAAAACCTGGAACTGGGCACCCAGTTCTTCGTCGAGTGGATTGCGCTGGACCTGATCCGCAACGCCGACGGTGACGTGCTGGGCGTGACCGCCATTGACCTGGAAACCGGCGACATCGGCGTGTTCCAGGGGCAGGCCACCCTGTTTGCCACCGGCGGTGCCGGGCGCATCTATGCCGCTTCGACCAATGCCTACATCAACACTGGCGATGGTCTGGGCATGGCGGCGCGTGCCGGCATCCCGCTGCAGGACATGGAATTCTGGCAGTTCCACCCGACCGGCGTGGCCGGTGCAGGCGTGCTGCTGACCGAAGGCTGCCGTGGCGAAGGCGGCATCCTGCGCAACTGCAACGGCGAGCCGTTCATGGAGCGCTATGCGCCGACCCTGAAGGATCTGGCCCCGCGTGACTTCGTGTCGCGTTCGATGGACCAGGAAATCAAGGAAGGCCGTGGCTGTGGCCCCAACAAGGACTACATCCTGCTCGACCTGACCCACCTGGGTGCCGAGACCATCCACAAGCGCCTGCCTTCGGTGTACGAAATCGGCATCAACTTTGCCAACGTCGACTGCACCAAGGAACCGATCCCGGTGGTGCCGACCATCCACTACCAGATGGGCGGCATCCCCACCAACATCCATGGTCAGGTGGTGGTCCCCAACGGCGACACCCCCAACCAGCCGGTCAAAGGCCTCTATGCCATCGGCGAATGTTCCTGCGTGAGCGTGCATGGGGCCAACCGCCTGGGCACCAACTCGCTGCTGGATCTGGTGGTGTTTGGCAAGGCCGCTGGCCAGCACATCATCGACACCGTGCGCAACAGCAAGGATGCCTACGAGCCGCTGCCGCGCGAAGTGCTCGAAGCCACCATGCAGCGCGTCAATGGCCTGCAGGCCACCACCAGCGGTGAAAACGCCCAGGACGTGGCCGACGAAATCCGCCGCATCATGCAGCAGCATGCCGGGGTGTTCCGCACCCAGGCCAGCATGGACGAAGGCGTGCAAAAAATCCTCGCCCTGGAATCGCGTGTGCGCAACATCCACCTGACCGACAAATCCTGGGTATTCAACACTGCCCGGATCGAGGCGCTGGAAGTGGCCAACCTGTACGAAGCCGCCAAGGCCACCATGATTTCGGCGGCGGCCCGCAAGGAATGCCGTGGTGCGCACACTGTGCTGGACTACGAGCATCCGGCTGACCACCCGACCATGGCCAATGGCCGTAACGATGAAGAATGGCGCAAGCACACCCTGTGGTACTCGGCGGACAACCGTCTGACCTACAAGCCGGTGCGCACCAAGCCCCTGACCGTTGATCCGGTTCCGCCTGCCCCGCGGACATTCTAAAAGGAACCTGACATGAGCCGTGGTACCCGTACCTTCGAAATCTACCGCTATGATCCGGACAAGGACAAAGCGCCGTACATGCAGACCTACACCATCGAACTGCTCGACAGTGACCGGATGCTGCTGGATGTGCTGATCCGCCTGAAAAAAGTCGATGAGACGCTGGCGTTCCGCCGCTCCTGCCGCGAAGGCATCTGTGGCTCGGACGGCATGAACATCAACGGCAAAAACGGTCTGGCCTGCCTGCAGAACATGAACAGCCTGCCGCAGAAGATCGTGCTGCGTCCGCTGCCCGGTCTGCCGGTGATCCGTGATCTGGTTGTGGACATGAACCAGTTCTACACCCAGTACGAAAAGGTCCGTCCCTACCTGATCAACAACCAGCCTGCGCCGCCGACCGAGCGCCTGCAGTCGCCGGAAGATCGCGAAAAGCTCAACGGCCTGTACGAGTGCATCCTGTGTGCCTGCTGCTCGACCTCGTGCCCGAGCTTCTGGTGGAACCCCGACAAGTTCCTCGGCCCCAGCGCGCTGATCCAGGCCTACCGCTTCCTGGCGGACAGCCGTGACACCGCCACCGCCGAACGTCTGGCGCGGCTCGATGACCCGTTCAGCATCTTCCGCTGCCGGGGCATCATGAACTGCGTGTCGGTGTGTCCAAAAGGCCTGAACCCGACCAAGGCCATCGGCCACATCCGCAGCATGCTGCTGGATCAGGCGGGCTAAACACCGCCCGGCAAAAAAAACACCGCCCTGAGGGGCGGTTTTTTGATGCCTGACTCTCGTGCATGCAGCGGCTTCGGTCAGGGCTGTCATCGATGGGTCGTCTTTAAAAAACTGCTGCATTCAGATCAATAACGTGTGTTCCATATTGATCTTTTGCAGGGCAGGGTGTAAACTCGGGTCATTCAAAAACACTGCTGTGCTGCTGCGCCTCAGGCAGGTCTACGCAAAAGCACAAAACAATGGACCAGAGTCTTTTTCAGACTGATTCTGGAATAGGGCAAAATCAATAGCTGAATGTGGGGAGTCATCATCATGAAGTTCCGGATGAATTTACTGGCATCATCAATCGTGGTGCTGGGTGTGGTCACCGTGGTGGCGGGCTGTTGTGGCGGCTCATCGGGCCATGGCACGCGGCACCAGAGCTATACTCAAGTTCCCCCGCGGAATAATCTGCAACAGGACTATCTGTATCAGCTGGTGTTCAGCGATCTGGCCACAGGCGCGCCCATCAGCGACGCCCTGCAAGTCCGTTTTGAAGGGCCCGCTGTGGACGCTGGGCTGGTGGTGGATGC
>JBPOIS010000073.1:0-2732 GCA_052034295.1 Pseudomonadota bacterium
ATGAAGTGTTTCGCACGCCGACATTAGCCTGCGATTTTGGGTTCGTGAGCGGCCTGCCTAATTGGCATCGGAGAAGGTCGTGCGGCTGACTTCTGATATTCCGTGCAGTCGTCTTCTGAAAATGACAGAATTACCTTGTTATCATTGGGTCAAAATTTTCAGAGCTATCCAATTGCCTTCCGAGAACAAATAGCATAATTTTTTTTTCATGTGTCTTATGCAAGGTAAACGGTGCTGTATTGCAAGGTAAACGGTGCTGTATTGCAAGGTAAACGGTGCTGTATTGCAAGGTAAACGGTGCTGTATCTCACAGTAACCTTATGAATAATAAAGTAAATTTTTGGTCTAAAAGCTTTTAAAAGCTCTTAAAAACTATTAAAAGCCCACGAACAGCCTGTTGTTAGGGAAGGATCACTGCGGACTTCAAGAAAAATGTCCTGAACCTGGCTGTATCCTAGATCAACCAGCACACCGACATTGACGTGGTCTACGAGCAGTTGAGAAAGGGCCGGAGCATCTCAGGATTCGTGTTCAGGTTCACGGTCAAAGCACCCAGTGAACCTGTTCAGGTGTTGGATGTGGTCCTGGATGAGGGCACAGCGCCTGTGCCCCCTCCATCGCGCCCTGCCAAGCAACCAGGGTTTGCAGGTCTGGAACTGCAGATGTTCAAGGAATTGAAAAAGCAAAATCCATCACTGACCCAAAAGCAGGTTCTCGCGAATGCCGAGTCAGCAGGCATGAGTCCCTTTGACTGGATGTAATTGTGATTTAGGGACAAATAACCCAAACGTCCCTTTATGGTAGACAAACGTCCCTTTATGGTAGACAAACGTCCCTTTATTGGTAGACAAACGTCCCTTTATTGGTAGACAAACGTCCCTTTATTGGTAGACAAACGTCCCTTTATCAGCTCGTAACAACATGATTTTATTATAAAATTTATGGTCTAAAAGCTTTTAAAAGCTTTAAAAATTAAAAAAAGGGACTGGCTCAATTTTTTGGAGCTGTGTTCAACTGGTCTTGCAAGGTCTTGAGGATGTCGAAAGGTGAGAGTTTTTGCGCCTTGGCCATTTTAAATATTTCCTTTTCATTCAGTGACTTATGTGTTTTTTGAAGAGCTTTGAGCATTGACTTCTCCAGTCCTGATAGCACTTGTGCATCAATAGGTTTTTCCTTGTTTGCTGTTGTACCAGCAGCTTCAGCCAACTCAGGCGCAGCGACTTCACTTTTGACCTCAAACTTGAAGGTGAAGCCGGTGATGGTGCGACCACGCTTGTGCTGCTCGTAGGTCACGGTAAGATCAGTGGAACTGTTGATTTGGTTGATGGCCAAGTCCAGCACACGCTTCTTGAAGTCGTTCATGGCTGTGTACTGGTGTTCCTGAACGCCCAGGCTGGCGCGCAGATCGCCAATGGTCATCATTGGGGTAGTCTTGGGAAGACGCCAGCGGATCAGAAGTTCGTAAAGGCGTATGGCATAGCCACTGTCCAGATTACTAATTTGCCTGATTTCGTAGCTGGTGAAGCTCGCTTCAAGCCTCGTAATCAACGGGATGACATCGGAGGCAAACGCCAGCTCGACACTGGCCTGGGTTTCATTGTACCCAATCTTTTCAACCCACCGGCTACGCATATGCGTTCTGCCACGTTTCTTCGGGTCACTGCGATAGTATTCAAAGTAGGCGTCGAACAATGACAGGCATGCTTTTTGTAAGACTTGATAGGCAGTCTGACGCTCGACCGCAAATTGTTTGATGTAGCTGTTGGCAGAGATGACAATGGACGTGCCTGCGGCTATGGTCGTTTTGCTGGCTCTGGCTTCGAGAATCGCCAGCAGGATCAGCCGTTGCTCCACCACGTTAAGTGCATAACTGGCCTCAATCAGGGCATTGTCTTTAACAATGAGGGTCGTCATCGGTCTGTCCATAGACATCATCGAGCGCCAATCTATCACAGATGGTGTTTTAGTGACAAAAAAAACATCCTGTCCCTTTATTGGTAGATAAACGTCCCTTTATTGAGAGTTAAACCCATTGTTTATCAATGAACTATGATCCTGAACAGCCCCGCCTTTCCAGTTTGGGCCACAGCCGGACCGCAGGGAAAAGGTAATTTTTACGTTGTGGTCTGAGTTAACATAGACTTCCCTCTACAACCGTTCTGGGCCCTGAACATGGCCACAAGCTCGCAAACGCCGGATCAGACCATCACGTCAGGCCATGAGGCTTGCTGTGCGCTGGCTGATGCAAGTCTGCTTGTGGAACAGGTGAAGGCCCACTGGCCGGATGTGCTGGCTGTCTATCTGTTTGGTAGTCAGGCCACAGGGCAGGCAACCGCCGAGAGCGACCTGGACCTGGCGGTTTTGCTGCCCGGCTACGCGCAGCCGCTACAGCTGTGGGAGGTGGCCTCGCAGCTGGCTGCACAGCGCCACTGTGACGTAGACCTCGTGGATCTGCGCGCGGCCAGTACGGTCATGCAGTACCAGATTGTGATGACAGGCCGTTGCCTGTATGCACGGGGTGTGGAGGCCGATCTTTATGCCTGCCACGTGCTCAGCGAAAAAATGGCCCTGGATGAAGCCAGACAGGGGCTGATCGAAGACATTATGAAGCAGGGTACCGTGTATGGTCGATGATGTACTGATCAACAAGGCTGCGATCATAGAGCGCTGTGTACGGCGTGCCCGTGAAGAATACCAGGCAGCGGGCGCACACTTTGCCACCGACTTCACCC
>JBPOIS010000001.1:0-7688 GCA_052034295.1 Pseudomonadota bacterium
GTGGCCGCGCTGCCGGCCAGTGCCGACATTGCCAGAGTCGAGATCGCCGGGCCGGGCTTCATCAATTTTTTCCTCAATGACGACCAGCGCTATGCGGTGCTGGACCAGATTGCCGCGCAGGGCGACCAGTATGGCGAGAGCCGCAAACACGCCGGGCAGACCGTACAGGTTGAGTTTGTTTCCGCCAACCCGACCAGCTCGCTGCACGTCGGCCATGGCCGGGGCGCAGCCTATGGCATGACCGTGGCGCGGCTGCTGGAGGCGATCGGCTACACGGTGGACCGCGAGTATTACGTCAATGATGCCGGGCGGCAGATGGACATCCTGGCCACCAGCAGCTACCTGCGCTATCTGGAGCTGTGCGGCGAGACCCTGCCCAAATTCCCCGCCAACGCCTATCAGGGCGACTATGTGCGCACGGACATTGCCCAGAAGATCCTGGACCAGTACGGCGCACAGTTCCGCCAGCCTGCGGCCACGCTGTTTGCCGGGGTGCCCGACGATGCCCGCTACGGCGAGCCGGACGCCGGGGGCCAGCGCCCGCTGCTGTCGGGCGACAAGGAAAAACACATCGACGGCCTGATTGCCAACAGCCAGCGCCTGCTGGGCGAGGGCTACCGGGTGTTTCACCAGACCGCGCTGCAGGTGATCCTGGACGACATCCGCGACGATCTGGAAGGCTTCGGCGTGACCTTCAAGCGCTGGTTCAGCGAAGCCACGCTGAAGGACAAAATCGACGAAGCCCTGCAGGTGCTGGGCGAGCGCGGCTACACCTATGAACAAGACGGCAACCTGTGGTTCCGCTCCAGCGCGTTTGGTGATGAAAAAGACCGCGTGGTGAAGCGCGCCAACGGCCAGACCACCTACTTTGCGGCCGACATCGCCTACCACCTGGACAAATACCAGCGCGGCTATGACCAGATCATCGACATCTGGGGCAGTGACCACCATGGCTACATTGCCCGCGTGAAGGCAGCGATTGCGGCGATGGGCTTTGACCCGGCCCGGCTCACCGTGCTGCTGGTGCAGTTCGTCAGCCTGTGGCGCGGCGGCGAAATGGTGCAGATGTCGTCACGTTCCGGGCAGTTTGTCGAGCTGCGCGAGCTGCGCGAGGAAGTCGGCAACGATGCCGCGCGTTTTTATTATGTGATGCGCAAAAGCGAGCAGCACATTGATTTTGATCTGGATCTGGCGGTGTCGCAGAGCAAGGACAATGCGGTGTACTACATCCAGTACGCGCACGCACGGGTCAGTCAGGTACTGCGCAGGCTGGCCGAGCAGGGCGGCAGCTTTGACCGCGCCACGGCCCGCGCACAGGTGGCCCGGCTGGTGCTGCCGATCGAGGCCGAGCTGCTGGCCAAACTGGCTGCCTACCCGGATCAGGTCGAGCGGGCCGCCACCGGCCATGAGCCGCACATCCTCGGCAACCATCTGAAGGAGCTGGCCGCGCTGTTTCATGGCTGGTATAACGAAAACCGCATCCTCGGTGAGGACACCGGGCTGCGCGATGCCCGGCTGCTGCTGTCGCTGAGCGTGCAGCAGGTGCTCAAGAATGGCCTGAACCTGCTTGGGGTGTCTGCCCCGGAGCAGATGTAAGGTCCGGCAGTCACTTTTGGCAGGTGGATCATGTTTGGAAAATCGCCCCGCGGCGCCACGGCCCGTCCCGGCCCAAATGAGCCAGCCCGTTCGGCGCTGGCGATTCCCCACTGGCTGTGGCTGGTGTTTGTGGTGCTGTCCGCGCTGTCGCTGGCCGCGCTGCTGTACCTGTGGCAGCCCTGGCAGCCCGCCAAGCGTCCGGATGCGCTGGGGGCAGAGCCGGTGGGTGCCGACAGTGCCAGCGCACGGCCGGGCCGCAAGGAAGAGTATGAATTCTACGACCTGCTGCCCAAACAGCAGGTGACCCCCGTGCCCCAGCAGGAGGTGCCGGTCCGCGCCAGTTCCGCCAGCAAGCCGGAACCGCTGCCCGCCACGCTGCCCAGTCCGGACCGTGGTCCACTGGTGCAGCCGGGGGCCAGCCTGACCCTGAGCGAGACCCCGGCCCCGGAGCGCCAGCCGGTGTACATCCTGCAGATCAACAGCTACGACAATCCCGACGAGGCGGATCGCCAGCGGGCAGAAGTGTTGCTGACCGGCCTGTCTGCCGACGTGCGCCAGACCACGGTGAATCAGGTGGTCTGGTACCGGGTGGTGTCCGGGCCATATGCCAGCCGGGATGAAGCGCAGGCGGCGCAGGTCACCCTGCAGAACAGCGGCATTGATGCGTTGGTGGTGGAGCAGCCCTGAGGCTGTTTGAATCCATGAAAAAACCGCCGGATCTGGCGGTTTTTTTTGCAGCGGGGGTGCTTAGCGCTTGTTTTGCCACTTGCTGCCCATTTCGATGAGCTTCTGGTAGCCGGTGGGCAGGACCCGCTGCATCAGGTCCAGCATTTTGGCGTCGTTGCCGATCAGCACCCGGCGGTCGTTGTTGCGCACCGCATCGAGAATGACCTGGGCGGCCACTTCCGGGGGGCAGCGCAGCAGCTTGTTGAAGCGCTTGGCGCTTTTGGCGGGGTCCATGCCCAGCGTCTTGATGCTGTCGCTCATGCGTGCCGCATTGGCAATGTTGGTGCGGATACCGCCGGGGTGCACACAGGTGGCCGACACGCCGCAGTTCTGCAGGTCGAGCTCCTGACGCAGCGACTCGGTGAAGCCGCGCACGGCAAACTTGCTGGCGTTGTAGGCGCTCTGGGTCGGCTGGGCGGTCAGGCCAAACAGGCTGGAGATGTTGATGATGTGGCCATCGCCCGCCGCTTTCAGGTGGGGGAGGAATTCCTTGGTGCCGTACACCACGCCCCAGAAGTTGATGTTCATCAGCCACTCGAAATCTTCGTAGCGCATGCCTTCAACCGTACTGCCCAGCGCCACCCCGGCATTGTTGAAAATCAGGTTAACCTTGCCGTGCTCCCGGACCGTCTGGCTGGCCCACTGGGCCACGGCTTCACGGCTGGACACGTCCAGCACGGTGGTGGTGATGCGTACACCGCTGGACCGCAGTTGCCCGGCGGTTTCGTTCAGGCCGGCTTCATTCACGTCAGACAGGGCGAGGTGGCAGCCGTCGCGGGCCAGCAGGACCGCCAGCTGGCGGCCAATGCCTGAGCCTGCGCCAGTGATGGCGGCCACTTTATCTTTGAAATTCTTCATGACGGGTCCAGAGCTGTCTAAAAAGGCAAAATGACTATAGAATCGACAATGCCACATGTCAATTAGACATTCTGACCACCTGCCTGAGCACATTGGCCAATGTCTGGCCTTGACACCGCAGGTGCAGGATGCACACAGGGAGCTTGATTTTGACTGATCGCCCAGACCCCACTTCAGCCGCCGAGACCCGGCCCCGGCGCAATTTCCGGGGCCTGAGCCTGGCCGAGCGGCAGGCCCAGCGCCGTGAGCTGCTGTTGAAGGCCGCGCTGGAGCTGTACGGCACCCAGGGATTTTTTGCCGTGACCGTACGCGACATCTGCCTGCAGGCCGGGCTGACCGAGCGGTATTTTTATGAATCGTTCAAAAACAGCGAGAAGCTGTTTGAGGCCCTGTACAATCAGCAGATTGCCCTGCTGGAGGCGCAGGTGCTGACGGCGTTCAGCGATGCAGTGCCAGAGCCGGAGCAGTGGATTGATGCACTGCTGCGGGCGTTTTTGTCGGCCCTGAAGGCCGACCCGCGGGTGGCGCGGATTGTGTTCATTGATTCCACGTTCATGCGCGAGGTGCATGGCAGTGCGATTGATGCGGTCAAACGCTTCGACCTGCTGACCCGGCAGGTGCTGGCGGTGGTGCTGCCCAGCCTGAAGGCCCAGCCCGCGCTGCTGTCGCTGATGGCTTCGGGGCTGAATGGCTTTGTGATGCAGCTGATGGTGCGCTGGGTGCTCACCGACTATCAGGATCGGGAAGAGGACATCCTGCGGGTGTGTTCGCTGGCGTTCATTGGCACCTATGAACACCTGCGGCAATTGCCGGAACTCTGAGCGTTTGCCATCAATCCGTCATATTCTGCAGGTGTAATGGTTTTGTCATGCAGCCATGGCGTCCGGCGGCGCAGTGGTGTCCTGGAGAGAACCTTTGATGCACAGTGAACGCATTCTGATTGTTGACGATGAGCTGCCCATCCGTGAGATGCTGCACACCGCGCTGGATCTGGCGGGCTATGCCTGTCTGGAGGCGGAGGACGCCCGCCAGGCGCACGAGCTGGTGGTCAACGCCCGCCCGGCACTGGTGCTGCTGGACTGGATGCTGCCCGGTGGGGTCAGTGGGGTTGAGCTGTGCCGACGGCTGAAGCGCGATGAGTCGCTGTCGGAAATTCCGGTGATCATGCTGACGGCGCGCGGCGATGAGGACAACAAGGTCCAGGGGCTGGATGCCGGAGCCGATGATTACATGACCAAGCCGTTTTCCACCCGTGAGCTGATTTCACGCATCCGGGCGGTGCTGCGCCGTTCCAGCGCCCTGTCCGGGGAACGGGTGATCGATGCCGGGGGGCTGGTGCTGGACCCGGTCAGCCAGCGGGTCAGCAGCGGCGGCCAGACCGTCGAGATCGGCCCGACCGAATACCGCCTGCTGGCATTTTTCATGACCCATCAGGACCGTGCCTACACCCGGGCGCAAATGCTCGATCAGGTCTGGGGGGGCAATGTGTATGTCGAGGACCGCACCATTGATGTGCACATCCGCCGCCTGCGCAAGGTGCTGGAGCCGTCTGGCCATGACCGCTTCATCCAGACTGTGCGCGGCACCGGCTACCGGTTTTCCACCCGTGTGGATTGAATTCATGGGCATGGACCGGCGGGATCAGCCTTGATTGACTCTCAGGGGGCACTGACCCAGGTGATCCAGCAGGACCTCGGCCGGCTGGTGTTGTGGCTGGCCATTGGCGGAGGGCTGGGGGCGCTGCTGGGTTTTCCGCTCAGTGGGTTGTTTCTGGGCCTGCTGGTGTTTTTGTGGCTGCAGTGGTACGCCCTGTATCGACTGTACCGCTGGATCCGGTTTTTTCCCGACACGCCGCCGCCCGAGCTCAAGGGCGTGTGGGCCGCGCTGGCCTACAATGTGCACCGTTTGCAGATCTCGGAGCGCCGGGCCCGGACCAGTCTGGTCAACACCATTGAGCGCGCCCGGGCTTCAGTGTCGGCGCTGTCCGAGGCGGTGGTGCTGATCAATGGCATTGGCCAGCTGGAGTGGTGGAATCCGGCTGCGGAGGTGCTGCTGGGGTTCAGGGCGGGCGACCGGGGCAATTTTTTGCTGAACCTGATCCGCCATCCGGAGTTTGTGGCCTATTTTGAGTCCGAAGACTACGACGAGGCGCTGAAGCTGGCGTCGTGGGTGCAGCAGGGCCGTTACCTGCAGTGTGAGCTGACCCGGTTTGGCCAGAATGACCGCCTGCTGATCGTGTACGACATCACCCCGTTGCACCGGCTGGAACAGATCCGCAAGGATTTTGTCGCCAATGTGTCGCACGAGCTGCGCACGCCGCTGACGGTGCTGGCGGGCTATCTGGAAACCTTTCTGGATCAGGATGACCTGAACCCGCGCTGGCGGCGGGGCTTTGGACAAATGCAGCAGCAGACCCGGCGCATGACCCATCTGGTCAATGACCTGTTGCTGCTGTCACGGCTGGAAAATGAATCCAGCGGTGCGGTCAGCCAGATCGACATGCCCGCGCTGATGGCGCAGGTGTTCAGCGATGCCGAAGCCTACAACGCCGAATATGGCCACAGCCTGCACCTGCACATCGACAGCCATGCCGGTCTGCGCGGCTGCGAGCAGGACATCGCCAGCGCGCTGTCCAATCTGGTCACCAATGCCATCAAATACACCCCACCGGGCGGTGAGGTCAGCCTGCGCTGGTTCATCAATGAACAGGGTGAGGGTGTGTTTGCGGTGACCGACAGCGGCATCGGCATTGAAGCCGATCACCTGCCCCGGCTCACCGAGCGCTTCTATCGGGTGGACAGCGGCCGCAGCCGCGCCACCGGCGGCACCGGGCTGGGGCTGGCCATCGTCAAGCATGTGCTGATGCAGCATGGCGGACGCCTGCAGGTGCAGTCCGTGCCGGGTCAGGGCTCGACCTTTGCCGCGGTGTTCCCGGCCAGCCGGGTGCAGGGCGGCGGGTAGCGGGGGGCGGCTCAGGACTCCTGCGGTTTGAGCTGCTGCAGGTACCCCTGCAGGCCATGCACCAGATTCTGCTGCAGGTCGCTGGGCTGCAGGATCTGCACATGGGGAATCCAGTAGCGGATGATCGGCAGGATCTGCAGGGGGTGGTGGTAGGTGGTCTCAATGATCAGCTGGCCATCGGGCTGTTCCTCCACGATGCGCTGGTTGGGCAGCAGTTCGCGGCTGCGGAAATGGGCCGCAATGTCCGGGGCCACCTGCAGCCGGGCCTGGGCGGTGCTGGGGTTGGAGGCAAACCAGTTCCCGGCCGAGTCATCCATGCGCTCAATCACGTCCGCGTGCGGTTCAAACGGCGTCTGGTCCGGGTCTGGCAGGGCATTCTGGATCAGGCTGAGCCGGAAGATCTTCAGGATGTCCTGCTCCAGCCCGGCCAGATACCAGCTGCCATGGTTCTGGATCAGCCGGTACGGGGCCACCCGCCGGGTTTTGTTTTTGTAGTCAAATTGCACCAGCTGGTGCTGGCTGATCTGCTGCTCCAGTAGCTCGAACAGGTGCCGGAACGCCCGGGCGTTTTCCAGGCCTTCGCTGCGGTATTCCAGCGGCGGCTGGCTGCGCGGGTCGAGCAGCCGGGCCAGTTGGGTGCGCTCCATCGACGGCAGCGATCCAGCCACACCGGTCAGTTCGGCAAAGCGCTGCAGCTCGGTGAAGCCAAATTTGCCTGTGCCATTCGGCGCTTTCAGGCGATAGCCGCCATCCTTGGTGCGCTCCAGCGGCAGGGTGATGCGGTCGGCATTGTTCAGGTCGCGCTGGATGGTGCGTTCGCTGGTGCGGTAGCGCTGCGCCAGCTGCTGGGTGTAGACGGTCTTGCCGTCGTGCAGCATTTCGATGATTTCGGCAATCCGCTGGGCGTAGCGGGTGTGCACCTTGGCACGCTTGGGCGATGGGGAATCCTGCGACATAACACACCTGAGTTGGGCAGCTAGCAATTAACAAAAAATGCAAAACCTATGCATCAATTTGGCAGTGTACTGGATGGTACCGACAGGTTATGTCGTAGCCTTTCGGGGAATAAACTTTTTTTTGTGGTCCTGTCCGGCTTAACGCCGCAGCGCCTCCAGCGGCAGCGATGCTGGGCTGCCGGACATCAGCTCGGCCAGTAGCCGGGCTGAACCACAGCTGTGGGTCCAGCCCAGCGTACCGTGGCCGGTGTTCAGGTACAGGTTGCGCAGTGGCGAGCGGCCCAGATACGGCACATTGGAGGGGGTCGAGGGGCGCAGGCCGGTCCAGTAGTCCGGCTGTAGGCCCGCCAGTTGGGGAAACAGCGCCGACACCCGGCGGTGCAGTGCGGCACAGCGGACTGGATTGAGCTGGGTGCTGTAGCCATTCAGCTCAGCGGTCCCGGCAACGCGCAGGCGTTGGCCCAGCCGGGAAAACACCAGCTTGTACTCATCGTCGGTCAGGCTCACCCACGGGGCATCCAGATCCTCGGGCAGGGCGTAGGTGGCTGAATAGCCCTTGGCGGGATAAATCAGCAGGTTGAAGCCCACCTG
>JBPOIS010000190.1:0-10045 GCA_052034295.1 Pseudomonadota bacterium
GGCGGTTGTTGCGTGCAGTGACGCCAACGGTACCTGCCCGTCCAGGCAGATGGTCTTTGATGCGATCCCACTGGTCATCGCGAAGGGCATAGCGCTTGTTCATCCCTGTAGGATGAAGACATCAGCACATCCTCTCAAGTTATTTGATGACAGGCCCTAAAAAGGCGCCATCATCTTTATGCGGCCACGGCGGTGGCCTGGATCGCCGGTTGTGTGGTTCTGGTGGTCTGGGGCAGGTCCTTTTTTGGGGGGTTCCTGTTGTTCATCGGCGGGGTCACGGCGTTGGCGGTGCAGCATAACCTGCTGGAGAGCCGGCGCCTGCGCAGGTTTTTTGCGGCCAGGACGCAAGGGGCCGTGTACAGTGAACGCATGAGCTGGCTACATGAGTCAGTGACAGTGGCTGTCGGTTCGTTCATCCTGCTGGCAGGGATCAGCCTTGGGCTGGGTTGGCATGCTGTGGGTTATGGATTGGCGGCTGTGCTGAGCCTGATGGTGGCCTTCCTGTGGGCTCGTCATTTTGGCCAGCAAAGTGTAGTGCTCACCAATGACGGGATACAACGCCATCACCGGGGGAAGCAGCGAGAGCAAATCCCCTGGACGCAAGTGACTGAGGTGGATGCATCTGAGGCAACGCGCAGCATCTCCCTGTACTACCGGAACGGCACCGCTGGCGTGCAGGTCTGGCACTGGCGGGTGGGGGATTGGAGCCAGAATGAAGCCGTCTGGTCAAGGCTCAGGCAGCAGGGTGTGGCCCGGTCTGGACACTGAACCGGCAAAAAGGACTGCCGGTCCTGTGGCCGTTGAGGAGGCCGCGGGGATAGGATAGTTTGGGGGCAGGTCATGTCATCGTCCGACAGGAGAACACCAGCATGCTGACGCTGCTGAATCGCATTGCACATTGGCCGGTCTGGCAGCGGGTGCTGCTGGTGGGGCTGTTGCTGGCGCTGGTCGGGGTGCTGGATGTGGTCACAGGGTATGAGCTGGCGTTTTCGCTGTTTTATGTGATTCCGGTCAGTGTGATGAGCTGGACCATGGGGCGGCGCTGGGGACTGGGCTGTGCGCTGCTGTCCGGGGTGGTGTGGTTCTATGCCGATGAGTGGTCAGGGCATGTGTACACCATTCCCCTGACTGCCTACTGGAATGTGCTGATCCGCATCGGATTTTTTTTGCTGATCAGTTCGCTGCTGTCGTCCATCAAGACGCTGATGGAAAAGGAGCAGCGCCTGTCCCGCTATGACAGCCTGACCGGGGTGATGAACTCGCGCTACTTCTTTGAGCAGGCCGAGGCCGCCCTGGCCGAGCACCGCCGCCTGCAGCAGCCCTTTGTGCTGGCCTATCTGGACATGGAACACTTCAAGCAGGTCAATGACCAGCACGGCCATGCCGAGGGCGACCGGGTATTGCGCGAGGCCACGGAATACCTGAGCCAGCACCTGCGGGCGCAGGACCTGCTGGGGCGGATGGGCGGGGATGAGTTCACCGTGCTGCTGGCCTGTTGCAGTGCCGACGAGGGGAAGGTGATTCTGGGGCGACTTCAGCACGGGCTGAATCAGGCCATGCAGCAGCGTGGCTGGCCGGTGACGCTGAGTGTGGGCATGCTGCACTGTACGCCGCAGGCCACCGAACTACAGGATCTGCTGACCCAGGCCGATCAGCTGATGTATGCGGTCAAGCGTGATGGCCGCAATGGCATGGCCGTGGCCGGGGCAGTTGTGTAAGGGCGCAGCTGTTGCGGGTGGGGGGGCAGCAAAAACGGCAAACCACCGGGGGCCCCCTGGGGTGGGCGCTGGATCAGGCTTTGGCGGCCACAGGTGAGGCCGGATCCAGCGGGCTGCGCTGGTGCCAGTGGATGCGCTGTAGCCACGCCAGCTTCCGGGCCACTTGCCACGTCAGGACATACAGCAGCAGATACAGCACATAAGTGCCCAGCGTCCAGTGGAGGCCGGACACCCAGGCCCCCACGGTGGCGGCGTGGCTGAGCTTGATGGCGGCGGTGACCTTGCAGACGTTGGCCGCGATCAGGTCAGTCCACCACAGCGGCACCAGCCAGGCCGGTGCCTGATGGGCATGGCTGTCCGGGGTACTGTGCTGCCACAGCTTGCGCATCATCCGCAGTGAAAAAAACGCACTGGCCAGCATGTGCAGGAACAGCCGCAATGAATGCCGCAGTGAGCGCTCCACCTGCTCAAACAGGGCAATCAGGTTGCGGTTGGCCACATACAGCCAGCAGGCAAAAAAGAACACCAGCATCAGCAGGGTCAGGCTGATCTGGCCAAGGCGCATCCAGTGGTCGTGCCGCAACTGCTGACGCTCGGCATACGGCAACTGGTGCAGCAGGGTGTCGGCACCATGCACCGACACCATCTGCAGCGATTCCATTCCATGTCCAATGCCCAGCAGGGTCACCAGCGCCGGGAGAACCAGCAGCCACAGCAGGTAGGGGTTGAGGTGGTGCAGGTCCAAAAAACGGTACCGGGGCAGGTGCATGGCAGGTCTCTCGGGCAACGGCGAGGGTTTTTTTGGGCACAAGGCACGGGCAGCGGTGCCGCAGGGCGGGCAGGCTGATGCGTCAAATCCATTTGAGCCGCAGGTCAGGACTGCAAAAATACCTGAATGAACATGAGCTTGCTGAATAGACACTGTGATGGGGTGATTAAAACAGGATCGTTTTTTTCGATGATCCAATGAAAAGCAGCCCGCAGGCTGCTTTTGGAGGCTGTGCGGCTGACCGCGACGTCAATGGCCCCAGCCGGCCCGGGCACGGATGGTGCCCAGGTCGTCATCCACCAGCAGCTGGCCCTGTTCAAACACAGGCCGCAGCAAGTTGCTGCGCTGGCCCAGGTCTTCCAAGTGAATGGTTTCGAATGCACCGCCATGCTGCACCACCGCCAGCCGGCCACGTTTGCTGCGCTTGGCGGGACTGGTCACCGGGTCCTTGTAGACCTCGCGCCACACGCCATTCACCTCGGCGGCACTGGCCTTCATGGCCCAGCCCAGCGTGTCGCGGTTCACCTGTTGCAGCAGGCCGCCGCCCATGCCAAAGGCCAGATTGTCCACGCTGAAACCCGCCGTCAGCACCGCATCGAGGATTTTTTGCAGGCTGACCGGGTTGATGCCATCGCCCTGGATCAGCCGCACGCACGGCGGCAGTAGTTTGTAGCCCTTCTGGTTCAGTGTGGTGCCAAAGCGCACCGCCAGCCGCTCCAGTGCCTCACGCACCACCTTGACCGGGTCGCCGCTGTCGGGGCGGATCACCAGCGTGCCGCCCATGCCCTCGATGTCAGGCTTGAGCAGTTCGCCCCACAGGTGGTCGATGGCGTGCCAGAGGTTGTAGCTGTCGCTGACCACGGCGAGGATTTTGCCGGGGCCGCCAAACTGCCGCAGCATGTTGCGGTAGGCGTCCAGCTCACCTTCACGGCCCCACGAGGTGATGGTGCTGTGTTCGGCCGCCGGGATGGAAAAACCGGCGATTTTTTCCGGTGAATCCATGCCATACCAGCGTGCCGCCCCAATCAGGGCACTGACGGTGTCGGTGCCGCTGAAATTCACCAGGTGCGCCAGGCCGCCCAGGGCTGCGGTCTCGCGGCTGGAGGCACCACGGGCGCCAAAGTCATGCAACTTGAACGGCAGGCCGGACAGGTCATCACAGCTTTTTTGCATGGCGGTGCGGATCATCGCACGGCAGGCATGGCTCAGACTGGCCACCGTGGACGGGTACCAGACCGCCCGCAGCAGCGCCGTTTCCAGATAGCTGGTCAGCCACCAGCAGGCCGGATCGGTGTTCACCACCTGCACCACCGCGGTGTGCAGCGGCACCACACTGCCTTCGGGGAGGGCTTCGATGCGCACGGGCAGGCGGCCCTGATGGCGGTCGAGCAGGTCCTGCCAGCCCGCACGGTTGAAGGGTACCCCATGGGCGGCAAACAGCAGGTCGGCCTCGTCAATGTCCTGCTGGCGGATCGGCTGGCTCAGGGATTCCTTCAGATAGGCCTGCAGCCCAAAAAACACCACCTGATCAAACTCGCCGCCACGGGCTTCAATGTAGCTGCTGACCCGCTGGGTGCCGGGCGGATACTGGCGGTAGTGCGAGGCCTTGTAGCTGTCGGTGTCGAGCAGCAGGTTGTTGAGGTGATTGGGAAAATTGGCCATGACAGAACTCCTCTGTGGTTGGCGGTGGCACGGCCGGGTCTATCCCTGCCGCGTGAAAAAATCAGCACATCAATCGGTTACAGTCCAGCCAGCTCGCAAATGATGGCGTAATGGTCTTCAAACAACCGGCTGGCGTTCAGATCCGCCAGCGGCACCCAGAACGCCTGTCTGGCGTCGTCGTGGCCTTTGACCTTGGGCAGGTCCGGGTCATTGCGCAGCTGGAAAAAAAATGCCTGGGTGATGGTGCGGCCCCGCGCCGAGCGGAACGGGTCATCAAAGGTGCGCTGGGCCTTCAGACTGCCGCGCAGCACGGGTTCGGGCACCTTCAGGCGGGTTTCCTCGCGCAGCTCGCGCAGGCAGCCCTCCAGCAGGGTTTCCTGTGGGTCAATGAACCCGCCGGGCAGCGCCCACAGGCCCTTGCCGGGCAGGGCGGCACGCTCGACCAGCAGCACGTGGCCGGACTGCACCACCACCGCATCCACAGTCACGAAGGTGGGCGGGTAGGGGGATTGCTCCCATTGTTTTTTGTAGCGGTCGATGAACCCGGCCTCTTCCCACAGCGCCTGATAGGCCGGGGTCTGCTGGAATTCACGCAAAAAGGCAAAGGTGCTGTCCGGCACCAGATCGGGGCGGGGCAGTGCCCCCAGCAGGTAGCTGTCCCGGATCGGGGTCGAGGAAATGCCGTGGAAATTGTCCACGCCCACGTCGTCCCAGCGCGGAAACAGCGACAGGTAGTAGGAGCTGCTGTCCTTGCGATGGCCAATCAGGCCCACCCGCGCCTGTGCGGGGTCGATGCCATTGTCGCGCGCCGCCGCCACCAGCGTCTGCTGCACTGCCTGCTGCACCTGCTGCACCCAGCGGGTGTCGTTGTAGAGGCGGTCCTCCAGCGCGACCACATGGATGCGTTCGGCGTCCTGCGGGGCAAATGCGCCCAGAATCATCTGCCGGCGTTCCTCGACGCTGAACGGATTGCGGGTGCTGCGTGGCATCCCGGCCGAACCACACAGCAGGATGACTTCGCGGCAGCGGCTCAGGGCTTCGGCGACCACCGACTGGTGGCCCAGGTGAAACGGCTGGAAACGGCCAATGAACACCAGATAATCAAACACGCTCAAACTCCTTGGGCGTCAGGGCCGGTTCGGGTCTGTCCAGAACGGCATCCGGCCACGTTAACCGATCACGCTGCCGCCGTCAAAGCCCGAAAAATGCCAAATGGTTGCGGTTTTGCTGCGCGCAGGCTCAGGTCAGCGCCAGCTTGATGCCGCCCAGCAACAGGCCAATCATGCTGCCGACCAGCACGCCATTGATGCGGATCATGTGCAGGTCGCTGCCGGCTTCGGCTTCGATTTTGTCGATGATCATCTGGCTGTCCCAGGCTTCGATCTGGTCGCGCACGTAGGCCACCGCCACCTGCGAGTGGCGCTCGGCCAGATCGGCGGCCAGCTCGCCGAGCTCATGCGACAGGGCGCGGCGGGCCGCCTCGTCCTCATCCAGCCGCTGGCCAAAGCGCTGCAGCTGTTCGGTCAGGTTACGCTTCAGGGCCGAGTCGGGCGCGGACAGGTCGCTGAGCACGCTTTCGCGCAGGCTGGTGACGGCCTGACTGACAAAGGCCGCCACCGCCGGGTGCATCATCAGCTGGTTTTTGAAGGCTTCCAGCTGGGCTGATTCCTGTGAATCATCGTTGAGCAGTGCCATGGCCCATTCCGCCACGGCCTGATCCAGGTGCACGCGCAGCGGGTGCTGCGGCTCGGCGCGCACCTGCTCCAGCACCTTGAGCACCCCGGCCACGGCCTTGTCACGCAGGTCAATGCCCAGCAGGCTGCTCAGGCCACGCGTCACCAGCCCCATCACCCCGGTGTCATCCAGAAAGCGCTGGATCATGTCGCGGGCCTCAGTGGGGTGACGGCTGATCCACAGGCCGAGCTGATCGAGGATCAGCTGCAGCACCGGGTGGTGGGCCTTGTCGGCAAACAGGGCCTCCAGAATGCGGCCAATCGGCTGATTCAGCCGGGTGGCGGTCAGCCAGTCCCGCACCAGATGCTGGGCAAACTGATTCAGTGCCGGAATGTCGGCCAGCTGGAACAGGCGCGGCAGCAGGCGGGTGACCTCCTCGACCACCTGCTGGCTCTGGCTGGGCTGGGCCAGCCACTGGGCCACAGGGCGCAGCAGGTCGCGTTCGGCAAAGGTCTGCCGCACCACGGCCGGGGCGAGGAAGTTTTCCTGGACAAAGCGCGCCATGCTGTTGGCAATGCGGCTCTGATTGCGCGGGATGATGGCGGTGTGGTCGCGGATCAGCCGGGGCAGCGGCACGGCGCGGGGAAAGGGGTCCCGGAACAGCACGGTGATGGCGTACCAGTCGGCCAGTCCGCCCACCATGCCGGCTTCGGTGGCCGCAATCAGCATCTCCAGCCAGGCGGTGTGGTAAAACCGCGACAGCACCAGCAGCACCAGCCAGCACAGCGAAATGGCCAGCAGCAGGGCGGTCGCACGGCGGCGGGACTGGCTGAGGGAGTGGGTGGTCATGACGTTCCTGATCCTGTGTCAACAAACCCCTTGTGGGGGCGTGGGGGCGGCGGATGTCCTGGCGTCGCCCGCTGGTTTTTGGACAGATTAGCCCAGTTGTGCCGGTTGTGGATTGGCCAAAACAGCAAAAACCCTCAAAAAAACGCACGGGAGGCCGGTTGTCAGGGCGATTTCTCTGGGTATAGTGGGGCCGGTTGAATCGGGCAGGGTGTCTGGGTGTGCGTGTGCAAGATTGGCTGTCAGCCGACTGGCTGAATTCGGCAGCGGCCCTGTCGGCCGGGGCGCGGCACTGGCTGGGTGGGGTGCAGGGACTGGGCACGGCGCTGGTGTTGGCGGCGCTGGCTGCCCAGCGTCAGGACCTGCTGGTGATGGTGGCGCAGGACTCGGCGGATGCAGCCCGGCGGGAGGAAGAGCTGCGCTTTTGCGGGGTGACGCCGACGCTGTTCCCCGACTGGGAAATCCTGCCCTATGACCGACTGTCGCCGCATCAGGACATCGTGTCCGAGCGGCTGGCGGTGCTGGCCCATCTGCCCCGGCAGGGGGTGCTGGTGGTGGCCGCACCGACCCTGATGCAGCGCATTGCCCCGCCGCAGTGGCTGCTGGGCCAGCATTTTGACTGGCAGACCGGCCAGACCTTTGACCCGGAGCATGAGCGGGCCCGGCTGGTGCGCGCAGGCTATCATGCGGTGGAGACGGTGTATGCGCCGGGGGAGTTTGCCCTGCGCGGCAGTCTGCTGGATGTGTACCCGATGGGGCAGGCGTATCCGGTGCGGGTGGAGCTGTTTGATGATGAAATCGAATCGCTGCGCCAGTTTGACCCCGAGACCCAGCGCACCCTGCCGGACGGACGGCTGACGGCGTTTCGCCTGCTGCCGGCACGGGAGTTTCCGCTGGTGGCCGGGCGGTCGGTGTTCCGCGAGCGTTTTGCCGAGGTGTTTCCAGACCACAGCCCGAAGCGGTTTTACCTGTATCAGGATGTGATGGAGGGGCTGGCCGCACCGGGGCTGGAGTATTACCTGCCGCTGTTTTTTGAGGCGGAGGCCATGCGCAGCGGTACCCTGCTGGACTACCTGCCGGCACAGACCCTGCTGGTCAGTGATGCGGCGGTGCAGCGCACGATGGCGCAGTTCTGGGCCGAGATCAGCCAGCGCCACGAGGACCGCCGCCACAATCTGGACGCACCGATCCTGCCGCCGGAGCTGCTGTTCATGCCCGAGGCCGAGTTGCTGGGGCGGATGAATGCGTTTGGCCGGGTGCTGCTGTCGGCGGAGCCCGCCCCGGACCGCGCGGGTGCCCTGAATGCCCCGCTGCTTCCTGCGCCGCAGTGGCCCATCAATCACCGGGCCCCGGAGCCACTGGCGGCACTGCGGGCGTTTGTGCAGGGATTCACCGGGCGGGTGCTGCTGGTGGCCGAGAGTGCCGGCCGGCGTGAAGCGTTGCGCGAGCTGGTGCAGCCGGTGCTGGGGCCGCTGGCCCTGCGGCAGGATCTGCCGGATTTTTTGCGCCAGGACGAGCGTCTGGCCATCGCCACCGCCCCGCTGGAGCGTGGCCTGCTGCTGGCGGACCGGCTGGCGGTCATCGTCGAAAATCAACTGTTTGGCCAGCGGGTCGGCCAGTCCAGACGGCGCAAATCCACCCCTGAGGTGTCGGGCGAGTTTTTGATCCGGTCGCTGGCCGAACTGGCCATCGGTGCGCCCGTGGTGCATGTTGATCACGGGGTGGGGCGCTATCAGGGCCTGGTGACGCTGGAGATCGACGACGCGCTGCACGAGTTTTTGCAGATCGACTACGCCGAAGGTGCCAAGGTCTACGTGCCGGTGGCCAGTCTGCAACTGATCAGCCGCTACAGTGGCGGCGACCCGGAGCACGCCCCGCTGCACCGGCTGGGCAGCGACGCCTGGGCCAGGGCCAAGCGCAAGGCCGTGGAGCAGATCCACGATGTGGCCGCCGAGCTGCTGTCCACGCAGGCGCGGCGAGAGGCCAGGCCGGGCATTGCCTTCACCCCGGACAGTGCCGATTACGACCGCTTCGCCGGGCAGTTCCCGTTTGAGGAAACCCCAGATCAGGCGCTGGCGATTGCGGCCACCCTGCACGACATGGCCCGTCCCCGGCCCATGGATCGGCTGGTGTGTGGCGATGTGGGCTTTGGCAAAACCGAAGTGGCCATGCGCGCGGCGTTTGTGGCGGTGCACAGCGGTTATCAGGTGGCGGTGCTGGTGCCGACCACACTGCTGGCGCAGCAGCATTTTGACAATTTTTCCGACCGCTTTGCCGACTGGCCGGTGCGCATTGAGGTGCTGTCGCGCTTTGGCAGCCGCAAGGAACAGCAGCAGGCGATTGCCGATGCCGCCGAGGGCAAGGTCGATATCCTGATTGGCACCCACAAGCTGCTGCAGGCGGGCATTGTCTTCAAAAAACTCGGCCTGATGATCGTCGATGAAGAACACCGCTTCGGCGTGCGTGACAAGGAAAAAATCAAGGCCCTGCGCGCCGATGTGGATTTGCTCACCCTGACCGCCACCCCGATTCCGCGCACCCTGAATCTGGCGTTCAGCGGCCTGCGCGACCTGTCGATCATCAGCACCCCCCCGGCACGGCGGCTGTCGGTGAAAACCTTTGTGATGGAACGCAGCAACCCGGTGCTGAAGGAAGCCATCCTGCGCGAGCTGCTGCGCGGCGGGCAGGTGTACCTGCTGCACAACGACGTGGACAGCATCGACCGCGCCGCTGAAGACATCACCCGGCTGGTGCCGGAGGCCCGCGTGGCCGTGGCGCACGGGCAAATGCGCGAGCGCGAGCTGGAGCAGGTAATGCAGGCGTTTTACCACAAACAGTACAACGTGCTGGTGTGTTCGACCATCATCGAAACCGGCATCGACGTGCCCAACGCCAACACCATCATCATCGAGCGCGCCGACAAGCTGGGGCTGGCGCAGCTGCACCAGTTGCGCGGGCGGGTGGGGCGCAGCCACCATCAGGCCTACGCGTACCTGCTGGTGCCGTCCCTGAAGGCCCTCAAAGGCGATGCCGAAAAACGCCTCGAAGCCATCCAGCGTGCTTCCGATCTGGGTTCGGGCTTCATTCTGGCCTCCGAGGATCTGGAAATCCGTGGCGCCGGTGAACTGCTCGGCGAGCAGCAAAGCGGCAACATGCAGGCGATTGGCTTTAGCCTGTACATGGACATGCTTGAGCGCGCCACCAGGGCGATCGCCAATGGCAAGGCCCCCAATCTGGATGCACCGCTGTCGCTGACGGCCGACATCAACCTACACCTGCCGGCGCGGATTCCCGACGATTACCTGAATGATGTGCACCAGCGGCTGCTGTTTTACAAGCGCATCAGCGCCGCCGAGTCTGCCGAAGCGCTGGAGCA
>JBPOIS010000170.1:0-6307 GCA_052034295.1 Pseudomonadota bacterium
TCCTCCAGCAGCAGCAGGCGGCGGGTGTCCAGCGCCTCGGTGCGCAGCACAGGGGGCTGGTCATGCTGCTGGTGGGTGACCAGCAACAGCGGCTCCTCGCCAATCGGCCAGCACTGCAGGTGCTCCACATCAAAGGGCAGCGCCAGCAGCACCGCATCCAGACGCCCCTCGCGCAGGCGCTCGACCGCCACCTGACTGGTCAGCTCGTGCGCCACCAGCTGCAGGTTGGGCATCTGCTGGCGCGCCTCATTGAGAAAATCCGCCAGCACAAAGGCCGCAATGGTCGGAATCACTCCCAGGTGCAGGGTGCCGGTCATGGGCTCCGCCATCGACTGGGACAGGTTCATCAGGTCCTGACTGTCGGCCAGCAACTGTCGGGCCCGCTCGGTCACCGCATGGCCCAGCGGGGTCAGCCGCACCTGATGGCGGGTCCGCTCCACCACCGCACCCCCCAGCAGACGCTCCAGCTCCATGATGCCACCGGACAGGGTGGACTGGGTGACGAAGCTGCGCCGGGCTGCTTCGGTAAAGTTCAGCGTCTCAGACAGCGTCACCAGATAGGACAGCTGGCGCAGGGAAGGCAAAGCCGCCATGTTCAGCGCCCTGCCGAATCGGCCTGCTGGATGTGCCCAGCAAACAGCCCAACCAGACGGGGGGCAAAATGATCCGGGATGTCATGGCCCATGCCCTGGATCAGCTCAAAGCGGGCCCCCCGGATGGCGCGGGCCACCGCCCGGCCATGCGCAGGCCGCACCAGCAGGTCACGGCTGCCATGCACCACCAGTGTGGGGGCGCTGATGCGACGGTCGTAGCCCGTCAGCGATCCCGTGGCCAGAATGGCCATGTACTGGCGCATGATGCCAGCCGGGTGGAAACTGCGCCGGTACAGGCGGCGGCTGAATTCATCCACATGGGCCGGATCGATGTGCCCCGGCGAGCCAATCAGCCGGTAGAGTTTCTGTGAATGCGCAGCGATGCTGTCTTCGTCGTGGCCACCGGGCTTGCCGGTCAGCACACGCAGCTGGGCCAGCCCCGGCGGGGGCAGCAGGGCACGGTTGTTGCTGGTGAACAGCAGGCCCAGACTGCGCACCTGCTCCGGGTGGCTGGCCGCCAGAATCTGCGCAATCATGCCCCCCA
This sequence comes from Pseudomonadota bacterium, assembly GCA_052034295.1. Lineage (GTDB taxonomy): Bacteria > Pseudomonadota > Gammaproteobacteria > Pseudomonadales > Moraxellaceae > JBPOIS01. The sequence continues at coordinate 1,138 of JBPOIS010000170.1, forward strand.
TGGAGGCCCCGATCACGTGCACCCGGTCCAGCTTCAGGGCGCGGATCAACTGACTGGTGTCCTCGGCCATGTCCAGCAGCGTGTAGCCACTGGCCGCCGGGGTGGACAGGCCCAGCGAAAACCGTCCCATCAGCTTCAGTGCATTCGGGCGCGGCACCCGGCCCCGGAACTTGCCGGACAGGCCAATGTCGCGGTTGTCAAAGCGGATCACCCGGTAGCCCTGCTGGATCAGCCCGGCGCAGAAGGTTTCGGTCCAGTGCAGCATCTGTGCACCCAGACCCATGATCAGCAGCACCGGCTCCCCGGCAGGGTCGCCGCCGACCTCAAAATGCAGGGTCAGGCCATTGGCCTCGACTTCGCCCGCGTGCATCAGGCTGCTGTGTTCAGAAGGGGCAAGTGCTAAATGGTCCATGCAGCAACTCCAGGGCGTGTTTATTTGACAATAAAGATTGTCACATGCGGCCAATCATAACGGTTGAATGTAAAAAATCAAACGGTTTTTCAGATGAAAAAAACTGGGCACCCGCCATTGTTTTTGCCAAAAAAAATCAAAAACAGATTCTTATGCGCAGCACCCCAGACAGCGTGCGGTCATCCCCTGCAGGCCGTTGTCAGAAACATCAAGGCCCCGGCTTGGGTGACCGGGGCCGTGCTTGATCAGGCCAGCGGCATCAGGTCCGGCACCTGTTTGGTCAGGGCCAGCCGCTGTTTGCCGGCGGTGGCCCCCAGCAGCACGAAGCCCTGCAGGCCCTGGGCATTTTCGGCGCGGGCAATCAGGCCATCGTCGAGGGCTTCAAACTGCCACTCGACATCGGTCACGGCGGGCGGCAGCACCACCAGCGGCATCCACGGTGTTTTCACCGCCACCGGCATGGCCGGGTACACCACCGGCGTCGGCGTACCCGCCAGCGTCTGCGCCAGCGCGCGGGCCTGCTGCATGATCGGCATCACATAGGGCAGCAGGTGGCCCTGCACCTCGGCACAGTCGCCCATTGCATACACATGATTGCCGGGCTGGGTCTGCAGATGCTGGTCGACCACGATGCCGCGCGCCGTGGCCAGTCCGGCCGACTGGGCCAGTTGCAGGTTGGGGCGCAGGCCCACGGCCGACAGCACCACATCCACGGTCAGGGTGGTGCCATTGGCCAGTGTCACCTGCAGCGCGTCGCCTTCGCTGCGGTCGATGCGGAGGACCGTGGTGCCCAGATGGAAGTCGATGCCCTGTGCCGCCAGCGCCTGCTGAAACGGCTGGGCGACTTCGGCGGGCAACAGGCGGCCCAGCGGCAGGGGGGCCAGATCCACCACATGGACCTGATGGCCATTGGCCTGCAGGTCATTGGCAAACTCGCAGCCAATCAGGCCTGCGCCCAGCAACAGCACCCGCTGCGCCGGGGCGCGGTCCAGCCGTTCACGGAAGTGGCTGTAGTCGATCAGGGAATTCACCACCTGCACGGCTTCTGCGCCATCACCCTCGATGGGCAGCCGGATCGGCGAGGCCCCCACGGCCAGCACCAGATCCCGGTACGCCAGGGTCTGCACACTGCCTTCGTGCCGCACGCTGAGCTGCCGCCCGGCCACATCAACCTGCTGCACCGTGGCGTGCGACAGGATTTGCGCCTTCAGGGTGTCCTGCATTTTGGCCTGATCACCCAGCCCGATCTGGCTGGGGTGTTTTTTGCCGGCCAGTGCATTGGACAGGGTGGGCTTGGCGTAGTTGACCGCATCATCGGCGGTGAGGATCAGCAGCGGGACTTCGGCGTCCAGCTTGCGCAGCTCTCGGGCCAGCGTGTAGCCCGCCATGCCGGACCCCACAATGATGATCGGCAGGCCAGTCGAATGGCTCATGGGATTTTTCTCCAGATGCCGCCCCGCAGCCGGGGCAGAAAAAAGGCCGGAATGCCCGGCCTGTACAGGGTGCAGCCTGTGGTCACACTTCAATCATTTCAAAGTCAGCCTTGGACACGCCGCAGTCCGGGCAGGTCCAGTCCGCGGGCACGTCTTCCCATTTGGTGCCGGGTGCGATGCCGTCATCCGGCCAGCCGGTGGCTTCGTCGTAGATCCAGCCGCAGACGATGCACTGGTATTTTTTCATGGAACAGTCCTCATGGATAAACAGTCAAAAGGGCCATCGCGGCACACGTGGCGCCGATTGTAGCAAAGGCCCCGCCAGGACGATTGGCGAAAAACGTCACCAATCTGTCGCAATCGTCCAGTTTGCGTCAAGTCAGCCGCCTGCCGTCAGGCGGATTCAGACTGCACTTTGTCCAGTTGCGCCTGATAGTGGCCGGCGTGGCGCTTTTCCACCGTGGTCAGCGCCGCAAAGCGTTTGGCGGCTTTTTCCAGCACGGCCCTGAACTGCTCGGCGTGGACGCGCGATTCCTCAATCTGCTCATCGTATTCGGCCACGGCCGCCTGATGGCCTTCTTCCACGGCCAAGTGGCGGAATTTCGGGTACATCTCGGTGTACTCGTAGGTTTCACCTTCGATGGCGATTTCCAGTGCCCGCGCCGGGGTCAGGCTGGCTTTGGGGTAGAGCAAGTCCAGATGGCCAAACGCGTGCATGACCTCCTGTGCGGCGGTTTCTTCAAAGATCCGCGCGGTGTCTTCATCACCCATTTCACGGGCAATCTTGGCAAAATAACGGTACTTGATGTGGGCCATCGACTCGCCGGCGAAGGCGGCTTCCAGGTTCTGGAGGGTCGGGCTGTTGGGGTCAAACTGGGCCATGGTGTACTCCACAAAAAACACGGGGGTTCGCTCAGCCTGGTGGGCTGCACTGCTTTCAATAAAGCCATTATGCAGCGTGCTGGCTATGCTGTAAAAACGATAAATATTTTTATAAAAATCGAAAAAAACGATTCTGGGCCGGGACCGCCTGCGGCAGCGCGTTGGGGTGGGGCGGGTTTTTTGCTATGCTATGCGGCGTTTTTTCCAGCCATGTTTTGAGCCTGCCATGACCGAACCCCAAGCCGCCAGTGAAAACCAGTTGATTGCCGAGCGCCAGGCCAAGCTGGCCGCCCTGCGTGAACAGGCAGCCCAGTCCGGTCAGAGTGCCTTTCCCAATGGCTTCCGCCGGGAACACTACGCCGGGGACCTGCAGGCCCAGTACGCCAACCACGACAAGGCCGCGCTGGAACAGGCGCAGGTGCCGGTGTCGGTGGCCGGACGGCTGATGCTGAACCGGGGTGCGTTTCTGGTGATTCAGGACATGAGCGGGCGCATCCAGCTGTATGTGGACCGCAAGGTCCTGCCCGCCGAAACGCTGGCGCAGATCAAATCGCTGGACCTGGGCGACATCATCGGGGTGTCGGGCGTGCTGGGCCGCTCGGGCAAGGGCGACCTGTATGTGGACATCCGCACGTTCAGCCTGCTGACCAAATCGCTGCGACCGCTGCCGGACAAATTCCACGGCCTGACCGACACCGAGCTGCGCTATCGCGCCCGCCACGTCGACCTGATCATGAACGAAGACACCCGGCGCACCTTTGCCATCCGCTCGCAGGTGATCAGCGGCATCCGCCATTTTCTCGAAGCCGAACGCTTCATGGAAGTCGAAACCCCGATGATGCATGTCATCCCCGGCGGTGCGGCGGCGCGGCCATTTCTGACCCACCACAACGCGCTGGACATGCCGCTGTACCTGCGCATTGCGCCGGAGCTGTACCTGAAGCGGCTGGTGGTCGGCGGCTTCGAGCGGGTGTTTGAAATCAACCGCAACTTCCGCAATGAAGGCGTGTCCACGCGGCACAATCCCGAATTCACCATGATCGAGTTTTATCAGGCCTATGCGGACTACCGCGACCTGATGGCCCTGACCGAGCGCATGCTGGAAAAGCTCGCCCTGGACATCCTCGGCAGCACCGACGTGCCCTATGGCGAGGAAGTGTTCAGCTTCAAGGGACCGTTTGCCAAGATCAGCATGCGCGACGCCATCCTGCAGCACAACCCGCAGATCAGCCCCGCGCAGGTCGATGACCGCGAGTTCATGGCCGCCTATGTGCGCGATGTGGTCCGGGAAAAGGTCAAACCCGGCTTTGGGCTGGGCAAGCTGCAGACCATTGTGTTTGAAGAAACCGTGGAAACGAAGCTGCGCCAGCCGACATTCATCACTGAATATCCGGCCGAGACCTCGCCACTGGCCCGCCGCAACGACCACAACCCGCACATCACCGACCGCTTTGAGTTTTTCATCGGCGGGCGTGAGCTGGCCAATGGCTTCTCCGAGCTGAACGACGCGGAGGATCAGGCCGAGCGCTTCCGCCAGCAGGTGCTGGAAAAAGACGCCGGCGACGATGAGGCCATGCACTACGATGCCGAGTTTGTCGAGGCGCTGGAATATGGCCTGCCGCCGACCGCCGGGGAGGGCATCGGCATCGACCGGCTGGTGATGCTGTTTGCCAATGCGCCGAGCATCCGCGATGTGATCCTGTTTCCACACATGCGCCGCCGCGAAGGCTAAGCCAGAGAAAAAAACGGCCTGCGGGCCGTTTTTTATGAAAAAGAGGACGACCCCGATACAAGACGACACCATCTGTCGGTTGGGCGGGCCACACTGGGGGCTTTCAAACAGGCCGGAGAGTGCCCATGACCGAACCCAACCTGGCACCCGAACCCAAGGCCCGGCAAATGGTGCTGCAGCACAGCGAAATCGTCGGCGGCCATTATTATGAGCTGCCCAAATACGGGCCGCTGCTGGAAGTCGGCATGAAATTGCGGCTGGTGCGCGAGCCGTTCAACCCCTATGACGGCCGCGCGGTGGCCGTGTATTACCGGTCGCACAAGCTCGGCTTCATCCCCCGGCGCAGCAATATGGTGCTGGCCAACCTGATGGATCAGGGCGCCGAATTCGAAGTCAAAGCCTACATCCATTCAATTGGCAAGGCATCGCTGGGCGGGACAGTGATGCTGCAACTGCACCTGTGCAACATCGAGCGCGGGTGAAAACACAACGAGGCCGGTCAGCCGCTGCGGCCCACGGGCCACAGCGTCTGCAGGCCGTGAGGCTGTCGGCTTACTTGAGCGCCATCGGGGCCAGTCCTGGCCACGGCTGCGCCTGCTCCAGCTGTCCAGCCAGCTGGAACAGCAGCCCTTCACCGCCAGGCGGTGCGACGAACTGCACCCCGATCGGCAGGCCCTTGCTGCTGACATGGAGCGGCACACTCATGGCCGG
>JBPOIS010000071.1:0-27628 GCA_052034295.1 Pseudomonadota bacterium
TGCTGCACTCCTCAAAAAAAAGTCATTCAGGCCGCCTCAGTGGACGGTCTTTACGGGGTTGTTTGAGTGTAAAAAAATCCCCGGCCAGGTCTGTACGGGGCCTGCAGTGCGTTGGTAAGTTTTTGAATAAAAAACCAGACTACTGTAACCAGCGGGCAAAAATCAGCGAACCGTTGGTGCCCCCAAAGCCAAAGGAATTCGACAGCGCATGCTGGACAGCCATGCGGCGCGCTTCACCCGGCACATAGTCCAGTCGGCAGGCCGGGTCGGGGTGCTCAAGGTTCAGGGTCGGCGGGACGATCTGGTCGCGCAGGGCCTGCACGCAGAAAATCGCCTCCACCGCCCCGGCGGCCCCAAGCAAGTGGCCGGTCATGGATTTGGTCGAGCTGACCGCCAGACGGGGCGCGTGGGTGCCAAACACGGTTTCAATCGCGTGGGATTCAGCGGGGTCCCCCACCGGGGTGCTGGTGCCGTGGGCATTGATGTAGTCAATCTTCGCTGGCTGTAGCCCGGCATCCTGCAGGGCGCGCTGCATCGCCAGTGCGGCCCCCTGCCCGTGCTCCGGTGCAGCGGTGATGTGAAAGGCATCATCGCTCATGCCGAAACCCACCAGCTCGGCCAGAATCGGTGCGCCCCGGCGCTGTGCAGACGCCAGCGACTCAATCACCATTGCCCCGGCACCATCGCCGAGCACGAAGCCATCGCGGTCACGATCAAAGGGGCGACTGGCCCGGTCTGGCGCGTCGTTGCGGGTGGACATGGCCTGCATGGCGGCAAATCCCGCCAGCCCCAGTGCTGTGGATGCACTCTCGGCACCACCAGCCACCATGATGTCGGCATCGCCGTAGGCAATCAGCCGCGCGGCCAGGCCAATGCTGTGGGTGGAGGTGGTGCAGGCCGTGGCCACGGCCAGATTGGGTCCCTGCAGACCCCGATAGATGGCCACCAGCCCGGAAATCATGTTGATGATCGAGCCGGGCACAAAAAACGGCGATACCCGGCGCGCGCCCTGGGCCTGCAGCGTCGCGTGGCTGGACTCGATCAGGTGCAGCCCACCGATGCCGGAACCCATGCACACCCCGATGCGACCCCGGTCCAGCGTCTGCAGTACCGATTCATCCAGTCCGGCCTGCTGCATCGCCTGCAGGGCTGCGGCCACGCCATACTGCACAAAAGGGTCGTAGCGGCGCGCATCCTTGGGCGGCATCCAGGCACTGGCCTCAAAGCCCTCGATGGTCCCGGCAATCCGGGTGCGAAACTGGGCCGGGTCCAGATCCGGCAGCAGGCGGATGCCACTGGTGCCTGTGCACGCTGCGCCCCAGCTCTCGGCCACATTCAGCCCCAATGGGGTGATCATGCCCATTCCTGTGACCACAACCCGCTGTTTCATGGCTTGACTCGCTTTTGTTCCTGAGGGGGACAGACACAGGCCGGCAATAAGGGCTCCGGCCGCGGCCTGCTGGCGCAAGCCTGAAAAAAAACCGCAGTCGCCTGCGGTCTGGTGAGCCGGGCGACCCCCTGCAGGATACGGCCCAGCCCGCCTGATGGAACGGCCCGCCGGGCCGCTGGCTCAGGCTTCACCCACCTTGGCGCTGACGTAGTCAATCGCGGACTGGACGGTGGTGATGGCATTGGAATCTTCATCGGGGATGGTGATGCCAAAGTCATTTTCGAAGGACATGACCAGCTCCACCAGATCCAGCGAATCAGCGCCCAGATCATCCATGAACGAGGCTTCATTCTTGATGTCTTCAACGCGCATACCCAGCTGCTCGGCCACAGCCTTCTTGATGCGTTGTTCGATATCGCTCACGGGGTTTCTCCTTATCGTGTGCAGCGTTTTTTGAAACGTTCATAGTGTAGAGCAATCAGCCCAAAATACAACGTCTGCAAAACTCATCAGTCAAAATACAACCCGCCATTCACCGGCAAAACTGCCCCGGTGATGTAACTGGATGCATCACTGGCCAAAAAAGCCACCGCAGCCGCCACCTCATCCGGCTGTCCGGCCCGGCCCAGCGCGATCCGGCCCAGCAGGGCCTGACGTGACTGGTCACCCACTGCATCGGTCATGTCAGTCTCGATCAGGCCGGGGGCCACGCAGTTCACAGTGATGTTGCGGCCACCCATCTCACGGGCCAGTGCCCGGCTGAATCCTTCCAGTCCGGCCTTGGCGGCGGCATAGTTGGTCTGGCCGGCATTGCCCATACGGGCCACCACCGAGCTGATGTTGATGATGCGGCCCCGGCGCTGGCGGCTCATGCCCTTGATGGCGCGGCGGCACAGACGGAACACGCCGTCCAGGTGCACCGCCATGATGTCCGACCAGTCTTCGTCTTTCATGCGCAGGAGCAGGCCATCGCGGGTGATGCCCGCATTGTTCACCAGCACCGCCAGCGGGCCGTATTGCTGCTCCAGCTGGTCCAGCAGCGGATTCACCTGTTCGGGCTGCTGCACCTGCAGCACCACCCCGGTGCCCTGCTGCCCCAGTCTTTCGGCAATGGCCGCCGCCCCCGCTGCGCTGGTCGCGGTGCCCACCACAAAAAACCCGTCCGCCGCCAGACGGTCGGCAATCGCCTGTCCAATGCCCCGGGAAGCGCCGGTCACCAGCGCCAGGGGTGCCTTCATGTCACTCATGCCAGTTTGCCCTCCGCCATCAGGACCGCCGCCAGTGCGTCATCCAGCCGGCTGCGGGTGTCGATCGGATGACACGGCAGCGGCTCCGGCAGGCGCTTGGCCAGATTGCTGAGCACATTGCCCGGACCACACTCGACCAGCTGCTGGATACCCTGCCGGGCCAGCTGTTCCAGGGTCTGGGTCCAGCGCACCGGCTGGGTGAGCTGGTCAATCAGCCCCTGCCGCAGCACCGCCGCATCACGGCTGGGCTGGGCATCCACGTTTTGCACCACCGGCATTCTGGCGTCTGCAAAGGCGGTTTTTTCCAGCATCGCTGCCAGGGCCTCAGCGGCAGGATGCATCAGCGCACAGTGCGAAGGTACACTCACCGGCAGCGGCAGTACCTTGGCCTGGTGGGCTTTGGCCTGTGCCGCGAGCGCCGCCACCGCAGCGGTCGTCCCGGCCACCACCACCTGTCCGGGGGCATTGAAATTGGCAGCACTGACGGCATGACCGCCGGCCTGCAGTGCCGCGCACAGCGCCACCACCTCCGCATCGGCCAGCCCCAGCACGGCGGCCATCGCCCCACCGTCCGGCACGGCCTGCTGCATCAGCAGGCCACGCTGGTGCACCAGCTGCACCGCCTCATCAAAGGCCAGCACCCCGGCCACCACCAGCGCACTGTATTCACCCAGCGAATGCCCAGCCACCAGGGCGGGCTGCACCCCGCCCAGCTCCTGCCACAGCCGCCACAGCGCCACGCTGGCACTGAGCAGGATGGGCTGGGTGTAGGCGGTCTGGTCCAGACGGGGATCACCGTCCTGGGCGATGGCCCACAGGTCCACCCCCAGGACCTGATGGGCCTCGGCAAAGGTCGCCTGAATGTGGGGAAACTGGCTGGACAGTTCGGCCAGCAGGCCTTTTTTTTGCGAACCCTGCCCCGGAAAGATCAGGGCCGTGTGTTGGCGCGGGGCCACAAGCGCAGTCATGGGTGTGTTCCTGAAAAATCGGCAATGGCCATAAAAAAACCGGATAACCTGAACGCAGATTATCCGGTCTGTGCTGTAGAAGCGGTCAACGCCCCAACAGGACTTATTCTTCGATGGCCGCCACGGCGAACAGCTGGCGGCCGCGGTAGAAGCCGTCCTTGGTCACATGGTGACGCAGGTGGGTCTCACCCGTGGTCTTGTCGGTGGACAGGGTGTTGGCCACCAGGAAGTCGTGGGAACGGCGCATGTCGCGCTTGGCGCGGCTCTTGCGGTTTTGTTGAACGGCCATGTCAGGCTCCTCATCTGAAAAAGACAAAAATGACCGGGCAGGCCATTTAGCATCCCCATCCAGCCAAAGCCTCTGGCCTAGCTGGGTTTGGTGTTCTGTTTGAGCTGGGCCAGCACCTCAAAGGGGTTGGCCCGGGGCTCAGGTGCGATCACCGGTCCCGCCTGATGCTGCCGCACCTGGCAATCGCTGTGGCGGGGGGACATCGGCAGGGCCAGCAGCAGCTCATCTTCCAGCAGGTCCAGCAACCCCAGTTGCTGGTCGCCGGTGTGACCATGCGCCAGTTGCTCCTCGTCCAGCACCACCACGTCAGCGTCTTCTTCGACCCGGTCCATCTGGCGGCCATCCTGCAGGATGATCAGGTCCAGATCCAGCGCCAGCAGGTCACGCACCGGCTGCAGGCAGCGCTGGCACATCAGCGGCAGGCTGACCTGGACACTGGCCACCAGACGGATCAGGTGTCGCTCATCCAGAAAAAACCGGCAGGACACCTGGACCTGATCGCTTTCTTCTGGCTGGGCGGCTTCTGCCCACAGGCGCCTGAAGCGGCTCAACGGTACATGCCCTGACCAGGAGGACTCCTGTTCAGCCCACTTGAGCGGGTCCAGACGGGCCGGAAAAGAAATCGCTGACATAATAGGGCGAAGATTCTATAAAAAACGCCAGGCGTTTGTCAAAGAAAAACCGGCTTTTTCCACGCGAACGGACGCTGGAGGGCCGGGGGCGGACACACAAAACCCTGCATTTTTTACTGCACAGCGGGCTGTGTTCGGCGCATCATAACAAAATCGACCCCTGAATGCTGAATGTTGTCATGTTGCACTTGCGTGTCCATCCCGAAACCCCGCAACCCCGGCTGATCCGCCAGATCGTCGAACGCCTGCACGCGGGCGAGGTGATGGCCTACCCCACCGACACCGCCTATGCGCTGGGCTGCCACATTGGCGACAAGGCGGCCATGGACCAGATCGCCCGGCTGCGCCGCCTGCCGGACCTGCACCAGTACACGCTGATGTGCCGCGACCTGTCCGAGATCGCCAGCTACGCCAGGGTCAGCAACACCGTCTACCGGCTGCTGAAGGCGCACACCCCGTCCGTGTGTACGTTCATCCTGCCGGCCACCAGCGAAGTACCGCGCCGACTGATGCACCCGAAGAAAAAAACCATCGGCATCCGCGTGCCCACCCATCCGGTCTGTCAGGCCATTCTGGCACAGCTGGGCGAACCGATGCTGACCAGCACGCTGATGCTGCCCGGCGACGAGTGGCCGATGGATGACCCGGACCAGATCGCCCTGACCCTTGGCAAACAGCTGGATGTGCTGGTGGATTCCGGGCTGGCCACCACGGGCCTGACCACCATCGTTGACCTGTCCGGTGATGAGCCCGTGCTGGTGCGGCAGGGCATGGGCGATGCCTCGGGGATCATCGCCTAGACTGCCTGCACAGGGGGCGGCTCGCGCTGGTCCAGAAACCAGCCAGCCGCAGCGGCCCAGGATGTATTTTTTTAACCCACACCCCTGCCTTGCCTGTGTGCGGGCGTGCTGGACCCACAGGACACCGGTGCTGCGGGTGCGCCAGCCGGGCGCTTGCTTCCGGGGTGTGGTCCGGGCGGGCAGCGGTGGTTTTTTTTGCGTATACTGGCGGCCCCTGAATCCGCCGTGGAACGCTCCAGCATGAACAGCCCCAGCCCCCACCAGTCCCGTGTCCTGTCCGGTATGCGCCCGACCGGCTGGCTGCATCTGGGCCACTACCATGGGGTCCTGGAAAACTGGGTGCGCCTGCAGCATCAGTTTGACTGCTATTTTTTTGTGGCTGACTGGCACGCGCTGACCACCCACTATGACGACCCGCGCGCGCTGGCCGGGCACACCCGGGACATGGTGGTGGACTGGCTGGCCGCGGGTCTGGACCCGGCACAGGCGACCATTTTTGTGCAGTCGGCCATGCCCGAACACGCCGAGCTGCATGTGCTGCTGTCGATGGGCACGCCGCTGTCGTGGCTGGAACGGGTGCCCACCTACAAGGACCAGCAGGAAAAACTGCGCGAAAAGGACCTGGCCACCTATGGCTTTCTGGGCTATCCGCTGCTGCAGTCGGCAGACATCCTGCTGTACCGCGCCGACAGGGTACCCGTGGGGGCGGATCAGGTCTCGCACGTCGAGCTGACCCGCGAAGTGGCGCGCCGCTTCAATCATTTGTATGGCCGTGAACACGATGCCGAAACCCGGCTGGCCGAGACGCTGGCCAGACTGGACAAGGACACCGCCAAAAAATACCAGCGCATGGCCAAAAAATACCGCGAACAGGGCGACGCCGATGCACTCAAATATGGCCGTCTGCTGGTGGAGCAACTGGTCAGCCTGGAACCGATTGAGCGCGAGCGCCTGCTGGGCGGGCTGGATGGTTCGGGCCGGATCATCCTGCCGGAGCCGGAGGCCCTGCTCACCGAAGCCAGCAAGATGCCCGGTCTGGATGGCCAAAAAATGTCCAAGTCCTATGGCAACACCATCAGCCTGCGGGAATCGCCCGCCGGTGTGGCCGAAAAAGTCAAAAAAATGCCCACCGATCCGCAGCGGGTGCGCCGCCATGATCCCGGCAATCCGGAACGCTGCCCGGTCTGGCAGCTGCATCAGGTCTACAGCAGTGCCGAAGTGCGCGACTGGGCCTGTCAGGGCTGCACCACGGCAGCGATTGGCTGTATCGAGTGCAAGCAGCCGGTGATTGATTCCATCAATGCCCTGCTGGGGCCCATGCGCGAACGGGCCGCGCCGTTTGAGGCCGACCCGCAGGCGATTGACCGGATCCTGCAGGACGGTGCCGTGCGGGCCCGTGACACCGCACAGGCCACGCTGCGTGAAGTGCGCCAGGCCATGGGGCTGATTGGCCGCTGGTCGGCTTGACACCCCATGACCGCAGCGCTGGAAAGCTCCCTGACCGCCCGCATTGACCAGCACTGGGTCGAGGTGCTGCCCCATGACCTGTATGTGCCACCGGATGCCTTTGCGGTGCTGCTGGAGCGCTTTGAAGGGCCACTGGATTTTTTGCTGTATCTGGTGCGCAGGAATGGCTTTGACCTGCGTGAGCTGCCGATTGCGCCGATTGCAGAACAATACCTGCACTACATCCGCCAGCTGCGCGTCGATCAGATCGAGCTGGCCGGGGATTATCTGGTGATGGCAGCGCTGCTCACCGACCTGAAGTCGCGCCTGCTGCTGCCCCGTCCGGCCCAGCCCAGCCTGGAAGCCGACCCGCGCGCCGACCTGATGGCGCGACTGCAGACCTATGCCCAGTTCAAGGCCGCCGCGCAGCAACTCGGCCAGCAGGACATCGCCGGGCGGGATTTTTTTGTGCCGGTGCTGTCGGCACCCGCCGACCTGTCCCCACCCCCACCGCAGCAGCCGTATGCAGCCGACCTGCTGACCCAGGCACTGCAGGCCCTGCTGCAGCGGCCCCGGCCACAACCCTTTGTGCTGACCGAGGAAGCCGTGCAACTGGAAGACCGGCTGGCGGACATCCGCGCGGTGTTCCGCCAGCAGCCGCAGGCCACGTTTGTGAGTCTGCTGCGCCCGGAGCAGGGTCGGCTGGGGGTGGTGGTGTCGCTGGTGGCGGTGCTGGAACTGCTGCGGCTGGGGCAGTTGCAGCTGCTGGACGATGGCTGGCTGGCCCCGCTGCGCCTGCAGGCGGTCGCGCCAGCGGCCGGAGGCACACCATGACCGGGCCGCATGTCCTGCCCACCCCGGACCCAGCGCTGCTCAACCGGCTGGAGGCGGTGCTGCTGGTCAGCGAGCTGCCGCTCAGCGAGGCACAATTGCTGCAGCTGCTGCCCGACCCGGACAATACCAGCCTGCTGCAGGCCTGTCTGACAGCCCTGGCCCGGCGCCATGCCCAACATGCGCTATACTTGCGCCAGACCGCCACCGGCTGGCAACTGGCCATCCGCCCGGACTATGCCCCCGCCGTGGGCCAACTGTGGCCCGAGCGTCCACAGCGCCTGTCGGCTGCCCTGCTGGAAACCCTCAGTGTGATTGCCTACCGGCAGCCTGTCACCCGCGCCGACATTGAGCAAATCCGGGGGGTGGCCCTGAGCAGTGGCCTGCTGCGCACCCTGTTCGAACGCGGCTGGATCCGTGAACACGGCCACCGTGAGGTGCCGGGCCGGCCAGCCCTGCTGGTGACCACCGCACGTTTTCTGGATGATTTTGGCCTGGCATCATTGGCAGAACTGCCCCCGCTTGCACTGGCCAGTTCCCTTGATCCTGCAGCAGATCAAGCGACATCGTCCCGCAAATGACCTATCATAACCCCGCAACCCATGGCAAAAGCCGATGACCAGACAGCGGAGCTGCGATCCCTGTGGTCACAAGAGTAGGTGAAATGAGCGAAAAACTGCAAAAAGTGCTGGCCAGGATCGGGCTGGGCTCACGTCGATACATGGAAGAAGTCATCGCGGCAGGTCGGGTCAGTGTCAATGGCGTGGTGGCGTCGGTCGGCACCCGGGTCGAGCCCACCGATGAGCTGCGCATCGATGGCCGCAAGGTCAATCTGCAGCGGGCCGAAGAGGTCCGCCGCCGGGTGATTGTGTACTACAAGCCCGAAGGGGAAATCTGCTCACGCACCGACCCCGAAGGCCGTCCCACCGCGTTCGATGCCCTGCCCCAGCTCAGCCAGGACCGCTGGGTGATGGTGGGCCGGCTGGACATCAACAGCACCGGACTGCTGCTGTTCACCAACGATGGCGAGCTGGCCAACCGGCTGATGCACCCCTCCAGCCAGATTGAGCGCGAATACGCCGTGCGGGTCATGGGTGAAGTCACGCCAGAGGTGCGCCAGACCCTGCTCAAAGGGGTGGAACTCGACGACGGCCCGGCCAAGTTCGACTCCTTCAAGGACATCGGCGGCGAAGGCATCAACCGCTGGTATCAGGTGGTGGTCAAGGAAGGCCGCAACCGTGAAGTACGCCGCCTGTTTGAATCCCAGGGCCTGAAGGTCAGCCGCCTGCTGCGCACCCGCTATGGCACGGTGATCCTGCCACGCGAACTGCGCACTGGCCGCTGGGTGGAACTGGACAAGGGGGCCATTGACCAGCTGGCCAACAGCGTCTCCCTGCAACCCCGCGCCGGAACCGGCCTGTTTGGCCAGGCCAAGCGTCGTGCTGAGCGCCAGAAGGAAAATCCGCTGCCCGCGCGGCGTGGCGGCTACCTGCGCCAGCAAAAGCGCGATGGCCACACCAAGCCCGCGCCCCGGCCAGTGCGGCCGCGCACCCCCAGCGACAGCTGATTGGCACTGCCCTGATCCCTGTGTGTCCATTGAAGCAGCCGCAGGGATTGGGATAGTATCGCTGCACTGCCCTTCGGGACTTGCCCCATGCGCGTGATTTACTGGCTATGTCTGCTCAGTTATGCCCTGGCCTCCGTGCAGGTCCTGCTGCTGCTGGGTGGCCAGCCCTGGCACTGGGGGGTACTGCTGGCGCTGCCGCTGGGCTGGTATGTGGCCGATGCCATGTCCGGGCTGGTGCACATGCTGATGGATTACCACCCGTGCCGACCCGGGGTGGGCCTGAAGGAAATGTTCTTTTATGAGGGCAACCGCTCTTCTGAGGACTATCTGGCCCTGCGGGCCAGAACTCTGAAAAAGCTGAATTTTTTCGAAACCGTTTCCTTTGATTTCAAGACCCACCACCCCCGCCCCAATGCACTGGGCCGCCGCACCTTTGAACACCAGACCCTGTCGTTGACCGTGGTGCTGCTGCCCGCCTTTGTGGGCCTGAATGCGGCGCTGCTGCTCCAGCTGCTCGACTCCGCCAGCGTGGCGCTGTTCCTGTGGGTGGCGCTGAGTGGCATGCTGCTGTCGCAATACCTGCACGGGACCCTGCACCGCAAAAAAAACCCGGCCCTGATCGACTGGATGCGCCGCAGCCATCTGCTGATCACCGAACCGGCCCACGACCTGCACCATGCCACCCTGAACCGGGATTTTGCCACCATCAATGGCTGGTCCAACCCGATCCTGAACCACGTGTTCAACGCCCTGCAAAAGCGTGGCTGGTTTGACCCGCAGCATCTGGAACCCCAGTAAGCCGCGCATCAATCTCCGCCACAGCCACCCCCGCAGCCATCCCCACCGCTGCAGCCGCCGTCGCTGCCATCCGAACTGTCCCAGTCGGTGTCACTGCTGCGGCGGGCCCCGGCAATCCACGCGGCGAAGTCCCGTGACCACTGCACGGGATCGTGCCGCACCGCCCCGGCCACGCCCACCTGCGCATCCACGGCAAACAGCAGGGGTAATGTGGCCGTCTGACGGGGGTCCAGTCCAGCCAGCCGACAGGCACGCTGCCAGCTGCGCATGCGCTGCACCTGCAAGTCCCCGGCATCCACTGCCCCGGCGGGGACATGGTGCAACAGGCGGCCAAAAGCCTGCTGACAAAATGCCCCATACTGGCGCGTGTCCAGAATCAGCGCATGCCACAGTGCATCCACCGCCTGCGATGGCATCCACAGCCGGGTGCGCCGTTCAGGGCTCAAGCGCAGCTGCATCAGCGCATAATCCCGCCAGCCCTGCTCAATCAGACGCTTGCGGGCGGCCGTCAGGGGCCCCAGATCCTGCGCCACCCGCGCCCAGTGGGCGGGCTGTGGCGCGAACTGGCGGATAAAGACCTGCCGCCGATAAAACTGTGCCCCCAGCCGCAGCACGGCAGACACCACCCCCAGCACCACCAGTGCGCCAAACACCCCACCGGACAGGCCGGTGCGCCAGTGCAGTCCCACCCAGTATAGCCAGAGCAGCCAGCCCGTCAGACAGAAAAAAACCGCCACCCGGAATGGTGCCGGGGTGGCGGCTTGAGAACACAGGTTGTTTTGTTGGATTGATGCGCTGTTTTTTATTTTCATGAGCCCAGTCTATCGCGGCCAGATGTCAGTCTGATGACAGCACAGGGGGCGGTGATTTATCCCGCCCTGACCCCATACTGTGCCAGCAGGTTCAGAAAATCCGCCTCTTCCAGCACCTCCACACCCAGCTGCCGGGCCTTGTCCAGCTTGCTGCCGGCTTTGTCACCGGCCACCACGGCACGGGTCTTGGCCGACACGCTGCCCGACACCCGGGCACCCAGCCCCTGCAGCAGCAATGTGGCCTCATCGCGGCCCATGCTGGCCAGGGTGCCGGTGACCACCCAGCTCTGCCCCTGCAGCGGCTGGTGGGTGCGCGGCGGCGGTGGCGGATAGTGCACGCCCGCCGCGATCAGGGCAGCGATCACCGCCTGATTGTGCGGTGCGGCAAAAAACTCATGGATCCACTGCGCGGTGATCGACCCCACCTCCGGGGTCTGCTGCAGGTCTTCCAGCGAGGCCGCCGCGAGGGCCTCCAGGGTCTGGTAGCGGTCGGCCAGCTGGCGCGCGGTGCTCTCGCCCACGCCACGAATGCCCAGCGCAAAAATCAGCCGGGGCAAGGTGGTGTGCTTGCTGGCCTCGATGGCCGCCAGCAGGTTCTGCACCGATTTTTCGCCCATTTTTTCCAGCTGGATCAGGCTGTCGCGGTGCTCGTGCAGGCGGTAGATGTCGGCCACATGGGTGAGCAGGCCGATGCTTTGCAGCGCTTCCACCCAGCGGTCGCCCAGCCCCTCGATGTCCATCGCCTTGCGGGCGACAAAGTGCCGGATCGCCTCCACCCGCTGCGCCGGACAGTACAGGCCGCCGGTACAGCGCGCCTGCGCCTCCCCTTCGGGGCGCAGCACCGGCGAGTCACACACCGGACACAGGGCCGGCAGCTCGACCGGCAGGCGGTCTGCGCGGCGAAACTCCAGCCAGACTTTTTCCAGCTTGGGGATGACATCGCCCGAACGGTACACACTGACCCGGTCCCCCGGACGCACATCCAGACGCTGGATTTCATCAAAATTGTGCAGGGTGACATTGCTGACGGTGACCCCGCCGACCGACACCGGCTGCAGGCGGCCCACCGGGGTCAGGGTGCCGGTGCGGCCCACCTGCCAGTCGATCGCCTCCAGCGTGGTGATGGCGCGCTGGGCCGGGAATTTGTAGGCGGTGGCCCAGCGCGGTTCGCGGCTGAGAAAGCCGAGCTGCTGCTGCTGGCGCAGTCGGTTCACCTTGATCACCAGCCCGTCGATCTCAAACGGCAGCGCCTCACGCTGGGCGATCACCGCCAGATAGTGCGCCTGTACCGCCGCGACATCGTCCAACACCACCGGCTCGCGGGCCAGTGCAAAGCCCAGCCCGGCCAGCCACTGCAGCGCCTGCGACTGGGTCTCGACCGTCCCGGGCAGGCCCTGCGGCACACTGTAGGCATAAAACGCCAGCGGCCGCGCGGCGGCAATCGCCGGGTCGAGCTGGCGCAGGCTGCCTGCGGCGGCGTTGCGGGGGTTGGCAAAGGTTTTTTCCCCCTGCGCCAGCATCTGCCGGTTCAGGCGTTCAAAACCGCTTTTGGGCATCAGCACCTCACCGCGCACCTCCAGTAGAGCAGGTGCACCTGCAGGCAATTGCAGCGGCAGGTTGCGGATAGTGCGGGCGTTGTGGGTGATGTCCTCGCCGGTCTCGCCATCGCCCCGGGTCACTGCCTGCACCAGTTGGCGGTCACGGTAGATCAGTGCAATCGCCAGACCATCCAGCTTCAGCTCCAGGTCGTAGGCCACCGCCTGCTGCTGCAACCGCTCGCGCACCCGCTGGTCAAAAGCCTGCAGGTCGGCCTCGGCAAACAGGTTGCCCAGCGACAGCATGGGCACCTGATGCACCACCGGGGCAAACTGGCTGAGCGCCGCACCGCCCACGCGCTGGGTCGGGCTGTCCGGCTGCAACTGGTCCGGGTGCGCCTGCTCCAGCGCCTTCAGCTCGTGAAACAACTGGTCGTATTCGGCATCGCTGATCTGTGGGGCGTCCAGCACATAGTAGGCATGGTTGTGCGCCTGCAGCACGGCGATCAATTCGCGCATCCGCGCCACCACGCCAGGCGCCGCTGCGGTCACCGTCTCCGCCTCCGGCAGCGCCAGCGGCGCAAACAGATCCCCCGTGCTCATGTCACCGCCTGACCAGGACGATAATCAATCACCTGATGGCGGTAGTGTTCGCGCAGTTGTTTGGACAGCAGCTGCATCTGTTCGTCATACACATCGGCACCCAGTTCGGCGGCCAGATGGCGCAGGATGCTGCACATCATGTCGTAGCCTTTCACGGCCTGCAGGTTGGGCAGGGCCAGAAAAAACGCCAGACCGGCAAATTTTTCATGGTCCATGTTTTCCAGGTCAAAGGCATTCGGGCCTTCTTCGGGGTCAAAGCGCAACACGCTGAACATCAGCCCGCCCTGTCCGCTGGGCTCCTCAAAGCGGTGAAACAGCGACATTTCGCCAAACAGCAGGCCACTCTGCAGCAGCAGGTGCTTGATGCGTGCCCCATCAAAGCGGCGGCCTGACGGCGGCAGCAGGTAAAAGCACACGATGCGCTCGGCCTGCGCCAGGGTGGTCGATTCGTCGTGCAGCTGCTGCTCTTCGAGGTGACGCTCCAGCAGCTCGCTGTCGGCACGCACTTCGGCCAGCGGGGCCGACTCCACCGGCGGGGCCAGACGGCTGGTGGCCTGATCCAGCGTGTCCAGCGCATTTTCCAGACCGGCCACCGGTTCGCTGGTGGGGGCAGTGCGCGTGACTGGCACAGAGTCAACCACAGGTTCCGGCTCACGCGTGGCCCGCAGGCTGTCCAGACCGTCCAGATCAGCAGCGGTCTCGGCCTGCAGTGCAGGCTCAGCCAGCACAGGGATTTCCGACACTGACTCAGGCTGGGCTTCGACCCCGGCCGCCGGGTCGGCGGTGGACTGGCGCTTGCGCAGCAGCAGCCAGGCGCCCACCACGATCAGGATCACGGCCAGGATTGCCAGAACAAGCATCTGGGTTTCAGTCATGGTGAAATACTCCGTTCAGGCTGCACCCCAATGGGCGGCCTGCTCCAGATTGACCCGCACCGTGCGGGACAGACCGGGGTCAGGCATGGTGACGCCAATCAGCTGCTGGGCCATGCG
This sequence comes from Pseudomonadota bacterium, assembly GCA_052034295.1. Lineage (GTDB taxonomy): Bacteria > Pseudomonadota > Gammaproteobacteria > Pseudomonadales > Moraxellaceae > JBPOIS01. The sequence goes on from JBPOIS010000071.1 coordinate 13,911, forward strand.
CATGGCCAGCTTGTTGTGGCTAATGTAAAGGAATTGCACTTCGCGTGAAAGCTCCGTCACCAACTGGCAGAAGCGCTGCACGTTGGCATCGTCCAGCGGGGCGTCCACTTCATCGAGCAGACAGAACGGCGCGGGATTGAGTTTGAAAATCGCAAAAATCAGCGCCAGTGCGGTCAGGGCTTTTTCGCCGCCGGACAGCAGCGCCAGCGTGCTGTTGCGCTTGCCGGGCGGACGCGCCATCAGCCGCACCCCGGACTGCCAGCCGTCCTCCAGGCTTAGGCTGGCTTCGCCACCATTGAACACCTGTGGGAACAGCCGCTGCAATCCGGCGTTGACCTGATCAAAGGTGTGCATGAACAAGGCACGGGTTTCCTGGTCGATTTCGGCAATCGCGCGCTCCAGCTGGTCGATGCTGGCCTGAATGTCGGCCTGCTGCAGCTGCAGCTCGCCCATGCGCTGCTCCAGCTCGGCCAGTGCCGCCGGTGCGGCCAGATTCAGCTCACCCATGCGGGCCAACTGCTGGTTTAGCTGGGCCAGACGCTGCTCGCGCTCACCCTGATCCGGCATCAGGCCGGTGAGCCGCACCAGCCCGGCGGCCTGCAACTGGGCCTCCACCTGCTCCTGCCGGGTCAGGTCGGCCTGCCAGGCCAGCTTCACCTGCGCCATGTGTTCACGGTGCTGCTGCTCGTGCTGGGTCTGCTGCTCCTGTTGCTGGCGCAGCGCCTCCAGCTGCTGGCGGGTGCTTTCCAGCTGCTGTTGTTGCTGGTCCAGCCGCTGGCGGGCCAGATCAGCCTGCGTGCGGGCCTGTCCAGCCTGTTGCTGCTGGGTGTGGTGCTGCTGCAGGGTCTGGCGCTGCTGCTGCACCAGCTGGTCCAGCTGCTGCTGTGACTGTTGCAGGCCGGTGTGCAGGCGCTGCAGGTCCTGCAGGCTCCAGTCACGGCGGCTGTGGGCCTGAATGAGGGTCTGGTGCAGGGCCTGTTGCTGCTGCAGGTGCTGGCGCAGGGCGTCATCCTGCTGCTGCCAGGCCTGCCAGCGTGGCTCAAACTGCTGTTGCTGGCTGCTGTGGGTCTGTTGCAGGCGCTGCACACGCAGGGCCAGACCGGCCACGCCCAGCTGCAGCTCGTCCTGTTCCAGCAACAGGTCCTGATGCTGTTCATCGAGCAGCGCCAGCTGGTCGCCGACCTGTGCGGCCTGCTGGGCCCGCAGCTGCAGCTGCGCTTCCAGGCGGGACAGCTGCACGGCCAGTTGCTGGTGCTGCTGTTCCAGCTGTTTGTGTTGTTGGTGCAGGGTTTTTTTGCTGCTGATGCACTGCTGCAATTGCTGTTCTGTCCCAGCCAGCTGCTGCACTGCCTGCTGATGCTGGGTGGCCCAGTGCTGCTCACGGGCGGCCAGTGCCTCCAGCTGCAGGCGCTGGCTCAGCCCCCCCAGCGGCAGGGCTGGATCGGTGCCTGTGGCCACCTCGTCCAGGCCACGCTGCCAGTCAGGCCCCAGCCACTGCCCGGCATCAGCGCTGTGCCCAGGCAGGTACAGCAGTGAAACCCCCACCGGCAACTGCTGACACCACGCCTGCAATTGCGCCACAGGCACGGGCGTGCTGCACACCCCCACCTGCTGCCACAGGCTGAGCACAGGCTGTTCCACCCACTGCGCCAGTGGCTGTACCCCATCCGGCCAGTGCACCGGCACAATCGCCCTTTCAGCCCGGTAGCCCGGTAGACCGGCGTCGGTGGTAGGCAACAGCCGCAGCCACTGCGCATAAATGCGGTCGATCCAGGCCGCCAGTCCTGTCGGGGCGAAGGCTTTCAATTGCAGTCGATGGCCCAGACAGTCCGCAGGCCACGGCTGTTGCTGCTGCATCAGTTGCCGCAGGGCCTGCTGCTCCAGCTGCACCGCACGCTGCTGCTGCCGGGTGTGGCTGACCTGCTCCTGAGCGTGCTGCTTTTGCGCCAGGTGTTGCTGCTCGTCGGCCTGCTGCCGGGCCAGTTGTTGTTCCAGCTGCTGCAGCTGCTGCGCCAGATGCTGCTGCTCGGCCCGGTCGGCCTCCAGCTGCCCGGCATCACTGCCCTGGCGCAGGCTGTGCTGTTGTTGCTGCAGGGCCTGCTGCTGCTGTACCAGCCGCTCCCGACTGCGCTGCAATTGCTCCAGCTGTCGGGCACTGGCCTGCTGGGCCTGCTGCAGCCGTGCCAGCTCATGGCCCTGCTGCTGCAGGTGCTCACGCTCGGCTTCCAGCTGCTGTCGCTGCTGCTGGTGCTGCTGCGGGGACGGCAGGTCAGCCGGCTGGGCCTGCTGCTGGGCTTCAGCGGCGGCAATCTGCTGATTGAGCAAGGCCAGACTGTGCTGCAGTTGCTGTTGCTCCAGCTGCTGCTGGGCCTGTTGCTGGCTGAGTTGTTGCTGTTGCTGCTCCAGTGCCTGCAACTGCCGGGCCAGTTGTCCGGCCTGCAGCTCTGCGCTTAGGGCCTGCTGCTCCAGCTGCTGCCAGGCCTGCTGGGCCGGTTCTGCCGCCTGCAACAGCTGCTCCAGGGTGGTACTGGCCTGCTCCAGGGCGGTGCGGGTGTGCTGGCGCTGTTCATGCAGGCTGACCAGCACCTCACCCTGTTGCTGCAGGGTGGCCAGATGCTGATCCATCTGCTGCTGCAACTGCTGCCACTGGGCCGACCAGCATTCGGCCTGCAATTGCTGCTGCTCAGCCTGCAGCTGTCGGTAGCGCTCCGCGGCCTGACTCTGGCGGCGCAACTGACGCAATTGACTGTCCTGCTCGCTGCGCAGGTCATCCAGACGGGCCAGATTCTGCCGGGCGTGCTCCAGGTGCTGCAGCGTCTCATGGCGGCGCGACTGGTAGCGCGACACCCCGGCTGCCTCTTCCATGAACACCCGCAGCTCCTCGGGCCGCGCCTCGACGATGCGGTTGATCATGCCCTGCTGGATCACGGCATACGACCGTGGCCCCAGCCCGGTGCCCAGAAAAATGTCCTGAATGTCCCTGCGGCGACAGCGGCGGCCATTCAAAAAATAATGACTGCCGCCCTCACGGGTCACCAGCCGCCGCACCGACAGCTCGGTGTAGGCGTTGTACTCGCCACCGAGCCGGCCCTGGGTGTTTTCAAACACCAGCTCCACACTGGCCTGCCCCAGGGGCGCACGTGACCCGGCCCCGGCAAAGATCACATCGCTCATCGCCTCGCCGCGCAACTGGCGGGCCGACGACTCGCCCATCACCCAGCGGATGGCGTCCATCACATTGGATTTGCCACAGCCATTGGGGCCGACGATCGCCGTCAGCGCATCGGGAAAGTGCAGGTTTACCGGGTCGGCAAACGACTTGAACCCGGCGATTTTCAGACTGGCCAGCCGCATCAGACCCTCACCGGCGCGACCGCTGTGCCCAGGCCAGCTCGATCTGTTTCATCCGCGACAGCGATTCCAGCACCAGATTGCGCAGATGACGACAAAACTCCGCCATCAGCAGCGCAGCCTGATCGCCCTTGCGCAGGCGCATGGCCTCCACCACCTGCCGGAACAGCTCATGGGCCTCCTGCAGCTCACGCCGCGAGGTGTTCAGGGTCAAAAAATAACTGCGCCGCAGGGAAGGATAAAAATTTTCAAACAAATCCGAAAAATACGGATTCATCGCCCACACCGTGCACTGACGCAGGAACCCGAACACCTGATCATAAAACTGCTCGATGCTGCCCTGACGCACCGTCTGCTCCAGCCGCAGCAGCAGCTGGTTCATGACCTCGGCTTCTGCGGGGCGCCACAGTTCACTGCCGCGTTCCACCAGCGCCACCAGCAGCAGGTGCGCCACCTCGAACAGCGCGCGCACCTGCGGCAGCGACATCTCTGACACCACCGCCCCGCGCCGGGGAAAAATCTCAATCAAATAGCTGCGCTCCAGGATCAGCAGCGCTTCACGCACCGAGCCCCGGCTGACATTCAGCTCTTCGGCGATGCGCAGCTCCTGGATCCGCTCGCCTTCGACCAGATCACCGCTGATGATCTGCTCGGCGATGTGGTGGGCAATTTGTCTGGACAGGCTTTGTGAGGCTTCGAACCCTTTTTCTTGCATGGCTCACCCGCTACGGGTCTTGTTGTTGGCGGGAATTGTAGCATTGTCTGACAAGCACGCACAGCCCAACGGACCATTCTGTCCAGGCATGCGCCTCAGCCCAGCAACGCCGGACCACCACGCCCCAGAAACACCAGCCCGACCAGCAGCAATAACCCACCAAACGACCGCTTCAGCACCACAGCCGACAGCCGGTGGGCCAGCCGCGCCCCCAGCTGGGCCGTGACCAGACTGGCCACACTGATGCCCAGAAAAGCCGGCACATGCACAAACCCCCAGCTGCCCGGCGGCAGCCCGGCACTGTCCTGCCCAAACAGCGCAAAACCCAGCGCCCCGGCCAGCGCAATCGGCAGGCCGCAGGCCGAGGATGTGGCCACCGCCTCCTGCATGCGCACCCCATGGTGGGCCAGGTACGGCACGGTCAGGCTGCCCCCGCCGATGCCAAAAATCGCCGAAGCCACGCCGATGCCGCCCCCCGCCGCCATCTGGGCCGGCCCAGACGGCAGATGCTCCACCACAGGCATCCCCGCCACCGGCAGCCGATAGCGCAGCATGCCCTGCGCCACATACAGGGCAAAAGCGCCAATGATCACCTGCAGCCACGGCCCCGGCAGGGCATCGGCGATGCGTGCCCCCAGAAAGGCCCCGATCAGCAGCCCCGGTGCCAGCGTGCGGAACAGCGCCCAGCGCACTGCTCCCTTGCGGTGGTGGGCATTGACGGCGCTCACCGAAGTCACGATGATCGTCGCCAGTGAGGTGCCCACCGCCAGATGGGTCAGGTGGGTCGGGTCATAGCCCTGCAGGGTAAAGGCCCACAGCAGGACCGGCACAATCACCAGTCCGCCGCCCACCCCGAACACCCCCGCAATGAAGCCGGCCAGCGCACCCAGACCGAGGTACAGCAGCCATGATGTCAGCAGCATAAAAAAGGTTTCCCGTGTCAGCCGAAGGCCCAGAACCGCCCAGTATAGACCAGCGCCGCCTGCAACTGCGGCAGGCCCTGCACACCACACTGCCGGATCAGCCGCTGCAGCTCGACTGGCAGGCCGAAGTGGACTCCACCAATCTGGCCCTGCTGCGTGCGCCTGCGGCTGCCGTGCCCCCGGTGCTGGTGGCCGACCGTCAGCACGCCGGGCGGGGCCAGTCCGGACGGCGCTGGCATTCCCCGCTGGGCAATCTGTATACCTCAGTACGCTGCCGGTTGCCCGCGCCGCTGTCCGGGGCGCTGGCACTGGAAATTGGGCTGGCGGTGCTCCAAGCGCTGCGGCTGCCGACAGGATTTGGGCTGAAATGGCCCAACGACCTGTACCTGAAACACCCTGAAGGCTGGGCCAAATGGGGCGGCCTGCTGATTGAACCCCTGTCGGCGACGGACGTGGTGATCGGACTGGGCCTGAATGTGAACGGTCCGCTGCAGGTGCTGGAAGACCGGCTCAGTGCCGGACTGAACACCGTACTGCCGGTGCCGCGCACGGTGATTGATCTGGCCTGCCTGGCCATTCCCGCGCTGCTGCAGGCGGCGCAGTGCTGGCAACCGGGCCGGGCCGGCCTGCCTGCGGACTATGCCCCCCATGACCTGCTGCGGGGACACTGGGTGCGGCTGGAATCACCTCAGCGCCCCGGGGCCGAAATGGGCCGGGCCCTGGGCATTCAGGCCGATGGGGCGCTGCTGCTCTTGCAGGATGGCCTGCCGCGTGCCCACTATGGGGGACATGTGGTCTGGAGCCCTGTCCCATGAGCCTGTTCTTCGCCCCGCCGCAGCCCCCTGCCGAACGTGCGCTGTGGCTGGACCTCGGCAACACCCGCCTGAAGTACTGGCTGACCGAGCACGGCCAGGTGCTTCAACACGGTGCCGAACTGCACCTGCAGTCACCGCTGGACCTGCTGCGCGGCCTGCGCAGCAGCTTTGCAGGCTGGTCCCCGCAGCGCATCATCCTGTCTTCGGTGCTCGATGCCGGCCACAATCAGCAGGTGCTGCAGTTGCTGGCTGGGGTGGCCCCACGGGTCGAACAGGTGCGGGTCGAAGCCCACCACCCCCAGCTGGCCACACGCTATGACGCCAGCCGGCTGGGTGTGGACCGCTGGTTGCAGGTGCTGGCCGTCGCCCCTGCGCACCCACAGGCCTGCGTGGTCGGCTGTGGCACCGCGCTGACCATCGACCTGCTGGATGCCGGGGTGCATCAGGGCGGCTACATCCTGCCCAGCCTGTACCTGCAGCGCGAAGCCCTCAATCAGGGCACCCGGCAGATCCGCATTCAGCAGGGTGCCCTGACCAGTCTGGCCGCAGGCACCCACACCCAGGAGGCGGTCCTGCACGGCATCCTGCTGGGGCTGGTCGGTGCGATTGAAAAAACCCTGCAGGACCAGCCGGAGCGTCCGCTGTTCCTGACCGGCGGCGATGCACCCCTGCTGGCGGGGTTTTTGTCGCTGCCCAATCCCCGCCTGATCGTGCCCGACCTGCTGCTGGCCGGGCTGTACCGGTATTGTTCAGGCGGGCACCGGCAGGGCTGAGGGGTCCGCATCCACCACACAGATCTGGTTGCGCCCCTGATGCTTGACCCGATACATCTGCGCATCGGCGGCACTGATCAGCTTCACCAGCGGCTGGGCCGTCAGCGGCCAGTCAAAACTCACCCCGCCCATGCTCAGCGTCACGGCCAACTCCAGCGGCAACAGCCGCCGCTCGAATTCATCGCGGATGCTTTCCAGCAGATTCACCGCCTGCGCCCGCGTCAGCCCTGGCAGCAACAGCACAAATTCATCACCGCCAAACCGGGCACACAGGCCATCCTCCGGCAGGTGCCCGCGCATGCTGTGGCTCAGCGACACCAGCACCTGATTGCCGATCTGGTGCCCGCAGCGGTCGTTGAGCTGCTTGAAATGATCCAGATCAATGAACACCAGCGTCAGGGGTTTGCGGTTGCGGTGGCAACACAGCTGGCGTGACGGCGACAGTGCTTCAAAGGCGCGCAGGTTCAGGGTCTGGGTCAGTGGGTCGACCTGATTGTCATGGATCTGCTGGATCAGGGTTTTTTTCAGGTGCATCACCAGCAGACACAGCCACACCATGCCCAGCATGAACGTCAGGGTATTGCCCAGCACCAGCCAGGTGGAATAATGGTACTGCTGCTCCAGGGCAAACTCCCACACCCACAGCAGCGAGGACCCCAGCACCGTCCAGAGGATCTGGCGTGGCGGTAGCACACACGACAGCACGCTGAGCGGGATCACCATCAGCGGGGCCAACCGCAGGTCAATGCCTGCATCATGCAGCTGGTGATGGCCGAGAATCAGCACGCCGATCATGAAAAAAAACACCCATTTGAAAGGGCCCGGCTCTTTTTCGAGCCGATCAATAAAGCAGAAAAAACGAACCAGCAGCGCCGGATGCAGGGCGGGCGGCTCGGTGGGTTTTTTGTTCATTTACCCATACCCCTGGTCTTTTTATGCGGGGATAACGGTTTTAGACTAGTGTGACAATCCATTGAATGACAAACCATTTGAGCAGCAAAATGCCGCCACCTGTCACATTCCCCCCGCTGGTGCTGCTGGGCGGCTCCTTTGACCCGGTCCATCAGGGCCACCTGTGGATGGCCTGGGCCGTACAGGCCCGGCTGCCGACGGCTGAGCTGCGGTTTTTGCCCACCGCCGCCTCGCCCTTCAAGACCGGACAGACCCCGGCGCGACACCGGCGCGCCATGCTGCGGCTGGCCCTGCGCGACACCCCGTTTGGGCTGGAAACCCTGGAAATCCGCCAGCGGCAGACCTGTTACACGCTGGACACCCTACAGGCCATCCGGACACGCCTCGGCCCGGACCGACCGCTGATTTTTGTGCTGGGACAGGATGCCTTTGAGAGCCTGCCGCGCTGGAAGGGCGGCTATGCCCTGCTGGAACTCGCCCACCTGTGGGTGTTTTCCCGCCCGGCACAGGGCGATCGACTGGCCCTGCCGGCTTCCCTGCAGCTCCGGCAGGCCGACTCGCCCCAGTCCCTGCTGGCCCAGACTGCGGGTCTGGTCTGGCTGGATGAGCGCATTCCCCCGGCGATCAGCAGCACAAAAATTCGCCAATATCTTGCAACAAGTCGCCCCCTGCTCCCGCCCCGCGTTTACAGGTATACTAGGCAGTCCGACCTGTATGGAAAAACACAAACCCATGACTGCTGAGCCGTCACCGGCCACTTCTTCCCGCCCCGCCACTGCCGTGGGCCTTTCTTCCCAGCCTGTGGGAACTGATCCAAACCATGATCCGGTGCGGGCCTGTCTGGCGGTCATCCACCATGCCCTGGCCGACGTCAAGGCCCAGGATGTCGTTGAGCTGGATGTGCGCGGCCTGACCAATGTTTCCGACGCCATCGTGATCGCCAGCGGCACCTCGACCCGCCACGTCAAGGCCCTGGCCGACAACGTCGCCGAAGAGGCCAAAAAAGCCGGATTCCGTCCGCTGGGGGTCGAGGGTGAGCGCGACGCCGAATGGGTGCTGATCGACCTGGGCTATGTGGTGGTGCACGTGATGCTGCCCACGGCGCGGCGCTTCTATGACCTCGAAAGCCTCTGGAAACCCGCTGCGCCAACCCAGGGCTGACGCATGAAGCTGCGCCTGCTGGCCATCGGCCAAAAAATGCCGGACTGGGTCAGTGCCGGTTATCAGGACTTTGCCAAGCGCCTGACCGGCAGCCTGCAGGTGCAGCTGGTGGAGCTGCCCATGGCCCGCCGTGGCAAAAACGACCATCCCGCCGACATCGAGCGTCACTGCCAGCAGGAAGGCGACAGCATCCTGGCTGCCCTGCAGCCCCGCGAGCAGCTGATCGCACTGGAGGTGGGTGGTCGGCGCCTGTCCACGCAAGCCCTGTCCGGTACACTGGCGCAGTGGCTGCAGGAGGGACAGGACATTGCCCTGGCGATTGGCGGGCCGGATGGCCTGTCTGCCGCGGTGCGGGCAAGGGCCCAGTGGCACTGGTCACTGTCCGAGCTGACCCTGCCCCACCCGCTGGTGCGGCTGGTGGTGATCGAGCAACTGTACCGGGCCCAGTCCATCCTGCAGGGCCATCCGTATCACCGTGCCTGATCATCGTGCCCAGGACCCTGTCTAGTCTGGAGATGGCCCCGTGACTGAGCCCGCCCGTGCGGCACTGCCCGCCCTGTTCATTTCCCATGGGTCACCGATGCTGGCCCTGCAGCGCAGTGCCGTGCACGAAGCCTTTCACCGCCTGCAGCTGAACCTGCCGGAACCCCAGGCCATCGTGGTGATGTCGGCCCACTGGGAAAGCGCGGCGCTGGAGGTCAGCGTGGCCTCCCAGCCAGAGACCTGGCATGATTTCCGCGGCTTCCCCGAAGCCCTGTACCGGCTGCGTTACCCGGCCCGTGGCGATGTGGGTCTGGCGCAGCGGTTGATCAGATTGCTGCGCGGTGCGGGCTTTGACCCCCATGAAAACCGCCTGCGCCCCCGCGACCATGGCGCGTGGATGCCGCTCTTGCTGATGTACCCACAGGCGGACATTCCGGTGGTGCAGGTGTCCCTGCCGCGCAGTGCCACCCCGGCCCAGCTGATGGCGATGGGGGCTGCACTGGCGCCCCTGCGCGAGGAACGCATCCTGCTGATCGGCTCCGGCAGCATCACCCACAACCTCGCGGAGCTGGACTGGCGCGGGGATGGGGCCGCCACCCCGGACTGGGCGCTGGCCTTTCGCCAGTGGATGGTCCATCACCTGAACCTGCACGACCTGAACGCCCTGCAGCAGTGGCAAGCCCTCGCCCCGCATGCCCAGCGCAATCACCCCACCGACGAGCACCTGCGGCCGCTGTTTTTTGCCTGTGGTGCGGGCCGCCGTTTCAGTCTGGTGCACAGCAGTTTTGAGATGGGCGCGCTGGGCATGGATCTGTATCGTTTTGACTGAGGAAAAGCGCCTGTGGCCGATGATCGCCTGATTGCCCTGCTGGATGCCGAGCTGCCGCAGACCCAGTGCGGACTGTGCGGCCATGCCGAGGGCTGTTTGCCCTATGCCACCGCGATGGTGCAGCAGCAGGAACCGGCCAACCGCTGCGTGCCCGGTGGACAGCCCGTGGCCGACCAACTGGCCCGGTTGCTGGGCCGCCCTGCCCTGCCCGTGGAACCCAGCGACTGGCCGCTGGGGCAGGACCAGCGCCCGCTGACCGCGCTGGCGGTGATCCGCGAGTCAGAATGCATCGGCTGCACCAAGTGCCTGATCGCCTGCCCGGTGGATGCCATCGTCGGCAGTGCCAAACGCCTGCACACCGTCATCAGCGCCGACTGTACCGGCTGCGAACTGTGCCTGCCACCCTGTCCGGTGGACTGTATCGATCTGGTGCTGCAACCGGTCAACCCCAGCCCTGCCGAACGCAGCGTCCGGCAGCAGCACTGGCGCCAGCGCCACCTGCACCACCTGAGCCGGCTGGCGCGCCAGAGCGGCACGGCGCAGCCCATGCTGGCCGCACTGCCGGTTGCCGTGGCACCACGCCCGGCGGCGGTGTCGGCCAGTGTGACCCGTCCCGAACAAACCCTGGCCCTCGCACCACTGCGCAGCCAGATTGGCCGCCTGCAGCGCCAGTTGCAGCGCCAGCCGCAGGATGCCCGTCTGCAAGCCCAGCTGCAGGCCCTGCAACAGCAACTGGATGCCCTGCAACAGGAGCCTGCCCCATGAGCCCAGCCCGTCCCGTGCCGTGTGCATCGCCGGCCATGTCCCCCGAACAGGTGGGGTATTTTTTTGCCCGGCTGGCCGAGCAGCGCCCGGAGCCGCGCACCGAGCTGATCTACCACACGCCCTTTGAACTGCTGATCGCGGTGATCCTGTCGGCACAGGCCACCGACGTGAGCGTCAACAAGGCCACCCGCACCCTGTTTGCCGTGGCCAATACCCCGGGAGCGCTGCTGGCACTGGGGCTGGACGGTCTCAAAAGCCACATCCGCAGCATCGGCCTGTACAACAGCAAGGCAGAAAACATCCTGAAAACCTGTCAGGCGCTGCTGGCGCACCACGGCGGCGAGGTGCCTGCGGCGCGTGACGCCCTGGAAGCCCTGCCCGGTGTGGGCCGCAAGACCGCCAATGTGGTGCTGAACACCGCATTTGGCCAGCCCACCATGGCGGTGGACACACATATCTTCCGGGTGGCCAACCGTACCGGACTGGCCCCCGGCAAAAACGTCCTGCAGGTCGAGCAGCACCTGTTGCGGGTGATTCCCGCCCAGTACCTGCACGACGCACACCACTGGCTGATCCTGCATGGCCGCTACACCTGCAAGGCCCAGCGGCCTGACTGCGCCCGCTGTGTGGTCAGCAGCGTGTGCCAGTGGCCGGAACGGCACCACTGGGGCGCCCCCTGAACACCCTGTGCACAACCGGCTTCGACGGCGCTCCGCCAGCGCAAACCCGCTTTTGCTTTTGAAAACACCTGATCCTTAACACAATCAACAACAAAGGAAATTCCCTGCAACTGTCCGAGCAGGACCAAAGCTGATCCATCTGAAAGACCGTTTCAGCCAGGCATCCCCACCGGACACGGCTGTTCGCGAGTTTTGCGGGGACGGTTGGTTTTGCCTACTTTTGCCAAAACAAAAGTAGGTCGCCGAAGGCACAGCAAGGCATCCTGAGCACAACCGGCTTCGACTGCGACCAGCCAGCACAAACCCGCTTTTGCTTTTGACCGCGATTCAGCCAAAAACCAAATCCACAACAAGGGAAAGTCCCCGCAATGGGTCAAGACCACCCAATCAACGCCCCACCCGCTCAGCCGGCTCAATCGTACGGGTGTTGGTGTCCTGAATGATGGCGTTTTCCTGACCGGGCACCGTGGCCGGCGTGATTGCCGTCTGCTCACCCGTCTGGGTGTCCACCACCACAAACTCAATGCGGCGGTTGCGGAATTTACCCTGCTCGGTGACATTGTCGGCCACGGGATAGCTTTTGCCAAAGCCCACCGAACGCAGCTTGCCGGGCTGTACCCCATGCGCCTGCAGGTAGTCCACCACCGCTCTGGCGCGACGTCCGGACAGGTCCAGATTGTAGTTCACATCACCATCGGCATCGGTAAAGCCACGCACTTCCACCAGCAGGTTGGCTGTCTGCGCCATCAGCGCTGCAGCAGCGTCCAGCACCGGCTTGTTGATGTCGGGAATGACCGTCTGGTCCACTTCAAAATTGATGATCTGGGTGTTCAGCACTTCGGCAATGTCGATCGGCCGCACCGTCTGGCCGTTCAGCCGGGCCAGCATGGCCGTGGCCAGATCAATGCTGCGCCGCGACTCCTTCAGGGCGTCGACCCGCGACAGGGCCACCACCGCAAAGCGCGGCCCGACGAGATCGGCAGCGGCCTGGCGCATGGATTCGGTTTCGGCCGGCGTCTGGGCACTCACCACCACCGAGCCGGATGGGCCTGCCGGAATGCCCTCCGGCAGGAAACGGTCCTGATTGATGGCCAGCATGGCGTGGGGATGGCTGCGCACCAGCTGGGCCAGCCGGTCCAGCACGTCCAGATCGATCAGCTGGGTGTTGAATGCGTCATTCACCACCAGTGCACACTGGTCGTGGGTGCGGGTAAAAATATTGTCGATGCGCTGGTTGAGCAGGTCGCGCGACACCCGGTTGCCGATGGCACCATTGCAGCCAATCAGGCGACCCTCGTCGCCGGTCACTAGACTGAGCCGGGCCGGATACACCGGCAGACCGACAGGATTGAGGTTTTTGTTGGCCGGTCCAGACTGTGCCACGCTCGGCAGCACCGGCGCGTTGCGGCGCTGTTCCATCTCCTGACGCTCATGCCAGCCATACCAGCCGCCCCCCAGCAACAGGGCCAGAATCACCGCCGAAGCAAGGCCCGTGCGGCTGGCCCCCTGCTGGGCAGAAGGACGGGGGGAGCGGGCAATATGTCGGAATACCGGGGGCATGATGGGCACCATTCAAAAAAAAACAGGTCGATGCTGCCACTGTGCCCGGCTCCGGCGCGCCGGCCTAGCGCAGACCGGTAAACCGTGTGGATTTATGGATTTTTTCTGGTTTACAAACGTAAAACCCAACCGGCTGGTTGGGTTTTTGGTGTCTGTATGATGGAAAAACCGTTAACCGAGAATTTCCACCAGACGCGATTTGACCTGTTCGATCGGCTGGGTGCCATCCACCTTGCTGTAGTGCGGTGCATTGCTGCCGGACTGGGCGCGCTGCTGGTAAAAACCCACCAGCTGCTCGGTTTCCTGATGGTAGGCCTTCAGACGGCGGCGGATGGTGCTTTCTTCATCGTCTGGACGCTGCACTAGCGGTTCACCGGTTTCATCGTCCACGCCATCGACCTTCGGCGGGTTGTACACCAGGTGATAGATGCGCCCCGACGCCGGGTGCATGCGGCGGCCTGACAGACGCTGCACGATGTCTTCATCCGGCACTTCGATTTCGATCACGTGGTCGATCTTGATGCCTGCGGCTTCAACCGCTTCGGCCTGCGGGATGGTGCGCGGGAAGCCATCAAAAATGCAGCCACCGGCACAATCCGGCTGTTTGAGGCGCTCCTGCACCAGCCCGATGATCAGCTCATCCGACACCAGCCCGCCAGCGTCCATGACGGATTTGGCCTGCAGACCCAGCTCGGTGCCCTGGCGAATGGCTGCACGCAGCATGTCCCCGGTCGAGATCTGGGGAATGTTG
>JBPOIS010000021.1:0-13530 GCA_052034295.1 Pseudomonadota bacterium
AAGGCCAAGCCGGATATTTTGAGCGCAAAAGCTCCGACGCCGCGTATTCTCCACAAACCAGTTTTTGCTTTGAACAGCCTTTGCCCCTGAATGCCATCAACGACCGTAAAGGTCCCCGCAACGGTCCGAGCAGGACCACAGTCGATCCGTCCGAAAGATCGCTTCAGCCCAGCATCCCCACCGGGCACAGCAGCCCGCGAGTTTTGCGGGGACAGATGGTTTTGCCTACTTTTGCCAAAACAAAAGTAGGTCGCCGAAGGCCGGGCAAGGCATTCTGAGCACAACCGGGCTTCGACTTCGCAATCCGGCTTCGACTACGCTCAGCCCACGTAGGCCCGCAGGACAAAACCGTTTCCCAAGCAGCGCATTGCCTCTAGAATGCCAGAGGTTTTTGGGAGGGGCCGTATGAATCCATTTGAACTGCGCATCGGACAGGGGCTGGACGTGCATGCCTTTGAACCCGGAGACTTTGTCACCCTGGCCGGGGTACAGATCCCGCACACCCATGGCCTGAAAGCCCACTCTGATGGTGATGTGCTGCTGCACGCGCTGGCCGATGCCCTGCTGGGGGCACTGGCGCTGGGCGACATCGGCCAGCACTTTCCCGACACCGATGCCGCATACCGGGGCGCGGACAGCCGGGTGCTGCTGCGCCACGTGTACGCCCTGATCCAGCAACACGGCTATCGGCTGGTCAATGCCGACATCACCGTCGCCTGCGAACGCCCCAGGCTGGCCAAATACAATGAACCCATGCGGCAAAACATTGCCGAAGATCTGGGCGTGGGCCGCGATCAGGTCAGTGTCAAAGCCACCACCACCGAAAAACTCGGCTTTACTGGCCGTCAGGAAGGCATTCTGGCCAGCGCAGTGGTGCTGCTGGCCCGCGTCCCAGACCCGGTATAAGCCTGCGCACGCGTCAGCGCTTGCCCTGCAGGTGCTGATTCACCTTGTCCAGGATCAGCGGACTGGAACCGACCGTGGGCATGAAATCATTGTAGGGCAGCGACTTGCCGATGCGCAGCAGGAATGGCGCGTCATCACCCAGCTTGCCAGCGCTGATCAGGGTGACGCGGGTGCGCTGGGGCCCGACCGGCTCAAACACCATCCGTCCGACCATGTGCTCGATGTCACCTCCGATCGCCTGATAGCGGTTCTGGTGTTCACCTTCGGGGGTGGTGCGCAGCACCAGCCTGAACGGAATCGACAGGATGCCCAGCCCCAGCCCCACATCCACCTGGGTGTCGCTGGCAGCGCTGCCCGGGACTGGCGTGGTGGTGACCCGGCGCACCTGACGGAACATTTTTTTGAAATTGGCCGGGTCCGCCAGCAGCGGCTGCACCTGATCCACCGGACCATTGACCAGCCCAAATGAAGTGACAAAGTGCATCGGTTCGGGTTTTTTGCGGGTCTGCATCAGCACCGGGTTATGCGCCAGCATCACCGGGGTGCCGGACTGCTCCAGCAGTTTTTGTACCGTGGCCAGCTGGGCCTCGCTGAGGGTGCGGCGCGGGATCACCTGCGGCACCGGCTGCACGGGCCCCAGCGGCGCAGGCCGCAGGCGCAGGCGCAGGCTTTCCAGCACGAAGGCATTGACGCTTTGCAGGATGCTGGACTTCACCTCCGGCACGGCCTTGAGCAGCGTGCTCACCAAAAACCCTTTGGGCCGGTCCAGATCGCCCCACTGGGTCAGGGTCACCAGTGTCTGGCCGTTTTTGAGCGCAAACCATTCAAAGCGGCCCTGACCATACTGGATCGGCGAGTCGAGGATCAGCGTGGACAGGCTGTTGCCGCTGAGCTGGTGCTGCATGTCCACATCTTCGGAAAAACTCAGCAGCGGAATCGGCACCGGCACGTGGATGTGGTAGCGCACCCGGCTCACGCTGTTTTGCTGCTCCAGGACCTTCGCTGAGGTCAGCGTGGGAAACAGCCCCACATAGCGTGGATAGTCACTGAGCAGCCGGGCCACCTGCTCGGGGGGTGCCGGGACCACCAGCGCACCGCTGTTGAAGCGGCTGGTGGGGTAGTAGCGTGGACCCTGCCGGGTGGTCAGCACCAGCGATTGCGGCCGGTGGCCATAGATCAGCAGGTCGTTGCCGGCCAGTTGCGCCACGGCTTCGGCATTGCCCTGAAAGGGCGCAAGGCTGCTGGGGGTGTTGTCGGTCCAGGGGGTGAGCACGGCCTGGCTGGCGGCTGGACACAGCAGCAGGCTGGTCCAGAGGCAAAGGGTCACAGGACGGATCAGGATCATGGGCACGCCTAAGCTTGGCAACATCTGAAAAAAACCACTCTAGCGGGTAAAAACCAGCGGGTGTGTGCGGTTTTTGCGGACTTTTTGCTGAAAAAAACCCCGCCCGCAGGCAGGGTGAGGCTGTCCCCAGACCGCTCAGAGGGTCTGGCGGCCCGGCAGGATGTCTTTCAGGGCGTCACGCATCTTCAGCAGCGCCGCTTCGGTGGTGTCCCAGTCGATGCAGCCATCAGTGACGGATTTGCCGTATTCGAGCTGGCCCAGATCAGCCGGAATGTCCTGACGGCCACCCTTGAGGTGGCTTTCCACCATCAGGCCGACGATGGAGCGGTTGCCATCCTGGATCTGCTGGGTGACGTTTTCCAGCACCAGCGGCTGCAGGTACGGGTCCTTGTTGCTGTTGGCGTGGCTGGCGTCGATCATGATCTTGCCGGAGACCTTCGCCTTGAGCAGGGCGGCTTCGGCCTGCTGCACCGAGGTGGCATCGTAGTTGGGTTTGCCGTTGCCGCCGCGCAACACCACATGGGCATAGGGGTTGCCACGGGTGCGGATGATCGCGACCTGGCCCTGTTCGTTCAGGCCCAGAAAGCTGTGGCCGGACTGTACGGCCTGCATGGCGTTCACCGCCACGGTCATGCCGCCGTCGGTGCCGTTCTTGAAGCCGACCGGCGAAGACAGGCCAGAGGACATTTCCCGGTGGGTCTGGCTCTCGGTGGTGCGTGCGCCAATCGCAGACCAGGCAATCAGGTCCTGCAGGTACTGCGGCGAGTTCGGGTCCAGCGCTTCGGTGGCACAGGGCAGGCCCATTTCATTCAGGTCCAGCAGCAGGCGGCGGCCGGTGTGCAGGCCTTTTTCAATGTCGAACGAGTCGTTCATGTCCGGGTCGTTGATCAGCCCTTTCCAGCCTACCGTGGTGCGCGGTTTTTCAAAATACACCCGCATGATCAGGTAGAGGGTGTCACTGACTTTTTCGCTCAGGGCCTTCAGCCGGGTGGCATATTCGTGCGCCGCTTTCGGATCATGGATCGAGCAGGGGCCAATCACGATGAACAGCCGGTGGTCGCGGCCATCGAGGATGTCGCGCACGGTCTGGCGGCCCTGCACCACGGTGGCGCGTGCGGCCGGGCTGAGCGGCATTTCGGCCTTCAGCTGGGCGGGGGTGATCAGGGGCTGGATTTCGGCAATATTGGCATTTTCGACCGGCAGTTCAGACCGGCTGGCGGTTTCAGGCGTAGCAGTCACGGGACACGTACTTCCACAAAAAAATCAGTCAATCCGCTATGGTGACGCCTTTTGCCATGCACTTCAAGGGCCAGCGCCGCCCGATGGACTCAGGGCTGGCGGCTGTGCACCAGTGCAGCAGGCGGGGTGGCCGGCACGGGGGCGGGTTCTTTGGGTTTGGCCTTCACCGGGTTGAGGATGAAATTCAGGCCCAGCAGCAGCAGCGTCACCCCGAGCACCCGGCGAATGCCATGCTCAGGCAGGCGCGACGACAGCAGCGTCCCGGCGATGATGGCGGGAATCGATCCGGTGAGCAGCAGCAGCAACAGGTGGGTATCGACGTTGCCGGCCTTGAGGTGCCCCAGCCCGGCCACCAGCGTCAGCAGCACCGCATGGGCCACGTCCGAACCGATGATGCGGATCATCGGCAGGTTGGGAAACAGCAGCACCAGCGCCATCACCCCAAAGGCCCCGGCCCCGACCGAAGACAGCGTGACCAGCACGCCGAGCACCACCCCCATCAGCACCACCCAGCCCTTGTGGCGGATCACGGCATGGCCATTTTCCACCAGCTCCGGCGCATGGGCACCCCGATGGCGGGCAAAAAACGCCTCAATGCGGTGGCGGAACACGATCGCGCTGCCGGTCAGCATCAGCATGCCGCCGAGGAAGATGGTCAGGGTTTTTTTGTATTCCTTGGCACCGCCGAGCACATGCTCCAGCGCCCAGGTGGTGCCCAGCGAGGCCGGAATGCTGCCCAGCGCCATCCAGAACACGATCGGCCAGACCACGTTCAGCTTGCGGGCATGCACCAGCGTGCCACAGAACTTGGAAATCGCCGCATACAGCAGGTCCGTGCCGATGGCAATGTGCGGCTCCACCCGCAACAGGCCAATCAGCGCCGGGGTCATCAGCGAGCCGCCGCCCACCCCGGTGACACCGACCACGAACCCCACCACCAGTCCAGCGAGGATGAAATACAGGTCTGGCATGGCGGGACCACCGGGAAAAAACAGGGGCGCGCAGCATAGCGGCGTTTTTCCGCGCATCAAACCGAATAAAAACGATTAGTTTAGGCAAAAAACTGCTAAAGCCTGCGCTTCAGGGCTGCCAGTCGGCCAGCTTGCGGTCTGGCGGCACGGGGCGTTTGTGGCCCTGTTCATCCAGCGCCACATACACGAAACGGCCTTCGGTGACCTTGATCGGGTGGCGGTTGTCGTCGTGGACTTCCCAGACTTCGACATAAATGGTCAGCGACGTGTTGCCGACCCGCTCAATGGTGGTGTGGCAGGCGATCACATCCCCGACCTTGACCGGCACATGAAACACCATGTCGTTGATGGCAATCGTGGCCACGCGGCCATCGGCGCGCCGACGTGCGGCAATGGCCCCGGCCAGATCCATCTGGCCCAGCAGCCAGCCACCAAAAATGTCCCCGGACCAGTTGGTGTCCGAAGGCATGGCCACGGTTTGCAGTGACAGTTCGCCACGGGGCAGGTCTGGCGCTGCGGGCACGGGTTGATCCACCATAAAACCACTCCAGAAATCGGGCTGTTGCGCGCCATTGTGTCGCGCCCTGCCCGCAGGCTGTGTGCAAAGTTTGTGTTCAGGCGGGGGATTTTGCCGGAAAACTTTTGCAAATTCATCCAAATCCGCGTGCTGGCCCGCCATGCTATCATGCGCGCCGCTGCACAGTTGCAGGTGGGGAGAAACCATGACAGAGCCGGTGCGCATCGGGCTGGTGGCCGGGGAGATGTCCGGCGATTTGCTGGGGGCGGCGCTGATGCGTCAGATCAGGGCCCTGCAGCCGGAGGTGAGCTTTGTCGGCATCGGCGGTCCGCAGATGCAGGCCGAGGGGCTGGAATCGCTGTTTCCCATGGAAAAACTGTCGGTGATGGGGCTGGTCGAGGTGGCCGGACGGCTGCGCGAGCTGCTGGGCATCCGCGATGAGCTGGTGACCCGGCTGACCGGCGATTTGCCGGTGCAGCTGTTCATCGGCATTGATGCGCCGGACTTTAACCTGCGGGTGTCGGCGCGGCTGCGCAGCCACGGCATCCGCACCGTGCAATACGTCAGTCCTTCGGTGTGGGCATGGCGGCCGGGCCGCATCAAGTCGATCCGTCAGGCGGTGGATCTGGTGCTGTGCCTGTTTCCCTTTGAGGTGGAATTTTACCAGCGTCATGACATGGCGGCGGTGTTTGTCGGTCATCCGCTGGCACAAACCATGCCGCTGGACCATCAGGTCGAGCCCGCCAAGCGGCAGCTGGGGCTGTCGCCGCAGCGCCGTCAGGTGGCGCTGCTGCCGGGCAGCCGGGGCGGGGAAGTGGCGCGGCTGCTGCCGCTGATGTTTGATGTGGCGGCGGTGCTGCACCGTCAGGACCCGTCGCTGGGGTTCCTGGTGCCGGTGGCCAGTGCCGCGCGCGAGCACCAGATCCGCCAGCTGCACAACCAGTTGCCGGAGTCATTGCGCCATGCGATCCGCCTGATGGTGGACCGCCAGCAGCGTGGCAGCATGGGCCGTCAGGTGATGGCCGCCAGCGATGTGGTGCTGTTGGCCTCAGGCACGGCCACGCTGGAGGCGCTGCTGCTGGAGCGGCCCATGGTGGTGGTGTACCGGCTGCACTGGATGACCTACTGGCTGGCGCGCTGGCTGGTGCGCATCCCGCATGTGGCCCTGCCCAATATTCTGGCCGGGCGGCAGGTGGTGCCGGAGCTGATCCAGCATCAGGCGCGGGTGGAGGCGGTCAGTGCGGCCGTGCAGGCGCTGTTGCAGCCGCAGGCTGCAGCCGCCCAGCAGCAGGTGCTGCATGCCCTGCATGTGCAATTGCAGGGCAGTGCGGCTGTGAACCCCGCTCAGGCGGTACTGGCGCTGCTGCCCGCCCCCGGGGGTGGGGCATGAGCCAGCTGGCGCTGTGGCCGGTGGCCGAAGGGGTGCTGTGCTGTGGCGGCATCGGGGACATGGCCGCAGGGATTGCCGGGGTTGATGAGGTGGGGCGGGGGCCGCTGGTGGGCTCGGTGGTGGCGGCTGCGGTGGTGCTGCACCCGGACCGGCCGATTGCCGGACTGGCCGATTCCAAGGCGCTGACCGAACGCCGCCGTGAGCAGCTGTATGCCCTGATCATCGAGCAGGCGGCGGGGTTTGCTGTGGCCGAGGCCACGGTGGCCGAAATCGACCGCCTGAACATCCTGCAGGCGACTTTTCTGGCCATGCAGCGTGCGGTGGCGGCGCTGCCGGTGGCTCCGGCACAGGTCTGGGTGGATGGCAACCAGCGCCCGCGTGGCATCACGCTGCCGGTGCAGACCTTCGTGAAGGGCGACCAGCTGCACGCCTGCATCAGTGCCGCCAGCATCCTCGCCAAGGTTACCCGCGACCGGCAGATGCAGGTGCTGGACCAGGCGTTTCCCCAGTATGGTTTTGCCCGGCACAAGGGCTATCCCACCCCGGCCCATCTGGCCGCACTGGCGGCACATGGCATTCTGGAGGAACACCGCCGCAGCTATGCGCCGGTGAAGAAGTACTTGTAAAAAAAAGCCCTGTTGCGAGAAGGCAGCCCCTGCCATCCATCGTGGTCTGACTGTCGGGGTGTTTTTTGCCGTCATCAGGGTGCGACCGCGAAGGGCAATCAAAAAACCGCCATGCGGAGTGGGTCAATCAATCAGGTCATCCAGCCGGACGGCCTCGTACAGCCAGATGAATTTAAATCTTTCTTTTTCAGGGGTCTGCTCTCGCAGTCGATCCAGCTGTTGAATGATGTCCGCGGGCTGCGGCCTTAGATTCAGCAACCGCTTGGCCTGCCGGATGGTCGGGCCGTCAAACGGGTTTTCGTGCATGTTGCGGACCTCCGCCCCGAACCCTTTCCGGCTTGGGCTCTGCGCGGCTACGCCTTGCCTTGCGGCTTTGCAAAGCAATGCTTTGTTTCGGTCTCACCCGATCAAGTCTGGGAAATGTTCCGGACCTGCCGAAAACCTGGCAGATGTCGCTGTTGAGACGTCTTAATCCCATCAAGTCTGGGAAATGTTCCGGACCTTCATTGTCTTTACTCAGAGGATTAAGACATGAGCGGTCTTAATCCCATCAAGTCTGGGAAATGTTCCGGACTACCATCCGCAATAAAGGAAACATCGTCGAGGCTGTCTTAATCCCATCAAGTCTGGGAAATGTTCCGGACCCACCCCCCTCTTTTTCATCCCCAAAATCAACGGCTTGCAGGTAGGCATTCCAAAGATTTTCAGATGGTCATTTTTTGTACGTTTTTGGGTCAAAAAATGATCAGTGAAAGAGACAGGTGGTGTCCAGAACAGGGGGCTTAGCCCGCCCCCAGGGTCTCACAGGCCACAGTCCAGCGCATCACCCAGACTGGATGGGACGTCTGACGGCAATCGGTTGTTATACAATACCGCCGTGCCTCGACAGCACCGCGCCCACTGATCTTAGCAGAATGCCAGCGCCTGTCCAGACCCACCGCATCTGCTGGACCTCAGCCCAGCGCCGCACGGATTTTTGCCGCATTCTGGCGCAGGTCCTCACCATCGGCCATCGTGTGCGCGTGTGGCTGGCGCAGCGTGCCAATTGACCCCGGAATCACATGAAAATGCAGGTGCGGCACGGTCTGTCCCGCTGCCGGACCATTGAGCTGCATCAGCACGATGCCCTCGGCCTGCATCGCGGTTTTCACCGCCGCCGCCACCTTCTGTACCGTCTGGATCAGCGTGGCCGCCGCCTCCGGGGCGATGTCCAGCAGCGTCTCGGCCGGGGTCTTGCTGATCACTAGCGTGTGGCCGGGTGCCTGCGGCATGATGTCCATGAACGCCAGCGTCTGCGCGTCTTCATAGACCTTGTGGGCCGGGATCTCGCCGCGGAGGATTCGGGCAAAAATATTCTGGTCGTCGTAGGCCATGGTTTTTTCCTCAAAAAAAACAGGTGGCCGGTACCTTAGCAGATTTCCCGGCCCGTCCACTGCTCATACCAGCGGATCGCCGTGGAAAAATCATCGGCCGGGGTGGCCTGCTGCGCGGCCGCCCGGTACAGGCTCTGCACCTGCGCCATCACCGGCGTGGGCACCTGCGCCGACTGCGCCAGCGCCAGCGCGATGCCAGTGTCTTTGGCCAGCAGCGGCAGGGCAAAGGTACAGGGAAAACTGCGGTTGAGCACCCGGTTCGGCAGCAGGTTGGCACTGGCCACACTCTGGCCACTCGACGCATTGATGCAGGCCAGCGCCGCCGTCAGGTCCACGCCATGCGCCTTCAGCACCGTGCAGCCTTCGGCCGCGGCCCACAGGTTCACCGCCATCATCATGTTGTTCACCGCCTTCACCGCAAAGCCCGCGCCACTGCCACCCACATGCTGGATCAACCCCGCAAACGGCTCAATCGCCACCCGCGCCCGCGCCAGCGCGGACGGATCGCCGCCCACCATCACCGTCAGGGTGCCGTGCTCAGCCCCCACAGTCTGTCCGGACACCGGCGCATCCAGAAACGCCACCCCGCTCCGGGCCAGCGTGGCCGACAGCCGCTGCGCTGCTTCGGGCACCCCGCTGGTGCAATCCACCCAGATGCGGCCTGCCGCAGGCGGACACCCGGCGATCAGTGCTTCCACCTCGGCACTGGTGGGCAGACAGGAAAAAATCACCTCCGCCTGCACCGCCTCGGCCAGTGACACCGCCCGCGTGCCGTATTGCGCGGCATGGTCCACGGCCTTCTGTGCCGTGCGGTTCCACACCCGCACATCGCCGAAACGGGCCGGCAGATGCGCCGCCATGCGCCAGCCCATCGCCCCCAGACCCAAAAAAGCCACTGACTGCACCATGCTGCTGGTTCCGCTGATTGTGTTGCCGCCCAGCATACAAAAGCCGCATCAAAAAACCAGCCCAAAAAAAAGCCCCCGCCGAAGCAGGGGCCGGGGGCGCTTCAGGCGCTCAGTCGCGGGTCAGGCCCAGCAGGCGCAGAAACGACACATACATCCACACCAGCGTGGCCAGCAGCGCCACCCCGCAGAACCATTCAAAGCTCTGCGGTGCGCGGTATTCGGCGCTGCGCTCGATCAGGTCAAAGTCGAGGATCAGGTTCAGCGACGCGATCACCGCCACAAAAGCGGCAAAACCAATGCCGATCGGTCCCTTGCCAAACAGGAACGGAATCGAGCTGCCAAAGGCCAGACTCATCACCAGCTGAACCACAAACAGCAGCGCCAGCGCCAGCGTGGCCGAAATGATGATCGACTTGAAACGCTCGGTGGCACGGATGATGCCCGCCTTGTAGAGGCCCAGCAGCGCAAAGGTGGTGATGAATGTGGCCGCCATGGCGGTCAGCGGCAGGCCGGGGTAGCGGGCATTGTAGGCCGCCGAGATGGCCCCGAGAAACAGCCCCTCCAGCCCGGCATAGGGAATCGCCAGCGCCCGGCCCGTCTCAGGCTTGAAGGTGATGATCAGCGCCAGAATGAAGCCGCCAATACCGCCCACCGCCCAGCCTGCCGTGGCCAGCAGGGAGTTGGGGTGGTTGGCCATCATCACAAATGACAGCAGCGCCACCACCGTGGCCACGCCGGTCAGCAGCAGGGTCTTGTTGATGGCGCCCTGTACGGTCATCGGCTGTGCCGCAGGCAACACCGACACCCGCTGGAACATGGGATTACTGCTTTGCATGATTTGATCCTGGGATCCATGAAGTGAAATGCCCTTTATCTAGACACATCCGGCCAGTGCTGGCAATGGGAATTTTGGAGGTTTTTTGCTTAATCCGGGGGCGGCACGTCCGTGGGCTGGCTGGAAAAATTTTTTAAAAAACAACCGCCCAGCGTGCAGCCCAGCATCGGGTCTGCGCAGGTGTTGTCTTAAGAAAACCGCTGCCACGGTGGCCCGGCTGACTGTGCAGCACATGCAGGCCCGGCGCTGCGTGCTATGCTAGGCACCAGACAGCACACAACAGCTTTGGGCATACGGGCGGTGAAAGCACTCAATTTTCGCAACATTGGCCTGATTGGCCGACCCGGCAAGCGCTCGGTGGTGGACACCCTGCAGCGCCTGCATGATTTTCTGGAAGCGCGCGGCCTCAAGCCCATCTATGACGAGCAGACCGCCCAGCTCGCGGACCCGGGGCCGGCACAGGTGGTGTCGCGCGCGCTGCTGGGCGAGGTGTGTGACCTGGTGATTGTGGTGGGCGGCGATGGCTCGCTGCTGCACGCCGCCCGGGCACTGGCCCGGCACAAGACCCCGGTGCTGGGGGTGAACCGGGGCCGGCTGGGCTTTTTGACCGACGTGTCGCCGCGTGAACTGCTCGACAAGCTCGGTCAGGTGCTGGCCGGGGAATACACGCTGGACCGGCGCTTCCTGCTGCAGGTCGAGGTGCGCGGGGCCGACAGCAAGGTACGCTACGAGGCCACGGCGCTGAATGATATCGTGCTGCACTCCGGCAAATCGGTGCACATGCTTGACTTTGAGCTGACCATCGACGGCCACCACGTCTACCGCCAGCACAGTGATGGGCTGATCATTGCCACCCCGACCGGCTCCACCGCCTATGCGCTGTCCGGGGGGGGACCGATCCTGCACCCGAATCTGGATGCGGTGGTGCTGGTGCCGATGCACCCGCACACCCTGTCGTCGCGGCCCATCGTGGTCGGTGGCGAAAGTGAAATCAAACTGCGTGTGCACGACAGCCAGTGGCAGCCGATGATCAGTGCCGATGGCCAGCCCAGCGTGATGGTCAGCGATCAGGACCGCATCCACATCCGCAAGCACCCCTTCAAACTCACCCTGCTGCACCCGCCTGGCTATGATTTTTATGCCGCCTGCCGCACCAAGCTGGGCTGGAGCCACTATCAGGACCCCAAACAGGACGATGCCGATGAACATTGAACAGACCCTGGCCGCGCTGACCCCGGAACTGGTTGAGCGCTTTCGCACTGCCATCGAGACCGGCCGCTGGCCCAGCGGCGAGCGTGTCAGTGATGAACAGCGTGCCACCTGTCTACAGGCGGTGCTGATCTGGGAGCACCACCACCTCAGCCCCGAACAGCGCACCGGCTACATCGACCGGGGCAGCAAGGCAGAGGATGAAGCCTGCGACACCCACCCGCACGGCCACCCGGACGATGACCGCTTCGCGGAAAAACCGCTGCGGCTGGTGTAATCGCCCCACGCCGGACCCGGCCTTGAAAAAGCCCCGGACCGGGGCCATTGATGCTTTCATCATCCCAACCCCACTGGACATGCCTCCATGCTGCTGCACCTGCCGCGACTGCCAGCCGAAATCCACGTCACCCACCTGAACGTCCAGCTGGAACGACAGCAGCAGGCGCTGGCCGCCACCCTGCTGGACCGCAAGGGGCAGCGTCAGCTTGGCAAAAAACAGGCCAAGGACCGCAAGGGCCGCGAAAAGCTTGACCAGCGCGTGTTTGTGCTGGATTTTCAGGGCGACATGGCCGCCAGTGCGGTGGAGCACCTGCGCGAGGAAATCACCCTGGTGCTGTCGATGGCGCGGGCCGGGCGTGACCGGATCGTGATCCGGCTGGACAGTCCGGGCGGGCTGGTGCATGGCTATGGGCTGGCGGCGGCGCAACTGGCGCGGCTGCGCGAAGCAGGCTTTCAGCTGACCATCTGTGTGGACCGGGTCGCGGCCAGTGGCGGCTACATGATGGCCTGCATCGCCCAGGAAATCATTGCCGCGCCATTTGCGGTGGTTGGCTCAATCGGCGTGGTGGCGCAGCTGCCGAATTTCCACAAGCTGCTGCAGCGGCTGGACATTGATTTTGATGTGTACACCGCCGGTGAGTACAAGCGCACCGTGACCGTGTTCGGCGAAAACTCCGACAGCGGCAAGGCCAAATTCGAAGCCGAGCTGCAGCAGACCCACGAGCTGTTCAAGCATTTTGTGGAAAAATACCGCCCGCAGATGAATGTTGAAGCCGTGGCCACTGGCGAGCACTGGTACGGTGAAGATGCCCTGAAAATGCAGCTGGTGGATCGCCTGCAGACCTCGGATGCCTACCTGCTCAGCCTGCTGCCGAACCATGACATCTATGCGCTGCAATCCCGCCGCAGGCCCACCCTGGCCGAAAAACTCGGTCTGGCGGCGGCGCAGATGAGCCGTGAGCTGCTGCCGGTGCTGGGCAGTGCCCTGCAGCACGGCCTGACCCGCCTGAGCGCCCGGATGCCGCTGCTGCGCGACCTGGACCTGTGATCCGCTTCCGCAGTACATCACCGGCCAGACCGGCCGGTTTTTTTTGGTGCAGGCCACCGCCGGGGTTACACAACCGCGCAGCTTGCTGACGCAGGGCCAGCAAATCGGCTACAGGCTGCGCAGGTTCGGGCGTGGTATTGCTCTGGGCTGTGAACCCTGAACGTCCTTTGCAAGGAGCCTGCCCTCATGAGCCTGAACATCAGCGAACCCCAGAAGCCAGCCGCGGACCCCGATGCAGCGGATCCCACCGCTGCCGGCTATGACGAAGCGGTACAGACCGATGATGGGCGTGGCCTCAGTCTGCTGGACAGCGATGACCTGAGCGAAGCCGCCCGTGAACAGGCCCCCGGTGAGGTGCCGACGCTGACACCCAGCCCGACCGCGCGCACCGATGAAGACCCGTCGGCGCTGCCAGAGTCGAACATCGCCGGAGAAGCCCCGGTGCAGGGGGGGTAGGGGGTGTTGAGCCTCCAGGCCATCGCCCAATGCGCATCACCCCGGTGCCTGTGGTACGCAGCAGGCGGCGCGCCTGTTGGGGGCCATGGATCAGTGCGGGGGGCGGTCCATGCCTTTTACAGGCAGTTCGGCGGTTTGGGCACCCCGGCCAGCCGGGTGACGGTACGTGCCACCCGTCCCGTGGCAAACAGCTTCATCAGCGCGGCATTGTCGTGCTCGGGGCCGAGCTGCTGCATCACATAGCGGAGCAGGGGCCGGGTCATCGGGATGTGACCGAACTCGGCATAAAACTGCCGCACCACCTGCAGCACCGCCAGATGCGCCGCCGTGAGCACCAGCCCATCACGCGCCGCCAGCTGTGCTGCCAGCTCTGGGGTCCAGTCGCGGTGATCCTGCAAATGGCCGTCGGCATCCAGCGCCAGCCGGTC
>JBPOIS010000215.1:0-4039 GCA_052034295.1 Pseudomonadota bacterium
TACATGCACCACACCTACACCAATGTCGACGGCGTCGACCACGACATCGGCTACGGCGTGCTGCGCATCTTCCCGGAACAGAAGTGGGAGCCGCGTTTCCTGGCCAACCCGCTGATGGCCGCCATCCTGGCGGTGACCTTCGAGTGGACGCTGTCGCTGCAATCGCTGGAACTGGAAAAGGTCATGGCCGGTGAAAAGACCTGGGCCGAGGTGCGCAAGCAGTTGCCGCCGATGTTCGCCAAGATGCGCAAGCAGTTCGCCAAGGACTATGTGTTCTTCCCACTGATCGCCGGCCCGATGTTCCTGCCGGTCATTGCCGGTAACTTCACCGCCAACCTGATCCGCAACGTCTGGGCGTTCAGCATCATCTTCTGCGGCCACTTCACCGAAGACGCCGAGATGTTCCCGAAGGAAGTGCTGGAAAACGAAACCCGCGGCCACTGGTACCTGCGCCAGCTGCGCGGCTCCCGCACCCTGAGCGGCGGCCCGATCAGGCACATCATGAGCGGCAACCTCAGCCACCAGATCGAACACCACATGTTCCCGGACGTCCCCGGCATGCGTTACGCCGAGATGTCGGTGAAGGTGCGCGAAATTTGCGAGAAGTACGGCCAGCATTACAACACCGGCTCCTTCGCCAAGCAGTTCTCCACCGTGGTCGGCCGCATCTTCAAGGGCGCGCTGCCCAACTTTGGTCGGAAAGTCGAAGCCTCCGCCAACACAGCGGTTGCGCGACTGGCCGAAGTCGTGCCAGTGTCGAAGCCGGCGCGCCGCAAATCGCGCGAGGCGATCGCGGCCTGATCACACGGCCCCCGTAACCGGGGGCTTTAGGTTTTGGAACCGGAGAAACATCATGAACAAGACCCTGACCCGCCTGGAAGCCCTGAAGGACCTGGTGCAGGACGCCATCAACCAGGGCGCCACCACGGTCGAGCAGATTCACAAGAGCATTGTCGATCTGCCGTTGTCGGTACTGGAAAAGAACGGTTTGCTGGATGTGGACAGCGAAAAGCGCGATGCCATGTGGGACAAGAGCATCGGCCATGTCTACGAAGTCATCCGCCGGGTCAACCAGGAAATCGGTGATCTGGCCAGCCAGGCCATCGAGGCGGTGGACGACCAGCTAATCATCCAGCAGAACATCCGCGAAGCCGCCGAGTTGCAGGAACTGGAGCGCGCCGGTCGCGCCAAGGTAATTGAATCGTCGGCCGCAGTTGAGCCGCAGGTGCGGGTGGCGGATGCCGTGCCGGCGGACAGCAAGCCGGTCGCCTGAGTCGCGGTATTCCGGGGCCGGCCTCCCCCTGTTTTTGCCGGCCCCGGAATCTTTCAGCCACCCTGTCCGGCAGACGGCAGGGTGGCTTTTTTATTTTTCCGCCAGCCTTTTCCGCCTCACGCCGCCTTTTCTTATCTTTCGCCGCCAGTGCTGCTAAAATGCGCGCCTCTTTCCGCAGCACCGAGTCCAGCCCGCCATGCGCAAACCCCACGTCCTCATCATCCTTGACGGCTTCGGCCATCGTGAAGACTCCGATTCCAACGCCATCAAGGCCGCCCGGACGCCGCACTGGAGCCGGATCCTGGCGGAAAACCCGCACGGGCTGATCTCCGGCTCCGGCATGGATGTGGGCCTGCCCGACGGGCAGATGGGCAACTCGGAAGTGGGGCACATGAACCTGGGCGCGGGCCGCATCGTCTATCAGGATTTCACCCGCATCACCAAGGCGATCCGCGACGGCGAATTCTTCACCAATCCCGTGATCACCGCCGCCGTGGACAAGGCGGCGGCCGCCGGCAAGGCGGTGCATGTGCTGGGTCTGTTGTCCGAGGGCGGCGTGCATTCGCACGAGGAGCACCTGCACGCGATGGTGAAGCTGGCGGTGGAGCGCGGGGCGCAACGCGTCTATGTGCATGCCTTCCTCGACGGCCGCGACACCCCGCCGAAAAGCGCCATGCCCTCGCTGGAAAAGATGGAAGCCGCCGTGCGCGCCACCGGCAAGGGGCGCGTCGCCTCGATCATCGGCCGCTATTTCGCCATGGACCGCGACAACCGCTGGGAGCGCGTGGAACAGGCCTACCGCCTGCTGACCGAGGGCGTCGCCGCGCGCACCGCCCCCACCGCCATGTCGGGGCTGGAAGCCGCCTACGCCGCCGGTGAAACCGATGAGTTCGTCAAGGCCACCGTGATTGCCGCCGAAGGCGAGTCGCCCGCCGTGATCGCCGACGGCGACGCCGTGGTGTTCATGAACTTCCGCGCCGACCGCGCCCGCGAGATCACCCGCGCCTTTGTGGAGCAGGACTTCAGCGGTTTCACCCGCGCGGTCCGCCCGCAACTGGCCGACTGGGTCATGCTCACGCAATATGCCGCGAGTATCCCGGCGCCGGTGGCCTACAAGCCGGAAGGCCTCGCCAATACCCTGGGCGAATACCTGGCCGCGCAGGGCAAGACCCAGCTGCGCATCGCCGAGACCGAGAAGTACGCGCACGTCACCTTCTTCTTCAGCGGCGGCCGCGAAGACCTGTACCCCGGCGAGCAGCGCATCCTGGTGCCGTCGCCCCAGGTGGCCACCTACGACCTGCAACCGGAAATGAGCGCCTTTGAGGTCACCGACAAGCTGGTGGCGGCCATCCGGTCCGGCGAATTCGATGTGCTGGTCTGCAACTATGCCAACGGTGACATGGTCGGCCATACCGGCGTCTTCGAGGCGGCGGTCAAGGCGGTGGAAGCGCTGGATGCCTGCCTGGGCCGCCTGTACGACGCGGTCAGGGAAACCGGCGGCGAGATGCTGATCACCGCCGACCACGGCAATGTCGAGCAGATGGTGGATTACGAAAACCAGCAGCCGCACACCGCCCACACCTGCGAATTCGTGCCCTTTGTCTATGTCGGCACGCGCCCGGCGGCCATTCGCGGCGGCGGCGTGCTCTCCGATGTGGCGCCGACGCTGCTGACGCTGATGGGCGTGCCCGTGCCGCCGGAAATGACCGGCAAGCCGCTGGTGGAATTCCGCTGAGACCGCGACAATAACAATAAGCCAACACGGGCCTGCTCCGGTGTTTTCATCCACCGGCGCAAGCCTGATACTCTTTGACCTTCTTTCTTTCGGGTCCCGCCAGCCGCCATGTCCATCAACACCCTGCGCTCCGTCCTCCTGATCAGCCTAGTCGCCGCCGGTCCGGTCCTGGCCGACGGCAACCCTGAGACGCCCGCCAAGCCGCCGGCCGCGCCAGCGGAGGCGGCCAAGCCCGGCGACACCCTGCCGCTGGATGACCTGCGCACCTTTGTCGATGTCTTCGAGCGCATCCGCGCCAGCTACGTCGAGCCGGTGGATGACCGTACCCTGTTCGAGAACGCCATCCGCGGCATGCTGACCACGCTGGACCCGCATTCCGCCTATCTCAATGGCAATGACTACGACGACCTCAAGGCCGCCACCACCGGCGAATTCGGTGGCATCGGCGTCGAGATCGGCATGGATGACGGCATGCTGCGCGTGATTTCGCCGATTGACGACACCCCGGCCGCCAAGGCCGGCCTGCAGGCCGGCGACTACATCCTCAAGCTGGAAGGCAAGGTGGTGAAGGGCATGACGCTCAACCAGGCGGTGGACATCATGCGCGGCCCGGTGGGCAAGCCGCTGGGCATGACCGTGCAGCGTCGCGGCAAGGAACCGTGGGACCTGACCATCGTGCGCGGCAAGATCGAGATGTCCAGCGTCAAGGTGCGCGAGCTGGAGCCCGGCTTTGCCGCCATTCGCATCAGCCAGTTCCAGAACCACACCGGCCGCGACCTGGTGCGCGAGCTGGCGCGGCTCAAGGACAAGTCCCCCGTGCCGCCGCGCGGACTGGTGCTGGACCTGCGCAATAACCCCGGCGGCGTGTTGCCCGCCGCCATTGATGTCGCCGATGCCTTCCTCGACAAGGCGCTGGTGGTCTACACCAAGGGCCGCGACGAAGACTCGGTGCAGCGTTTCGAGGCCGAGGACGGCCAGACCCTGCCCGGCATCCCGCTGGTGGTGCTGGTCAACGGCGGCTCCGCCTCGGC
>JBPOIS010000211.1:0-7647 GCA_052034295.1 Pseudomonadota bacterium
GGGCTGCCAGCCTGACCACAGCAAGCCAGCCAGCCAGATCAGGCTGAGCCAGCACAGGCCGGGTGGAAATGGCCGCCCCATCTTCAGCTCACCTGTGCAAAAAAACCAGCCTGCCCAAGCCAGGCCAGCAGGCCCAGTGCCAGCAGGTTCAGCCCCACTGTGACCCAGAACAGGCGGCGAAAGGGCTGCTTGCGGGTCTTGTGGCGGAACCCCTGCTGGGCCAGCAGCGCACCGGGCCAGCCGCCGAGCAGCGACCACAGGTGCAGGGTATTTTCGGGGATGCGCGGCCCGCCGGTTCTGGCGCGGGATTTGTCCCAGCCATACAGCACCACACTGACCACACTGGCCAGCGCACACCACAGCCACACCACACCCGGCACCACACCCGCCAGTCCCAGTCCGGCCAGCCCGAGCAGCACCAGACCGCCGATGGCACCTGCCGGCACCCTGGATGCTGCAGCCGCAGACGCTGCAGGCGATGTTGCGGTTGGGGCAGGTCGCAGCTGCTGGCAGCGAACCGCCTGCCAGCGGCCCTGGGGGTCGCGGCGCAGCTCAAACCCGATCAGCACCCCGGTGCTGGGCCGGGGCGTTTTTTCGGCGAACTGGCCGATGTGCACAAAGGCACGCCCCCCCTGGGGCAACGGCACAAAGCCATAGCCTTGCTCATCATTCCACTGCTGGAGCGGGGCGGTGTGGCGCATGGGCATTCCCCTGTCCTGGATCTGGCCTATAGGCCAGACCACAGGTGGCAGGCCAGACGATTATTCCGAATCATCAATGGTCAGGTTGCGTGTGGCCTGGTCGAGGAAGCGGCTGTCCGAGTTGCTGCCCAGCTTGATCATCAGGCGCAGGTCGTTCGGGGCGTCGGCGTGCTTGATGGCGTCCTCGTAGGTGATTTCCCCAGCGGTGTACAGGTCATACAGCGCCTGGTCAAAGGTCTGCATGCCCAGTTCACGCGAGCGCTTCATGATGCCCTTGATTTCGTGCACTTCGCCCTTGCGGATGTAATCGCTGATCAGTGGCGAGTTCAGCAGCACCTCGATACAGGCGCGGCGTGACTTGCCATCCGGGGTGGGCACCAGCTGCTGCGCCACGATGCCCTTGAGGTTCAGCGACAGGTCCATGTACAGCTGGCTGTGGCGGTCGGCCTCGAAGAAGTGGATGATCCGGTCCAGCGCCTGGTTGGCGTTGTTGGCGTGCAGGGTCGCCAGCACCAGGTGCCCGGT
The DNA here is from genome assembly GCA_052034295.1 of Pseudomonadota bacterium. GTDB lineage: Bacteria > Pseudomonadota > Gammaproteobacteria > Pseudomonadales > Moraxellaceae > JBPOIS01. Next base: position 1,227 of record JBPOIS010000211.1, read on the forward strand.
TTCGGCGAAGGCAATCGCATAGTCCATGACTTCGCGCGAGCGGATTTCCCCGATCAGGATCACGTCCGGGGCCTGCCGCAGGGTGTTTTTCAGGGCAATTTCAAAGGATTGGGTGTCGATGCCGACCTCGCGCTGGGTGATGATGCAGCCGGCGTGTTCATGCACAAACTCAATCGGGTCTTCGATGGTGATGATGTGGCCGCGTGAGTTGTGGTTGCGGTGGCCGATCATCGACGCCAGCGAGGTGGATTTGCCGGTACCGGTCGCACCCACAAAAATGATGATGCCGCGCTTGGTCATCGCCAGATCCTTGATGACCGCAGGCAGGCGCAGGTCATCGACCTTGGGGATCTGGGTTTCGATTTTCCGCAGCACCATGCCGGGCTGGTCGCGCTGGATGAAGGCGCTGACCCGGAAGCGTGCGGTCTTGTTGCGGTCGGTGATGGCAAAATTGCACTCGCGGGTGGTGCGGAACTCATGCTTCTGGGCATCGGACATGATGCCCTCGACCAGTTGGCGCACCATCGCCGGCGACAGGGCGGTCTTGGTGACCGGCACGATCTTGCCGTTGATTTTCATGGAGGGGGCCACACCTTCGGTGATGAACAGGTCGGAGCCGTTCTTTTCCACCATCAGCCGCAGCAGGTCATCAAATTCCATGGCCAGTTTCCTTTTGGCGGATTAACTCATGAACGAATCGGGTTGTTTGGCCGCCGACTTGGCCACAGCCGGGGTGATGATGCCACGCTGCACCAGCCCCTTGAGGCTCTGGTCCAGGGTGGTCATGCCATAGCTGGCCCCGGTCTGGATCGCTGAATACATCTGCGCGACCTTGTTTTCGCGGATCAGGTTGCGGATCGCCGGGATGCCGATCATGATTTCGTGGGCGGCCACCCGGCCACCGCCGGTTTTTTTCAGCAGGGTCTGGGAAATGACCGCCTGCAGCGATTCCGACAGCATGGCGCGCACCATTTCCTTTTCGTCGGCGGGGAACACGTCCACCACCCGGTCGATGGTCTTGGCCGCCGAGGTGGTGTGCAGGGTGCCAAACACCAGGTGCCCGGTTTCGGCGGCGGTCAGCGCCAGCCGGATGGTTTCCAGATCGCGCATCTCACCCACCAGGATGATGTCCGGATCTTCCCGCAGCGCCGAACGCAGCGCTTCGTTGAAGCCGTGGGTGTCGCGGTGCACTTCACGCTGGTTGATCAGGCATTTTTTGGACTGGTGTACAAATTCGATCGGGTCCTCGATGGTGAGGATATGGTCAAAGCGGTTCGAGTTGATGAAGTCGAGCATCGCCGCCAGGGTGGTGGACTTGCCCGAGCCGGTCGGTCCGGTGACCAGCACGATGCCGCGCGGGTATTCGCAGATGTCCTTGAACACCTGGCCCAGCCCCAGATCCTCCATGGTCAGCACCTTGCTGGGAATGGTCCGGAACACCGCGCCCGCGCCACGGTTCTGGTTGAAGGCATTCACGCGGAAGCGGGCGATGCCGGGCACTTCAAAGGAAAAGTCGGTTTCCAGAAACTCTTCATAATCACGGCGCTGCTTGTCGTTCATGATGTCATAAACGAGGCGGTGGACTTCCTTGTGCTCCATGGCGGGCAGGTTGATGCGGCGCACTTCGCCATCGACGCGGATCATCGGCGGCAGGCCGGCAGACAGGTGCAGGTCGGAAGCGCCATTTTTGGCGGAGAAAGCCAGCAGTTCAGTAATGTCCATATTGCGAAAACCTTTATACTCGGCGTACGGTGCGAAAGCCCGATTGACCATGACCAGAAAACACTGGAACCGATGATGACTGATTTTGCGCAAGCACGGCAACAGGTGATGCAGGCAATTCTGCAGGCTTGTGATGCAGTTGGTCGTTCTGCGGCAACCGTCCAGCTGCTGGCGGTGTCCAAGACCCAGCCTGCGGCGGCCCTGCGTGCCCTGTTTGCCGCCGGTCAGCGCCAGTTTGGCGAAAATTACGTGCAGGAGGCGCTGGCCAAGCGGACCGAGCTGGCCGACCTGCCGATTGAGTGGCACCTGATCGGGCATTTGCAGCGCAACAAGACCCGTGAGGTGGCCGAGGCCTTTGACTGGGTGCACAGCGTGGACCGGCTGCTGGTGGCCGAGCGGCTGTCGGCGCAGCGTCCCGAAGGGCGGCCGGACCTGAATGTGTGCCTGCAGGTGAACATCGACGGTGAGGACAGCAAATCCGGCTGCTCCCCGGAGCAGGTGGCCGGGCTGGTGGCGGCCATTTCGGCGTTGCCCCGGTTGCGCCTGCGTGGGTTGATGGTGATTCCGGCCCGTGACCATCAGGATGCTTTCGTGCGCACGCGGGCACTGTTTGAGTCGGTGCGGACGTCCCACCGGCAGCCACAGGACTGGGACACGCTGAGCATGGGCATGTCGGCGGATTTTGCCGGGGCCATCGCGGCGGGCAGTACCTGCGTGCGGATCGGCACGGCGCTGTTTGGAGCACGGGCATGAGCCCCCGGGGCCTTGGGCTGTTGCTGCTTTGGGGCCTGTGTCTGCTGGCCAGTCCGGGCTGGGCCAGCAGTCTGGACTGGCTGTCGCAGGGGCGCAGCCTGCTGGATGGGGGGCTGGGCAGCGCGGCGTCGGCCCCGGCCAGTCCGGTGCTGGGCAAGCGGCCAGTGTTTTTGCCGGTGGAGCAGGCCTTTGTGGTGCAGGGGCGGCAGGAGGGGGAGTCGCTGCTGCTCAGTGTGACGGTCACGCCGGGCCATTATGTGTATCAGCAGCGCTTTGCCTTGACCCCGTCTGCTGGGGTCAGGCTCGGCCCGTTACAGTATTCGCGCGCACCAGTGTTTGTGGATGATCCGGATTTTGGCCGGGTGCCGGTGTTTGACCAGTCGGTCGAGGTGCGTGCAACCGTGCAGGGACAGGGCGAGGTGGGTTATCGCTGGCAGGGTTGTGCCAAAGCCGGACTGTGCTACCCGCCCCAGCAGGGGACGCTTCGGGTGGAGGCCGTGTCGCGTGCCGCCGGGACCAGGCCTGTGCCCGCCGACTATGCGGCCATTCAGGTGCCCCGTGAGGCCCTGACCGTGCCGTCGCTGCTGACCACCCTGCGCAAGCCCGGGGCCGATGTGCACATCATTCCCCTGCCTTCGGCACAGGCCACCGTGGACCCCGGCGCGGTGGCGCGTGAGGCTGGGTCGGTCAGTGCCGGAGAAGTGTTTGACTGGCCCTATCCGCCGGTGATGCCGCGCGAACCCCGGGTGTGGTGGCCATGGGCCACCGGAGCCAGTGCACCGGCTGCGATGGCCACAGATCCGGCGGTCCCTCAGCCGGATGGGGTGGTGGATCTGGACCCGTTCGGGCTGGGCCGTCATCCGTTGACTGCACTGCTGTTGCTGTTTCTGGCCGGGCTGGGGCTGGCGTTCACCCCCTGCGTGCTGCCGATGCTGCCGATTGTGGCCAATCTGGTCGCACGCCAGCACCGACGGTCGCCCTGGCATGGCTTTGCGCTGGCGGCCAGCTATGGGGTGGGGGTGGCCAGCAGTTACGCCCTGCTGGGGGCGCTGGTGGCGCTGTTTGGCCATCAGCTCAACCTGATTGGCTGGCTGCAGCAGCCTGCGGTGTTGCTGGGGTTTGCGGCGGTGTTTGTGCTGCTGGCGGCGGCCAGTTTTGATCTGGTGCAGCTGCGGCTGCCGTCACGGCTGCGCGACTGGGTGAGCCGGGTGGGGCAGCACGGACAGCATGCGCGCTGGGGCGGCAGTGTGCTGGGCAGCGCGGTGGCCGGGTTTTTGTCTGCGCTGGTGGTGTCGCCCTGTGTGTCGGCCCCACTGGCCGGTGTCCTGCTGTCGGTGTCCACGGTGGGCAATCCGCTGCTCGGGGCGGCCGCCCTGTTCATGCTCGGGCTGGGGCTGAGCCTGCCATTGATGCTGCTGGGGGCCACGGAAGGGCGGCTGTTGCCGAAGGCCGGGCTGTGGCTGGACTGGGTGCGGCAGGGCTTCGGGCTGCTGTTGCTGGCGGTGGCGCTGGTGCTGGTGGGCCGGATCTGGCAGCAGCCCTGGCTGCTGGGGCTGTGGTCGGCCCTGTTCTTCCTGCTGGCGAGCTGGATGGCCAGCTGGGCGGGGCGGGCGCGCTGGGTCAGCCGTGCAGCGGCAGCCATGTTGGGCAGCTGGGGGCTGATCGTGCTGGCCGGGCTGGCACTTGGCAACAGCGACCCCTGGCATCCGCTGGAGTCCTCCAGGACGCTGCTGGCCCCGGTTGCGGCCACCCCGGCCAGCCCGGACCTGCAGGCCATCCGTGCCGCCCCGGTGATTCACCGGCTGGAGGAGCTGGAGGCGCTGCGCCAGCAGCACCCGCGCCTGCTGGTGGACGTGACGGCCGATTGGTGCATCAGTTGCAAGGTGATGGAGCGTGAGCTGTTCGGGGCGGACATCCTGCCAGCCCTGCAGGGCTGGCAGCGGGTGCGGCTGGATGTGACCGACAGCAATGTCGACAGCCAGCGGGTGCTGCAGCAGCTCGGACTGTTTGGCCCACCGGCGCTGCTGTTTTATCAGGATGGCCAGCGGGTGCAGCAACTGACCGGCGAAACCAGCCGCGAGCAGCTGGCAGCCACACTGGCCGCGCTGTGACGGTTCAGGCGCTGCGCAGCATCCGGGCGGCCTGTTCGGCAAAATAGGTCAGAATGCCATCTGCACCGCCCCGGCGCAGGCCCAGCAGCGATTCGAGGATCACCGCTTCGGACAGCCAGCCGTTCTGGATGGCCGCCATGTGCATGGCGTATTCACCGCTGACCTGATACACAAAAGTCGGCACGCCAAAGCTGTCCTTGATTTCCCGCACCAGATCCAGATAGGGCTGGCCGGGCTTGACCATCACCAGATCGGCCCCTTCCTGCAGGTCCAGCGCCACTTCGTGCAGGGCTTCCAGCCGGTTGCCCGCATCCATCTGATAGTGTTTTTTGTGCCCGCCCTTCAGGTTGCTGGCACTGCCCACAGCATCGCGGAATGGACCATAGTAGGCCGAGGCGTATTTGGCGGCATAGGACAGGATGGCGGTGTGGATGTGGCCTTCGGCTTCCAGCGCCTGCCGGATTGCACCCACCCGTCCATCCATCATGTCGCTGGGGGCCACGATGTCCGCTCCGGCTTCGGCATGGCTGAGCGCCTGCCTGACCAGCACGGCGACGGTCGGGTCATTCACCACATAGCCGGTTTCGTCGGTCAGGCCATCCTGCCCGTGGCTGGTGTATGGGTCCAGCGCCACATCACTGATCAGCACCAGCTCCGGCAGCTCTTTTTTCAGGGTGCGCAGGGTGGTCTGCACCAGCCCATCCGGTCGCCACGCCGCAGACGCGTCCAGGGATTTGTCCGATTGCGGGGTCACCGGGAACAGGGCCAGGGTGGTCACCCCGAGCGCCAGCAGGGTTTCGGCGTGTTTCAGCAGCAAATCCACCGACAGCCGCTCAATGCCCGGCATGCTGGCAATCGCCTGCCGCTGCTGGGTGCCCGGCAGCACAAACACCGGGGCAATCAGGTGCTGCGGCTGCAGCAGGGTCTCGCTGAGCATCTGGCGCAGCGCATCGTGACGGCGCATCCGGCGCAGTCGGGTGGCTGGAAAAGGAGCACGATTGAACGCAAAGGTCATGGCAATCCCACGGGAACTGGTTAAGATGCAGGCCGTTTAGTGTAGTGAAAAAACGGAGCGGTGGTGCATGTCTGTGCGTGATTCTGGAGATGGGACTGGCTGGGTGGGCGATGTGGCCCTGAATGCCTCACTGGAACAACGCCTGCAGCGGCTGTGTGATGCCTTCAACCAGTCACCGTTTTGCAAGCTGATTGGCCTGAACATGCAGGTGGTGCACGGCGAGATTCAGGCCGTGCTCGACATGCAGCCCAGTCTGATCGGCAATGTGGCCTATGAAATCCTCCACGGCGGCGTGGCGGCATCGGTGCTGGACAGCATTGGCGGCATCGTGGCGATGGGTGAAATCTACCGCCGCAACGAGGGGGAGCTGATCGAGCAGATCAGCAAGGTCAGCCGTCTGGCCACCATCGACATGCGGGTGGATTATCTGCGGCCGGGTCGCGGGCATGAATTCGTGGCCACCGCGCAGGTGCTGCGCATGGGCCGCAAGGGCTGCACCATGCGCATGGATATGGTGGACCATGAAGGACAGTTGATTGCCACGGGCACGGCGGCCTATGGGTACTGAGCCGGTGCTGGCGTGCCGGTCCGGCTGTGGGGCGTGCTGCATCGCCCCGAGCATCAGCAGCCCCATTCCCGGCATGCCGCACGGCAAGCCGGCCGGGGTGCGCTGTGTGCAGCTCGACGGTGACAACCGCTGCCGGATCTTTGGCCAGCCGACGCGCCCCCGGGTGTGCGGCAGTCTGCAGCCCAGTGCAGAGATGTGTGGCGGGTCGGCGCAGCAGGCCCTGCGCTGGCTGACCGCGCTGGAGCGCTGTAC
>JBPOIS010000140.1:0-7018 GCA_052034295.1 Pseudomonadota bacterium
TGCACTCAGGGAGCAGGCTTGCGCGGGCTGAGCGTAGTCGAAGCCTTTGCGCTCAAGATTCTTTGCTGGGCCTTCGGCGACCTACTTTTGTTACGACAAAAGTAGGCAAAACCATTTGCCCCCGCAAAACTCGCGGGCAGCCGGGCTCTCTTCGGCGGTCAGGTTGGTGCGGCGGTTGTGCTCTTTACGGATGCTGAGCGGGCTCGGACAGTTGCGGGGACCTTTACGGTAGTCAATGGTGTTAAGGATCAGAGGCTGTCAAAAATAAAAGCGGGTTTTTGCTGGCTGAGCGTAATCGAAGCCGAAGCGGCGTTGAAGCCTGCCCTTCGGCTGCGCTCAGGGGCCAGGCCTGCGCAGGGGCTCACCGCCATGTGCCCACTGGTTTTTTTCAGGCAAAAAAAACCAGCACACCACGAACGGGGTGCTGGCTTCCGTCAGCAGCAGGGCTGCAGGTGCCGCCGGAGCGGCCCTGCGGTTCCCGGCCTTTAGTACTTGTAGGTGGCGCTCAGGCTGACCACAGTCGGGTTGATTTTCAGGGTGCCGCTGTCGGCGCCGTTGACTTTCAGGTCCGACTTGATGTTGATGTAGCGCACATCCAGGGCCACGCCCCACGGGCTCTTGGGCATCTGGTAGCCGATGCCGACCAGACCGGCCAGACCGACGCTGTCATCGGCCTTCAGGGTGGCCCCAGCCAGTGCGCCCTGGGTTTTTTCGTCATAAATCAGCGTGTAGTTCACACCGACACCGGCATACGGGGTCCAGCCGGTCGGGCTGGGGAAGCTGTATTTCAGCGACAGCACCGGCGGCAGGTGGGTGACTTCAGCGACTTTGTTGCCGCCCAGGGTCACGTCGTGGGTGAACGGCAGGGCCAGCAGCAGTTCGGTGGACAGGTTGGCGTTCTGGGCCCACTGGTATTCAATGGTGCCGGTCAGGCCGACTTCGTTGCTGACGTCCAGGTCCAGGCTGCCGTGGCTGGCATCCGGGCGCACCTGACCGACACCGGCCTTGAAGGTCCACGGCGAGGCGTGGGCAGTGCCCAGGGCCAGCAGCAGTGCGGTGGTGGCGAGACTGATTTGGGCTTTCATGAGGCGTTCCCCCTGATTTCACATAAAATCCTCACCTGCAAGGGTGCGCTTTTTATCAAAATATTTCAAATTTAATAACCAAATGATAATTAAAGTTTTTTATCAAAAAAACCCGAGTGTTTTGCTTTTTTTTGCTCAAAAAATCCTTGACCGTATTGGTTGGGTTTTGATCAACAGGGCTGCCCTGCGCCCCTTTCAAGTCCGTCAGGCAGTTAAGCGCGTTTGGCAATCTGATAGTGGTACCGGCCCTCCACATGGTCCTGCAGCAGCAGGCGATGGCCGAGGTGCTGGCAAAATTTGGGGATGTCGCGCTGGGTGGACGGGTCCGTGGCCCACACCTCCACCACTTGCCCCGGCTGGGCGCGGCGGATGGCCTGATGCAGCATCATCACCGGTTCCGGGCAGTTCAGGCCGGTGGTGTCCAGCGGGATCACCGGCAGGTCGGCGGGCAGCGGCTCGGTCATGGCAGCAGGTCCGGGCAGGGGCAGGAGAAGCCGCATGGTAAAAGATTTCTGCCGCCCTGTCAGGCCCGTGGCCCGCGTGGGCCATGCCGCAGCCATGCCATTGCCGGGCAGAATCGGCTATGATCAGCGCGTCCACCGGGTTGAGACGCACCGAGAAGTACCTGTCATGAAAGACGAAGACCATTCGTGGTCCATGCGACGCCTGCGCAAATGGCTGAACAACTGGCCGGAATCGCGCGATGAACTGTTGAATCTGGTCCAGCACAGCCGGCAGTTCCTGGAGCCGCAGACGGCTGACATGCTGGAAGGGGTGCTCAGCCTGTCGGCCATTTCGCTGCGGGAAATCATGACCCCCCGCCCCAGCATCATTGGCCTGTTTGATGACGATGAGCTGCTGGAAATCCTGCCGGTGCTGATCGACAGCGCACACTCGCGCTTTCCGGTGTTTTCCAGTGAGGACCGCGAAACCGTCACCGGGGTGCTGATGGCCAAGGACATGCTGAAGGTGCTGATGTCGCCGCAGCAGCGCTTTGACATCAAGGCCCATGTGCGCCCGGTGTTGTTCGTGCCTGAGACCGCACGCGCCGATCAGCTGCTCAGTCAGCTGCAGCTGAGCCAGAGTCACCTGGCGGTGGTGATGGATGAGTTTGGCCACACCGCCGGGCTGGTCACCCTCGAGGATTTGCTGGAAGAAATCGTCGGTGAAATCGAAGACGAATACGACAATGCCAATGAAAAATCCGCGCTGATCCAGCCAGACCCGGCGCATCCGGGCTGTTTTTTGCTGGATGCACGCACCCCGATCGACGCGTTCAACGACCAGTTCGACACCACGCTGGTGGGCGATGGCGTGGAAACCCTGGCCGGTCTGCTACTGGCCGAGCTGGGCCGGGTCAGCAATCTGGTCGGCCAGTCGGTCACGCTGGAGGACTGGACCTTCACGGTGTTGCAGGCCGATCAGCGCAGCCTGCAGCAACTGCGGGCCTGCCGCCGGGCAGACTGACCGATGGCCCGGCCTGCCCTGCTCCTGAACCCCTGGTTTCGGCGTGTGCTGGCGCTGCTGGCCGGGGCTGCGCTGCCGCTGGCCTTTGCCCCGTATGGCTGGTGGTGGGTGGCGTTTTTGTCCCCGGCGCTGCTGTATGGGCTGCTGCACCGGCAAAGCGTGCGGCAGGCCCTGCTGCTGGGTGAGCTGTACGGGTTTGGGCTGTGGGCCGTGGGCGCGTTCTGGCTGTACACCTCGATCCACACCTATGGCGACACCCCGGCCCCGCTGGCGCTGGCGATGATTGGCTTTGTGGCTGCGGTGATGGGGCTGTTCACGGCGGTGTCCTGTGCGCTGCAGCAGCGTTTTTCTGCCGGCTCGCCGCTGGGCTTTGCGGGCTGGTGGGTGCTGGCCGAGTGGTGCAAGACCTGGATGTTCACCGGCTTTCCCTGGCTGCTGGCCGGCTACGGCCTGACCGGGCGCTGGCTGGATGGCTATGCCCCGGTGGGTGGGGTGCTGCTGGTGTCGCTGGTGGTGGTGCTGTGTGCGGCGCTGCTGGTGCAGACGGTGCTGCAGCGCAACTGGCGCTGGAGCATTCCGGCGCTGGCACTGCTGGGGCTGGGCCTGTTGCTGGCGCCGATCCAGTGGACCACCCGCAAGCCGACGCCGCCGCTGTCGGTGTCCTTGATCCAGGGCAATATCCCGCAGGACCTGAAGTGGCTGACCGAATACCGTCAGCGCACCCTGGAGATCTACGCCGGGCTGTCCGCCACCGAGTGGGGCCGTGACCTGGTGGTGTGGCCGGAGTCATCCATTCCGGTGTTCCAGACCGATGTGCCGCAGTTTCTCGAGGGCATGGACCGCACCGCCCGGCTGTTTGGCAGTGTCTGGGTGACCGGCATTCCCTGGCAGTCGCTGGACGAGTACCGCGCCGGACAGGATGATTATCCGCCGTTTTACAATGCGATCATGGCCCGGGGCGCGGGTGGCAGCGGGCTGTATAAAAAACAGCGGCTGGTGCCGTTTGGTGAATACATCCCGCTGGAAGGGGCGCTGAAGTGGGTGCTGCCCAACCTGAAGCGCAACATGCAGGTCAGCAGCTTCAGCCCCGGCCCGGCCACCCAGCCGCCCCTGCAGGTCAAAGGCCACCGGCTGGCCGCCGCCATCTGCTACGAGGTCGCCTACCCGAACCTGACCCGCCGCAATGCCCGCGACAGTGATTTTCTGGTGACGCTGTCCAACGATGCGTGGTTTGGCACCTCGGATGGGCCATTGCAGCACCTGCAGATGGTGCAGATGCGCTCGCGCGAAACAGGTCGCTGGTTCATCCGCGCCACCAACACCGGGGTGACCGCTTTCATTGACGACCGGGGGCGGCTGGTGCACCAGCTGGTGCGTTTCCGGCCCGGCGTGCTGCGGGGCGAGCTGCCCGCCATGACCGGCGTCACCCCCTACATGCGCTGGGGTGACACGCTGGTGCTGCTGCTGACCGGGACGCTGTTGCTGGCCGGGGTCTGGGGCACGGCGCGCACCGGTCGGCACCTGTCCTGACGGCGCTCGGCGAAAAAACCCGGCAAGCCATACCGTCTGTGGGGATTTTTTTGCTACACTGCCGCCATCGTTTGGATGTGCACAGACTGGAGAGAGGCTCATGGCCCACGATCATGTCGTCGAAAACAACCCCCGCCGTGAAACCCTGCTGGCTCTGGTCGGCATCCTCATGTTTGCGGCCATGGTGGTGCTGATTGCCCTGAGCGCATGGCTGCGCCCGGTGGCTCCGGACACCCAGGAAATGATCGCCCAGCGTGAAGCCGCTGCCGCGCCGGCCCCGGCGGCTGCGCCTGAAGCTGCACCTGCGGCCACTGCCGCAGCGCCGACCACCACCGCCCCAGCCGATGCGGCCACCGCCACCATGACCACGCCCCCGGCTGCCGACACGGCCACCGCAGCTCCGGCCAGTGCTGCAGGCACCGACAATGCCGTGGCCGGCGGCGAGACCCAGGCCCAGAAAGTGGCCGAAGCCGGTCCCTCGACGGTCAAAACCACCAACTGATCACCCCGGTTCAAAAGAAGCCCCCGCTGTGGGGCTTTTTTTATCTTTGCATTGCGCATACGCTCATCAACAACCACCAGTGTATTTAAATCATGGAATTAAAAGCCCACTTTCAGGACATTCATCGGGTCATCGCCGATCTGCTTGCACAGGCCGAGCATGACATTCTCGTGGCCATGGCGTGGTTCACCGACCGCGAGCTGTTTGAGCTGTTGTGTCAAAAATCCCGTCAAGGCCTCCACGTGCAACTGGCGCTGATGGCCGATGACATCAACCAGCGTGCTGGCGCGCTCAATTTTGAGCGGCTCACGGCAGCAGGTGGCACGGTCACTTTTTTTCCTGCGCCCACGCGCGACCAACCGCTGATGCACCACAAGTTTTGTGTGATCGACCGGCGCACTGTCATTACTGGCTCCTACAACTGGACCCACAAGGCCCGCAGCAACGATGAAAACATCACTGTGGTGCAGGACGCGCCCGGGTTTGCCCAGCAGTTTGTCGATGTTTTTGCGCAATTGCTGCAACCCGAAGCGCCCCCGCCAGTCGATGCCCAAACCGTGCGCCGACGGCTGGAAATGGTGCGCAACCTGATCCTGCTGGCCGAAACCGACGACCTGCCTGCACAACTCAGCAAACTGCACACCGCGCAGGCAGGGCACCCGCGCCTGCAGCCGATCGTGGACGCGCTGCGCCGGCAGGATCATGCTGCGGCGCTGACGCTGATTGAGGGTTATTTAAACCGCACCAGCGCCCTGGTGGTGGCCGAGGAGGCCGATCTGGCGCCCCTGCGCCTGTCCCTGCGCATCCTGGAGGTGCAGCTGGAGGCGGTGTCTGATGAGCTGGCCGAAACCGAGCGGATGCTGTTGCAGTTTAATCGCCGTCACGATGAGGCACTGGGCGAAATATTGCGCGAGCTGCTGCGCTTGCAGGCTGAGCTGGCCCGCAGGCAAGCTGAGCAACACCGTCAGGCAGCACAGGCCGAGGCGCTCACCGAACCCGAGCAGGCCGAGGCCCAGGCTCAGGCCGATCAAGCCGATGCCGAAGCCGAACAGGCGCAGACCGACTATGAAGAATTCACCCGCCAGCACGAGGCACTACAACACGCAGCCCCACTGCGCACACTGGACGAGGCCGAAGAAAAAGAGCTGAAAACCCTGTACCGCAAGTGCTGCAGTCTGGCCCATCCAGATCGGGTGAGCGAGGAGGACAAACAGGCCGCGCATGAGGTCTTCATCGAGCTGCAGCAGGCCTATCAGGACAACGACCTGGTGCGCGTGCGTGAGGTCCATGCGGCCCTCAAAGCAGGCACCGCCCTGCATCCGCGTTCGGTACCGCTGCAGCAGGCCGGGGCACTGCGCTCGGCCATCGTACGGCTGGAGGGGCGCTTGCGGCAGGTGACGGCGGAGCTGCAACAACTGCTGGACAGTCCAGCAATGGCGCTGCTGCGTCGGGCTGGCGCCACTGAGGCAAAATGGCAAGAGTACTTTGCGCAGCAAGCCGGGGTGCTGTCGGCTGCGTGTGTGCGGCTGCGGGCGCAAATCGAGGGGCTGCACGGGGAGGTGGAGGCATGAGTGAATCATCAGGACAGTCGGCAGGGGCATTGTCACTGCGCGGTGGGCAGCGGCTGGCGGCGCTGGAGACGCTGCACCGGCAGCTGGCCATCGCGGAGGATGTGCAGGGACGAGTGGAGCGGCAGGCGTGGGCGCGGGTGTTGTGTGTGATCGATCCAGAGGACGCTTTTACTGTCCTGTCCCGCAAAGCCACACTGACACCCGATCAGATCAAGCGCTGGCAGGACTGCTGGTGTTGGTGGTGGCTTTCCAACAACACCGCCCTGCCCTGGTCGATGGCGCTGATTGAGCGCTGGCAGGACCGTTGGAATTGGTGGGAGCTTTCCGAAAACACCGCACTGCCCTGGTCGATCGAGCTGATTGAGCAATTTCAGGACCGTTGGCATTGGTATTCGCTTTTCCTCAACACCGCCCTGCCCTGGTCGATGGCGCTGATTGAGCGCTGGCAGGGCCGTTGGGATTTGAATGATGTCTTCTTTACAGGTTGGGAAACCCTCTCCGGTAACACCGCCCTGCCCTGGTCGATGGCGCTGATTGAGCGCTTTCAGGACCGCTGGAAGTGGTGGGAGCTTTCCGGCAACACCGCCCTGCCCTGGTCCCTTGAGCTGATCGAGCGCTTTCAGGACCGTTGGGATTGGAAAAGGCTCTCCAGTAACACAGCCCTGCCCTGGTCGATGGCGCTGATTGAGCGCTGGCAGGACCGGTGGGATTGGAACGGGCTGCCGTGGAATACCGTCATCTCTTTCCCTCCGTTTCCCCCTGCCGAGCTGGACCGCCTGCTGGCCACCCTGGCCCAGCGTCTGGCGCAGAAGCAGACCGATTCAGACTTCGACCTCGACTTCTAAGCCACCCGACAGCCCAGC
>JBPOIS010000176.1:0-4122 GCA_052034295.1 Pseudomonadota bacterium
TTGATGCCCAGAAAGCGCTGGCCGCCGGACTGGTCACCGAGGTGGTCGCCGATCCCTATGCCCATGCGGCCCAGAAAGCCCGCCGCCTGACCCAGTTGCCCACCGCGTCGGTGCAGCTCACCAAGGCGATGCTGCGTGGCGATTTGGCCCGGACCATTGACCTGATCGACCGCGAAGCCGATGTGTTCGTGCAGCGCACCCACTCGCCGGAAATGCAGGAAGCCCTGAACGCCTTTGCCGAAAAACGCGCCCCGGATTTCAGCCGTTTTGACCGGACCTGAGGCCCCGCCATTGCCTCAGCTGTAGTCCACCCTGAAGGCGTGAAAGGCAGGCTCCTCATAGGGATGGGCCTGCCGCAGGGCCGCCAGCACGGCGTCGATGCAGTCGTTGCCCACCACCAGCTCCAGCCGCCACTCCGGCAACCGCTCCACCGCCCCCACCGTACCAATGAACGGCTGTGCCCCCGGTCTGGGCAAAAACTGCCCCTGCCCCAGCACCTGCCAGCTGCACTGCGCATAGTCACCGATCCGCCCTGCCCCCGCCGCGAACAGCGCCGCCTTGACCGGCTCCAGGTGCGTTTCGGGCACGTACACCACCAGTTGATACATGATTTTTCCTCCTCAGCGTGGTTTGCCGCAGCCGGCCGCGCCCCCACCCGGCGCACAGGCCAGCCACAAAAAAACCGGAGCAGGCTCCGGTTGGGTACTGCAGGCGGAAGCTCAGGGCTGGGCAGCCAGCGCCTTTTCGATGTCGGCACGCATGTCTTCGGGCTTGGTGGTGGGCGCATAGCGGTCCAGCACCCGGCCATCGCGGCCAATCAGGAATTTGGTGAAATTCCATTTGATGGCTTCCGTGCCGAGCAGGCCTTTGGCTTCCTTGCTCAGGTATTTGTACAGCGGGTGGGCGTCGGCGCCATTGACGTCGATCTTGGCCATCATCGGGAAGCTCACGCCATAGTTGCGCTGGCAGAACTCGCCGATCTCGCTGTTGCTGCCGGGGTCCTGCGAAGCAAACTGGTTGCAGGGAAAGCCGATCACCACCAGTCCCTGCGCCTTGTACTGTTCAAAGACCTTTTCCAGCCCCTCGAACTGCGGGGTAAACCCGCACTTGCTGGCCGTGTTGACGATCAGCAGCACCTTGCCGCGGTATTCATCCAGCGGCTGGGTGCCCCCTTCGAGTTTTTCGGCACTGAAGTCATAAACCGATGTCATGGAGCATTGTCCTCTTTTTGATAGTCCGCGCCATTGATGCCATCGGCGGCGTTGCCCTGCGAGGCGGTGGCGCCGCTGGCGTCGAACGACAGACTGGCTGAATTCACACAGTAACGCAAGCCATGCGGGGCCGGCCCATCCTCAAAAACGTGACCGAGGTGTGCACCACAGTGTTCACAGGTGATTTCCGTGCGCTGCATGCCATGACTGGTGTCGGGGTGTTCGGCCACCCCCTCGGTGTGCAGCGGGCGGGTAAAGCTGGGCCAGCCACTGCCGGAATCGTATTTGTCCTCGGAGCTGAACAGCGGCTCATGGCAGCACTTGCAGCGGTACACACCGCGATCATGGTGGTCCCAGTAGATGCCGGTAAACGCGCGCTCAGTGCCTTTTTGCCGGGTGATGCGATAGTCTTCCGGCGACAGTGTGCGCTGCCATTCGCGGTCGGTTTTTTCCAGTTTGCCCACAGCGGTTCTCCCTTCACATGGCGTGTTGGCACATCGCGTGTTGACCCGCAGCGGCCCAAGGACCGCACGGGGTTGATGCTCCGAGCGTAGCGCAGCCCGGCCGGGCGCACTGTTGTCGCTTGGTAGACGGCTGAGCGGGCGATTTTGCAAGATTATTTTCCGCTGATCTGAAAAAACTTGCATCACTTGCAAGCGATGCATTTTTACCTACACTAAGCCCACCATTCACGAAAGAAAAACTTGCCATGCCCACCCCCAAGTCTGTGCTGATCGAACGCGGCCAGCGGCTCCAGGCCCTGCGCAAGGCACGCGGCTGGTCGGCGGAGCAGCTCGCCGGGGCGCTGACCTCCGCCGGGGCGGCCGTGTCACGCGGGGCCATTTCCAATTGGGAACGCGGTGAAAATGGCTTTGTGCTGGCCAAGCTACCGATTCTGGCGCAGGTGCTGCAGACCAGCGAGGCCTATTTGTTGAATGGCAGCCCGGTCGCGGCTGCACCGCACAACCTGCCATCCCCCGGTTTTTCTGCCCCACGAGGTGCTTCCATGCCCGAGCCGATCCTGCAATCGTCCAAACTCAAAAACGTCTGCTACGACATTCGCGGTCCGCTGCTCAAGGCCGCCAACGCCATGGAAGCGCAGGGCCACCGCATCATCAAGCTGAACGTCGGCAACCCGGCGCCATTTGGTTTTGAAGCCCCGATCGAGATTTTAAACGACGTGGCCAACAACCTGCCGAATGCCATTGGCTACTGTGACAGCAAGGGCATTTATCCTGCCCGCAAGGCCGTCTTGCAGTATTATCAGCAAAAAGGCCTGCTGTCGGCGATCGACGTCAATGACGTGTACATCGGCAATGGGGTGTCCGAACTGATCGTCATGGCCATGCAGGCGCTGCTCGACAATGGCGATGAAATGCTGATCCCGATGCCGGACTACCCGCTGTGGACCGCAGCGGTGAATCTGGCCGGCGGCCATGCCGTACACTACCGCTGTGACGAAGCCAACCACTGGTATCCCGACATCGAGGACATGGCCAGCAAGATCACCGCCCACACCCGCGGCATCGTGGTCATCAACCCCAATAACCCCACCGGGGCCGTGTACCCGCGCCATATCCTCGAACAGATCGTGGCCCTGGCCAAAAAGCACGGCCTGATCCTCTACGCCGATGAGATCTACGACAAGATCATCTATGACGGCGTCGAGCATGTGTCACTGGCCACGCTGATCCCGGAGGATCTGTTGTGCGTGACCTTCAATGGGCTGTCCAAATCCTACCGGGTGGCGGGGTTCCGCTCCGGCTGGATGCTGATCAGCGGCAACAAGGACAACGCCTGCGACTACATCGAAGGACTGGACATGCTGGCGTCGATGCGGCTGTGTGCCAACGTGCAGGCCCAGTACGCGATCCAGACCGCACTGGGCGGCTACCAGAGCATCAATGAGCTGATCCGTCCGGGTGGGCGGCTGTATGAACAGCGCAAGGTGGCCTGGGAGATGCTCAACGAAATCCCGGGCGTGTCCTGCGTGAAGCCCGAGGGGGCACTGTATTGCTTCCCCCGGCTGGACCCGGCGATTTATCCGATTGAAGACGATGAAGCGTTCATGATGGATTTGCTCAGGGCTGAAAAAGTCCTGCTGATTCAGGGCACTGGATTCAACTGGGATGCCACCGACCATTTCCGTGTGGTATTTTTGCCCACCGTGTCAGAGCTAACCGAGGCGATTGGCCGGATCGGCAAATTTTTGGCGACGCGGCGTTAAAAAAGCCCGCTTCACCTCCCCCGGCAGGACGCCAGGGGGGCTGGGCGTCACAGGGGCTTGCGCACACTGAACGCCCCACGCAGGTCACCCACCTGATAGCCGGTGGCCTGATCCTGTGGGTAGAGCCGTTGTAGCTGGGCCTGGACCGGCGCTGACAACTGGACACCATGGCAGGTGGTACAGGGGGCCTGGACCGCAATCGCCTGCAGGTAGCGGTATTCGCCTTGCACCTGTTCTCCCCGGCGCAAGGCACTCAGCGGGGTACCGGCCCTGAATTCACGCTCAAACTGTTCCAGAACCTTTTTTTCCCAGGCATCCGGGGCATTGGCCGGATTACGCAGCTTCAGGCTGGTGCGTTTGACCGTCCAGCCCTGCTGCCCTGCCTGCGCAGTCAGTCCAGGGGCCAGACTCTGGCAGGCTGCGATGGCCGCTGTGGGACCACCCACCTGCAGGGCTTGCTGCACGGTCGCCAGCAGTTGCTGGGCAAACGGGGCAATCACGGCCTGAGCCTGTACGGCATCAGGCTCAGGCCCCACACGGGTCTGTTGCGGCGTGGGCCGGGAGGACGACAGCGACGGATGCTGGCAGCCGACCAGCCCCAGCAGGGCCAAGACCCCACTGCAGACCATTTTTTGACTCTGTGTCATGGAGTCTTGCCTTTGCGTGCGCAGGTACTCAGCCCAA
>JBPOIS010000081.1:0-7720 GCA_052034295.1 Pseudomonadota bacterium
CCGATCGGTGGCACGTCCAGCATCGCCCGCACCCGGCGGATGATCGGTTCGCTCTGGTTGTAGATCTGGCTGAGGCCGATGGATTTTTTGAAGCGCCGATAGCCCCACATGTAGTGCTCGGTCACCGGGTCAATCATGCGCTCCAGTTCGCGGTTCAGCGCTGCCGTGGCGGTGCGGGTGTCCGTGTCGTACAGCGCCGGATCATCCAGGCGCACACAGCGCACCGAAAACCCCTGCCCATCCTCACGGCGGACGCAGGTCAGGCCGACCAGTGCACAGTGGGTCTTGCTGGCCAGCTTGGACACCAGCGTACCGCTGAAGGTTTCGATGCCAAAAAACGGCGCAAACACGCCGCCCTGTTCATGCGGCACGTGGTCGGGCAGGATGATGCTGAAGCCGCCTTGCTTGAGGGTTTTGAAAATGGCCTTCACCCCGCTGGCGTCCGTGGGCACCAGGGTGGCGTGCAGGCGCTGGCGGCCCTGCAGCATGAAATCATTGGCGAGGCCCTTTTTGCCCGGCTTGTACATGATGGTGGGTGAGCCGTACTGGTTCAGCCAGGCATTCATCATTTCCCAGGTGCCCAGGTGGGGCACGATGGCCAGCATGCCACGGGGGTTGTGCAAAGCCTCCAGCAGGTGTTCCTCACCGATGACTTCGGTGATCTGGGCCACGCTCCAGGCGGGTGGCATGCCCCAGCTTTTCACCGATTCCACGATCGACAGGCACTGGTTGCGGACGATGCAGCGCTCCAGCGGCAGGCGCTGCTCTGCCGGCATCTGTGGATAGGCCAGCATCAGGTTGACCCGCACCATCCAGCGCAGGCCAGTGACCGGCACACGGTTGATCAGCCAGGCCGCCCCCAGGGCAGTGGCGCGCAACACAGGCAGGGGCACACGGGCAATCACATCAAGCACAGACATCTGACGGTTCCAAACAACCCGCCCCCACAACAGGTGACGGGTCCTTCCGTCCGGGGCTGGCGGCAGACTGCCCGTTCCCGGGGCAGCAGTGGGGCTATGCTACTGTGATTTGTGCACCGGCGCAAAAATTACCCCGACCCCCAGTCCACCTCCCTCCAGACCGGGACCCAGTTGCAGGCGGGCCTGATGCTGTTCGGTGATGCGCTGCACGATCGACAGGCCCAGACCGCTGCCCGAGGCCTGCGTGCCGGGGATGCGGGAAAAACGGTCAAATACCCGGTCGTACAGCTCAGGGGCAATGCCGGGACCCTGATCCAGCACCTGCAGCATCACCTCGCCGCTGGGCAGGTTACGGCAGCGGATCTCAATCACGCCATCGGGCGGGCTGTAGCGGGCGGCATTGTCGAGCAGGTTGCGCAGCAGCAGCTCCAGACTGTTGCGGTCACCGGCAATCAGCGCCGGTTCCAGATTCAGGCGCAGGCTCTGGCTCGGGCGGGGCCACTGGGCCAGACACTCCGGAATCCACTCGGACAGGATGATCGGGTAAAAATGCTGCTGCACCAGCTGGGGGTCCAGTCGCGACAGGGTCAGCAGCTGTTCGGTCAGGCGGGTGGCCCGGTCCACGCCCTGCACGATGTCGCCAATCGCCTCCTGCTGCTCTGCCGGATTGCGGGCACGCTGCAGGATCTGCGCGTGCATGCGGATGGCCGCCAGCGGGGTGCGCAGCTCATGGGCTGCATCGGCGGTGAAGCGTCGCTCATGCTCAAACGTGTCACTCAGTCGGGCCAGCAGCTGATTGAACGCATCGATCAACGGGCGCAACTCACGCGGCAGGCCCGCCGAGGCAATCGGTGTGAGGTCGTCGGAGGGACGTTGATTGACGCTGGCCGCCAGTCGATTGACCGGCGCCAGACCCTGACGGATCAGCCCATGCAGGCCCAGCAGCAGCAGCGGCAAAAACAGCAGCGCAGTCCAGAGCAGGCGCTCGCCCAGGCCGTTGAGCAACTCGCGGCGGATGGTCCAGCGCTCGCCGATCTGCACCTGATAGTCGTGATGGGGGTCCCAGGCCGAGTACACCCGGAAGCGCACCCCGGAAGCCATTTCCACCCATTGCAGACCGGTGGCGTGCAGGGGGCGGATGGGCTGGGTGCCCGCCCCGCGTGAGGAGTACACCAGCTGGCCCTGCCGGTTCCAGATCTGAAAAATCAGGTTTTTGGCATTCACATCCGACAGTGCACTGGTTTGCTCCAGAATCTGCTGGTCCAGCGCCCGATGGCTGTGGGTGAGCGGCGCCAGCGACACCAGCAGGTGCCCGGATTCCATCAGCGAATGGTCAAAGATTTCCTGGCTTTCCTGATGCATCACCCAGAACAGGGTCACCGTGCTGGCCAGCCAGACCAGCAGGGTCAGGACGGTCAGCAGGCCGGTCAGGCGCTGCTGCAGAGAAAAACCGGCCGGCTGGGCAGCCGGTTCAGCAGAGTTCATGTCGGGCGTCAGTGACGCGGGCAGGGGGGTCAATGGTGTAGCCCTGATGGTGGACCGTGCGGATCAGCTGTTTGCCCAGCTTGCGGCGCAGGTGGTGGATGTGCACCTCGATGGTGTTGCTGCCGATCTCGTCCTGCCAGCTGTACAGACCATCCTCGATCTGCTGGCGGCTGATCACCTGACCACGCCGGTCCAGCAGGATGCGCAGGATCGACAGCTCGCGTCCGGTCAGGCTGACCGGGCTGCCATTCAGGGTGACTTTCTGGGCACTCAGGTCAATGCACAGCTGCCCATGCTCCAGCAGCTCGGCACTGCGCCCGGCCCGGCGCCGGGTGATGGCCCGCAGCCGTGCGGCCATCTCGTCGAGGTCCACCGGCTTGACCATGAAATCATCGGCACCGAGGTCCAGCCCTTCAATGCGGTTTCTGATCTGGTCACGGGCCGTCAGGATCAGCACCGGCACATCCCGGCGCTGCTGACGGATCAGACGCAGCACCTCCAGCCCATCCAGATCCGGCAGGCCCAGGTCCAGCAGCAGGGCATCATAGCTGTACAGGCGCAGGTAACTGAGGGCTTCCTCGCCACGCTGGATCCAGTCCACCTGATAATCCAGCTGCTCCAGGCCGATGCGCACGGCCTTGCCCAGCAGGGCATCATCTTCCACCAGCAAAATCCGCATGATCCAGGCTCCACGGTGCAGCAGCCGTACGGGACTGCTGCGGGTTTGTTGCAGATGTGGCTTAATCTACTTAAGAAGGATTAAACAGAACTTAAGCCACACCGCCCGCAACCGACAGCGGCCCGACCGGGGGTTTTCGATTATAATTGCGCCTTTCCTGATCGACCGTGTGGTGGCCATGACCGACGCCCAGCCCCCTGTCCAGACACCTGCCCCGTCTGCTGTCCAGTCTGCTGCAGTCGAGCTGCTGTGTCCAGCCGGGACCTTCCGCAACCTGCAGTATGCCTTTGCCTATGGGGCCGATGCCGTGTATGCCGGGCAGGCCCGCTACAGCCTGAGGGTGCGCAACAATGATTTTGATGAAGAAAATCTGGCCAAAGGCATCGCCTATGCCCATGCGCTCGGTAAAAAATTCTACGTGGTGGTGAACATCCAGGCCCACAACGCCAAGCTAGACACGTTCATCCGTGACATCACCCCGGTGGTGCAGATGCAGCCCGACGCGCTGATCATGTCCGATCCGGGGCTGATCATGCTGGTGCGCGAGCATTTTCCGCAGCAGGCCATTCACCTGTCGGTGCAGGCCAACGCCGTGAACTGGGCCACGGTGAAATTCTGGCAGAACATGGGCATCAGCCGCGTCATCCTGTCGCGCGAGCTGTCGGTGAAGGAAATCGCCCAGATCCATGCGCAGGTGCCGGACATCGAGCTGGAAGTGTTCGTGCACGGGGCGCTGTGCATGGCCTACAGTGGCCGCTGTCTGCTGTCCGGCTACATCAACCGCCGCGACGCCAATCAGGGCACCTGCACCAATGCCTGCCGCTGGCAGTACCAGACCCATCAGGCCGGCGAAAACGCCGCCGGGGACATCGTGCCGGTGGTACAGACCCATGATCCTGCCAGCGCCGTCCCAGCCGAAAAAATCCCTACCCTCGGAATCGGTGCGCCCAGTGACGCCGTGGTGCTGCTGGAGGACCCCAACCGGCCCGGCGAGCTGATGCCCATGTACGAGGATGAGCACGGCACCTACATCATGACCAGCAAGGACCTGCGCGCGGTGGCGCTGGTGCCGGAGCTGATCGACATCGGCGTGCATTCGCTGAAAATCGAAGGCCGCACCAAGTCGCACTATTATGTGTCCCGCACGGCGCAGGTGTACCGGCAGGCCATCGATGACCATCTGGCCGGCAAGCCCTTTGACCCCGGCCTGATCCACCAGCTCGACGGACTGGCCAACCGGGGCTACACCGAAGGCTTTTTGCGCCGCCACGTGCACGCTGCCTACCAGACCTACGACAGTGGCAATTCGCGGCTGGACAGCCAGCAGTTCGTCGCCGAAGTCATCGACGCCAGCCCGGAATGGCTGACCCTGGACATCAAAAACAAGCTCAGTGTGGGTGATGTGATCGAAATCATGACCCCACAGGGCAACCTGACCTGCGTGCTGGAGACCATGACCGATCTGGAGGGTGCGCCGATCCCGGCCGCGCTGGGCTCCGGCTGGCACTGCCGCATCCCCAATCCGTTTACGGCGCTGCCCTCAGCGGTGCTGCGCTTTGCCCTGATCCTGAAAAACCTGCACACCACCCCGGACCCCGCCTGATGGCCCTGAAGATCATCGACGGCTGCACCAGCTGCGACATCTGCGAGCCGGAATGCCCGAACGAGGCAATTTCATATGGGCAGAAAACCTACCTGATCGACCCGGCGCTGTGCACCGAGTGTGTGGGTTTTTATGATGAACCCACCTGCCTCAAGGTCTGTCCGGTCGATTGCATCATCGTGGATGCGGACCAGCCGGAAACCCCGGCGCAGCTGCAGGCCAAATACCGGCAGCTCTGGCCCAGGGCCTGAACCGCGCGGTCCAGTCAGCAGCCCAGCAAAAAAGCAGCCCGCAGGCTGCTTTTCTGGACACACAGACTCAGCGGTCGCCGCTGCGCTCACGCAGGAACTGGCGGAACGCGGGCACCGACGTGTTGACAAACACCTTGACGAATTCACGGATGTTGGCCCGGCTGATGCCGCCGTTGGACATCAGGTCGGCTTCCAGCGCCGGGTCCTGTTCGTCATCCAGATAGGCACGCGACAGGCGCTTGGTGCGGTTCCAGGTGTTCATGTCGGCGGTGGACAGCTTGGGGCCGGGCAAGGCCACGCCGTAATACAGCTGCAGGTCGCCATCCGGCTGCACCAGCAGGGCATGGCGCTGGCCATCCACGCGGATGGTGATCGCGCCGGGCTTGGAATTCTCAACCGAGCTGTAGCCGTCTGCCTTCAGCAGTGACACCAGCTCGTCATCGCTGTAGCGGTCCTTGACGGTGGCGGTGTCGGCCCAGCCCAGCGAAGGCAGCAGCGCTGCCGAAAGAATGGTTGCCCCCAGCAGGTTGTTCAGGTGACGCATGTTGTGGCCTCTCTTGGATAAACCCTGTTCTTGTCTCATCCGAGCATGCACGACCGGGTTTGAAAAGAAAAGGCCATTTTTCGGATTCCCGGAGAAAAATTCCGGATTTTAAGGTGGTTCCGATCGGTGGCCCTGATGGGGTCAAAGTGGGTCCACCAGCCGGATCGGCCCAAAAAAAGACAGCCCGCAGGCTGTCTTTTGGGGAGGCAAGGCGCGTTAGCCCTGGACGGCGTCCTTTTTGGGCTGCTCGCGCAGGCGGATGCCCAGGTCGCGCAGCTGGGTGGACTCGACCGGCGCCGGGGCTTCGGTGAGTGGGCATTCAGCAGTCTTGGTCTTGGGGAAGGCAATCACTTCGCGGATCGAGCTGCTGCCAGTCATCAGCATCACCAGACGGTCCAGGCCGAAGGCCAGACCCCCATGCGGCGGGGCGCCGTATTTCAGCGCATCCAGCAGGAAGCGGAATTTGTTTTCGGCTTCTTCCTCGCTGATGCCCAGCGCTTCAAACACGGCTTTCTGCATGTCCAGCGTGTAGATCCGCAGGCTGCCCCCGCCGATTTCGGTGCCGTTGAGCACCATGTCGTAGGCCACCGACAGCGCCGCACCGGGGTTGTTTTTCATGTCGTCCACCGAGCCCTTGGGCAGGGTGAACGGGTGGTGCACCGAGGTCCACTGGCCGTCGTCGGTTTCCTCGAACATCGGGAAATCCACCACCCACAGCGGTGCCCACTCACAGGTGGCCAGGCCGAGGTCGTGACCGATCCTGATGCGCAGCGCGCCCATGGCGTCATTGACCACCTTGGCCCGGTCAGCGCCAAAGAAAATCACGTCGCCATTCTGGGCCCCGGTGCGTTCGACCAGCTGCACCAGCACGTCATTGCTGATGTTTTTGATGATCGGCGACTGCAGGCCGGAGTCCTGATCGACGCCGTTGTTGATTTTGCTGGTGTCGTTGACCTTGATGTAAGCCAAGCCGCGGGCACCGTAGATGCCGACAAACTTGGTGTATTCGTCGATCTGGCCCCGGCTGATGCTGGCCCCCCCGGGAATGCGCAGGGCGACCACACGGCCTTTGGGGTCATTGGCCGGGCCGGCAAACACCTTGAAGTCCACCGCTTTCATCAGGTCGGCCACGTCGATCAGCTTCAGCGGGATGCGCAGGTCGGGCTTGTCCGAGGCATAGTCGCGCATGGCGTCGGCATAGGTCATGCGCGGGAATTTGTCAAAATTCACCTGCAGCATCTCGCGGAACAACTGTACGATCAGCCCTTCCATCAGGTCCATGATGTCTTCATCGGACATGAACGAGGTTTCGACGTCGATCTGGGTGAATTCCGGCTGGCGGTCAGCGCGCAGGTCTTCATCGCGGAAGCATTTGGCGATCTGGTAGTAGCGGTCAAAACCGGCCACCATCAGCAGCTGCTTGAACAGCTGCGGCGACTGCGGCAGGGCAAAAAAACTGCCCGGCTGGGTACGCGACGGCACCAGATAGTCACGCGCGCCCTCCGGGGTGGCACGGGTCAGGATCGGAGTTTCCACATCCAGGAAGCCGTGCTCATCCAGATAATTGCGGATCATGCTGGTGACACGCGAGCGGAAACGCATGCGGTCCTGCATCTCCGGACGGCGCATGTCGAGGAAGCGGTATTTCAGGCGGTTTTCTTCCGACACATGGCCGAAATCGTCATTGAGCGGGAACGGCGGGGTTTCGGACACGGCCAGCGTCTCGATGTCCTTGCCCAGCACCTCAATCTGGCCCGACACCATGTTCGGGTTTTCGGTGCCAGCATAGCGGCGGCGAACGCGGCCAGTGATTTTCAGCACATATTCGGAGCGGGCACGGTCGGCGGTGGCAAAGGCCTCCGGGGTGTCCGGGTCAATCACCACCTGCACCAGACCCTCGCGGTCGCGCATGTCCAGAAAAATCACCCCGCCATGGTCGCGGCGGCGGTGCACCCAGCCGCACAGGGTCACAGTTTGGTCGAGTTGGGCTTCGGTCAATGAGCCGCAGTAGTGGGTTCGCATCATGGCGCGACTGATTCCGTGGCAATGTGTAAAAACAAAACATTATGCCGATCGGGGCCCGGCCACTCAAGGCGCAGCCTGCAGTTTGCCGGGTTTTTTCCATAAAAAAACCGCAGAACGCGGGGGCGAGTCTGCGGTGAGGACGTGCTGTCAAAGTGGCGCGAAACCTGCGGGATTCGGGCCACAGGACCGGACTTCTGGAGGGAGCCTGGCCAT
>JBPOIS010000118.1:0-8068 GCA_052034295.1 Pseudomonadota bacterium
TGCCGTGACTCGGGCGGCAGCGGGGTGCGGCTCAGGCCATTGCTGACCTGCAGGGTCAATTGCACCCCTTCTGGCCGGCTGGTGGTGCGCAGTTGCACGCCGATCGGCTGCTCATTGCCGTGGCGCAGCGCGTTGGTGATCGCCTCACGCAGGATCTTGCCGATGTGGTGCGCGGTCAGCGCGGTGATCACACACTCGCCCTGCAGCGCAGACTGCCACAGCAGGCGGCGACCGGCCTGTTCAACCCGCTGCGCGGTCTCCTGCCGCCACTGGGCTGCGGCATCTTCCAGTGCAGCGTCCTGTCCATCCATGCTCTGCAGTAGGCGGCGCATGTCCTCCAGCGCCTTTTGCACCACCTGTTGCTGCTGCGGCGGGGTCTGCACCAGCAGCGTGGTCAGGTGCGCGCCCAGATCGTCGTGGATTTCCTTGGCGATGCGCTCGCGCTCCAGCCGGATGCCCTGATCCCGGGCACGCGCCACCGACAGGGCGAGGGTGGCCAGCTGGTGCATTTCTTCCACCCGCTCCACATCCGATCCTGCAAACAGCTGCCGTCCGCGTGCCGCATGCCACAGCCGCAGCGCCGGGCTGTCTGCGGTCAGGCCCGGCACCAGCAGGCTTTCACCCGAATGCTGCACCTGCGCCACAGCAGCTTCTGGGCCGGGAGGACAGGATTCGGTGTTCAGGGGGTCAAACACCCGCTGCAGAATCTGCCGCCATTGCTGCTGGATCTGCTGGACCTGATTGACTTCGGGACGCAGGTTGATCAGCGGCGGCAGCGCCTGACGCAGCCAGACGCGCGGGTCATGGCGGGTGTTGCGGGTCAGGTGCTGCAGGAGTTTTTGCCGGACCGGAAAATACAGCCAGCCGGCAATCGCCAGCGCCCACACCAGGGCTTCATTGCTGCTCAGCGACAGGGTGGCCATCAGCAGCACATCGATCAGGATGACCGCAACCCCGCCCAGAAACCAGGTCCAGATCGCAAACCACCAATCCTCCAGTTCAAACAGCCGGTAGCGCATCAGCCCCAGCGCCAGCCCCCAGTACATCAGCAAAAATGCCCCGAACATCCAGCCCTGATCGACCTGCACGGGCCGTTGCAGCGCCACCGGGATCAGGATGAATCCGGCAAACAGTCCAGTGCCCAGCAGGATCGACAGGATGAACCAGCGGAACGAAGCCCGGTTCACCGGGTGGTGACGGGCCTGCACGTACTGGATCACCGCAAACAGCAGCGCCAGCGCAAAAAAGCCCAGCACGGTGATCGAGGCCCAGTGGATCTCGGGCAGCCATTGCCATTGATCGGCCAGCCACAGCACCAGCCCGCTGCCCATCAGCAGGGCAGGCACCGGCCAGCGCCGGATCGGCTGCGGGTAGCACCACAGCAGTGCGGCCAGACTGACCGTAAACAGCAACGCGCCAAAGTGATTCAGGCCGGACAGCAGGCGGATCAGGCCGCCATCCAGGATCAGTTCGCGTGAGCTGTACACCGCAGCCGACGGGGCAAAGCACAGGTAGCCCAGTCCGGTCAGCAAAAAATACCGCGTGGCCCGCGAACGCTGGCTGAAGCTGTAAATGGCCGCCCCGGTCAGTGCGCCGGCCGCCCCCACAAACAGCTGAAACCAGAAAATTGCCGGAAAATCCCCCAGGGTCAGACGCTGGCTGTGCAGCGGCACCGTACGGCCATCGGCCAGCACGGCCTGCAGCTGCCCACGCCGGGCCGCCTCAGCCAGTGCCCGCTGTTCCTGCATCAGCTGGTTGTAGCGGGCATAGCTGGGCAGCATGTCCGGTTCGGGAATGCCCAGCAGGGGATTGGCAGGGATGCGGGCCCCGGGGGTCCAAAAAGCCTCAACGGAACGCGCCGCCGGACCGTCGCCCAGTTGCCAGTGCTGGATGGGTGGGGCTGCCGGGGCATTGCGGGCCGATGCGACCGCCGGTTGCGTGGCCAGCACCGGGGTCGGGGACAGGTGCACCGCCTGGGTCAGCAGCGCCACACAGGCCAGCAGCACCGCCCCCACCAGCAGCACAAATCCCCACAGCGTCCCGGAACGGCTCAGCATGCCCTTGACCTGTTTTTGTTGAAAGATCGGGGCATTATGCCTGAATCCGCCCCACGGGCGATCCCTCAAACCAGCGAAAGCCCACGACCTCCAGCGCCGGCCAGCACGGGCGATGCTACCCCAGGCCCCATCAGGTGCTGTGCCGTGCCAGGGGGGGAGACGGTGCGACTGGCTGCGGCCTGCCTGCCAGACGGGTACAAAAAGCTCTGATAGATGTAATTGATAACCAAAACAATTCTCATTGGCGTGTTTATTCGTTAAGATTTTCATAATTTTTCCCCGCTGGTGAGCGTGTCATGTCCCATCCCCGTGTTTTTTTCTCTGCGCTGTCCCTGCTGTCCGGTGCCCTGCTGACGGCCCCGGTTCAGGCCAGCCCCGCCAGTCTGGAGGCCCTGTCGCAACAGCTGACCGAACAGCAGCAGCAGCTGGATGCACTGCGCCTGCAGCTGCAGCAGCAATCCACGGTCGCCGCCGCGGGGCCTGCCACCCCCGCCGTCAGCTGGGGCAGAACCGCCCTGGGCGGCTATGGCGAAGCCATCCTGCAACGCTATGACAATGCTCCGGCCCAGTATGATGCCTACCGCTTCGTACTCTCTTTGGGGCACCAGTTCAGCGACACGGTGCGCCTGAATGCCGAGCTGGAAGTCGAGCATGGCTGGACGCAGGGCCGCAGCTGCAGCGTCACTGACAAAAACAGCGATGGCGTGGTCAACCCCGCCGAGCTGAACTGCCCAAAAGCCCCGGCTGGTGAGGTCGAGCTAGAACAAATGCTGATTGAGTGGCAATACCGGCCTGACCACGCCCTGTCCGCAGGCCAGATGCTGATGCCGATCGGCCTGCTCAATGAAACCCACGAGCCCAGCACGTTTTATGGGGCGCGGCGCAATCCGGTTGAAACGGTCCTGATCCCCACCAGCTGGTGGGAAGGCGGGGTCAAGGCCAGCGGCCAGCTGGTCAATGGCCTGGCCTATGATGCCATGGTCAGCACCGGCCTCAGGACCAGCGCGGCCGACATTCGCGGGGGCCGCCAAAAAGGCGCCAAGGCCCTCGCCGAGGATGTGGCCTACACTGGTCGCCTGCGTTACCAGCAGGCAGGCTGGGGGGTGGGGCTCAGCCTGCACCACCAGCTTGACATCAGTCAGGGCGACACGGCCACGGACCAGCCGGCCACCCTGGTGGCGGTCCATGGCACCTATGAAAACAGCGGCCTGAGTCTCAAGGCCCTGTATGGACAGTGGCGCATTGACGGCCTCAAGGGCAGTGCCCTGCAGGAAAAAGCCAGCCAGCGCGGCTTCTTTGTGGAATCGGGCTATCGCTTCGATGAGCGCTTCAATGCCCGGCTGGGCGGGCTGCCGCTGGACCGGTTCGGTGTGTTTGCCCGTTACAGCCAGTGGGATCTGGCGGCCGATGCGCAGGCCAGTGGCCAGAACCCGGACAGCAGGATCAGCCAGTGGAATGTGGGGACCAGTTTTTTCCTGACCCCCGATGTGGTGCTGAAGGCTGACTGGCAAACCCAGAAACTGCCCAGCGCCGGCCAGGTCGCCGAAGAAGGCTTTGCTGTGGCCCTGGGCTACAGCTTCTGAAGGTCCGCCTGAAAAAAAAGACAGCCCCGCAGGGCTGTCCTGTTTGCGGCGCCGCACGGGTTACAGCGTACGGGAAATCAGCTCTTTCATGATTTCATTGGTGCCGGCATAGATGCGGTGGGCGCGGTTGTCGATGTAGGCGCGCGCCACCGGGTACTCCATCATGAAGCCGTAGCCGCCGTGCAACTGCACGCACTCATCGACGATGCGGTTCACCATGTCGGACAGCCAGTATTTGGCGGCCGCCGCCGCCTCCACCGACAGGGTGCCCTGGACCTGCTCGGCCATGCAGCGGTCGGCATAGGCACGGCCAAGGTCGATCTGGGTGCGGATCTCGGCCAGCTTGAAGCGGGTGTTCTGGAACGCGCCGATCGGCTTGCCGAAGGCCTTGCGGTCCTTGGTGTACTGCACGGTGTGGGCAAACACGGCTTCGGCGGCGGCCTGCGACATCAGGCCCACCATCAGCCGCTCCCAGGCCAGCTCTTTCATCAGCATGATGAAGCCCATGCCTTCCATGCCCAGCAGGTTGGCTCTGGGCACGCGCACGTGGTCAAAAAACAGCTCACAGGTGTCCTGACCGTGCATGCCGACTTTTTTCAGCGGCTTGCCCTTGGTGAAGCCGGGGCTGTGTGCATCCATGATCAGCAGGGAAATGTTGGCTGAGCCTTTTTCGCTGCTGCCGGTCTTCACGGCGACCACCGCCATGTCGCACAGGTAGCCGTTGGTGATGAAAATCTTCGAGCCATTCACCACATAATCATCGCCATCCAGCACCGCCGTGGTGCGGATGCCCTGCAGGTCGGAGCCGGTGCCGGGTTCGGTCATGGCGATGGCCGCAATCACGTCACCGCTGGCCATGCGTGGCAGCCAAGCCTGCTTCTGGGCTTCGTTGCCGAAGTTGTTGATGTAATTGGCGACGATGTCTGAGTGCAGGGCAAAGCCCGAGGCCGAATCCAGCGCATAGGCCTGTTCTTCCATCAGGATGGCGCTGTACAGGCGGTCCACACCGCTGCCGCCATAGGCTTCAGGCATGGTGCAGCACAGCAGGCCCAGCGCCCCGGCCTTGCGCCACAGTTCACGGTCCAGGTGCTGCTGTTCGGCCCATTTTTCATGAAACGGGGCGATTTCGGTTTCAAAAAAACGCCGTGCCGTGTCGCGGAAGGCTTCGTGTTCGGGGCCATACAGGGTGCGCGGGATCATGGGCGGCAGCGGACGCAGCAGGGCAGAGGCACTCATCAAAAAAACATCCATCAGCAATCGAAGACCCGCCTAGTGAAGCGATTCCACCGGGGTGGCGGCAATGAGCGTTTGTGCCAGATTCAAACCCGCAGCGAGCATTTGCGCCAATGCAGCAGGCGTTGCGGGTGGCTTTCACCACACTGTGGAAATCGGGTACACTTTGCGACAATTTATCTTGGGCTGTCATCCGTTGCCGGTAGGCATCCACTGATGCCGGTGCCCTGTGCCATGCGGCCCGCCAGGAGTTTTTCGAGCATGAGTGCCATGACTGCGCACGATTGGCCTTTGGTGGCCTTCGTCATTGGGGTGGTGGGGTTGTGCATTTTTATGCTGACCGTGCCCCAGTTGCTGGGAGGCCGTGACCAGGGCCGCGCCAAAAACCAGCCCTTCGAATCCGGTGTGGTCAGTCAGGGCGGGGCCCGCCTGCGCCTGTCGGCCAAGTTTTATCTGGTGGCGATGTTCTTCGTGATCTTTGACGTCGAAGCGCTGTTCCTCTATGCGTGGGCCACCTCGGTGCGCGAATCCGGCTGGGCGGGCTTCATCGAGGTGCTGGTTTTCATTGTGGTGCTGCTGGCTGGTCTGGTGTACATCTGGCGCATCGGTGCGCTGGACTGGGCCCCGGAAGACAGCATCAACGCCCGCAAACACGCCCAGGCCGCCCGCAGTGGCGCCCCCTTCAACGGCCCGCTGAATCTGGCTGAAGTCACCCGCTTTGACGGGATTGACGAGCTGGAGCGTGACCCGACCGGGCGCATTCCGGCCCAGCTCGGTGGCCAGCAAGACCGTGACCCCCAAGGCGGAGCCTGAGCATGAAATACACCCTGACCCGCGCCAATCTGGACGCCAATCAGTACCCTGCGCAAGACCGCCGCATCGTCACCCACCCGACCGAAGAAGAAGTCAACAAGAACATCTTCATGACCCGGCTGGAAGACATGATGCACCTGGCGGTGAACTGGGGCCGCAAGAATTCGCTGTGGCCGTACAACTTCGGCCTGTCCTGCTGCTATGTGGAGTTTGCCACCGCGCTGACCGGCGTGCACGACGTGTCGCGTTTTGGTGCCGAAGTGATCCGCGCCTCGCCACGTCAGGCCGACCTGATGATCGTGGCCGGCACCTGTTTCATGAAAATGGCCCCGGTGGTGCAGCGCCTGTATGAACAGATGCTCGAACCCAAGTGGGTGATCTCGATGGGTGCCTGCGCCAACTCCGGCGGCATGTACGACATCTATTCGGTGGTGCAGGGCGTGGACAAATTCATCCCGGTGGATGTCTATGTGCCTGGCTGCCCTCCGCGTCCCGAAGCCTTCATCCAGGCGCTGATGGTGCTGCAGGAGTCGATCGGCAAGGAGCGGCGTCCGCTGTCGTCGGCGGCTGGCGACCAGAACATCTATCGCCCGGTGATGCAGCCGGAACGGGATCGCAAGCAGGCCGAGCGGGTGGCGCAGACCATCCTGCGTTCGCCGGACGAAATCTGAGGCGGTTGCTGACCCTGAAAAAATACGGGGGGTGCGGGCCACACGGCTGCATCCCTGATTCTTTTTAGAAAAACAGGAAGCCTGTGGTTATGGCTGAAACCCAGACTGCACCCGAGGTGCAACCCGCTGCCGCCGACCCGCGTCCGGCCTTTGCGGTGATCAATGAGCTGCGAAGCCGCTTTGCGGATGGCTTCGTGGTGCAACCGACCTTTGAGGACATGCCGACCATCTGGGTCGACAAGTCACAGCTGCTCGATGTGCTGATGTTCCTGCGCACGCTGCCGCGCCCGTACGTGATGCTGCTGGACCTGTCTGCCGTGGACGAGCGGCTGCGCCAGCACCGCGAGGGCCTGCCGGCTTCCGACTTCACGGTGTTCTACCACCTGCTGTCGATCGAGCGCAACAGCGACATCCGCGTCAAGGTCGCCCTGAAGGACGGCGAGCATTGCCCGACCGCCACCCGCATCTGGCCCAATGCCAACTGGTACGAGCGCGAAGTGTGGGACCTGTTCGGGGTGGTGTTTGATGGCCACCCGCTGCTGCGGCGCATCCTGCTGCCGACCTACTGGGAAGGCCACCCGCTGCGCAAGGAATATTCCGCCCGCGCCACCGAATTTGACCCCTATCGCCTGAATGCTGCCCGGCAGGACTTCGAGCAGGAGCACCTGCTGTTCAAGCCGGAAGAGTGGGGCATGACCCGCAAGAGCGGCGATGAGGAGTTCATGTTCCTGAACCTCGGCCCGAACCACCCGTCGGCGCACGGGGCGTTCCGCATCGTGCTGCAGCTCGATGGCGAAGAAATCCGCGACTGTATCCCGGACATCGGCTACCACCACCGCGGTGCCGAAAAAATGGCCGAGCGCCAGACCTGGCACAGTTTCATCCCCTACACCGACCGGATCGACTATCTGGGCGGGGTGATGAACAACCTGCCGTACGTCATGTCGGTGGAAAAACTGGCCGGGATCACCGTGCCGGACCGCGCCAACACCATCCGCATCATGATGACCGAGTTTTTCCGGATCACCTCGCACCTGCTGTTTTTTGGCACCTTCGTGCAGGACATGGGCGGCATGACGCCGATTTTCTTCATGTTTGCCGACCGCCAGAAGGCCTACGACGTGATCGAGGCCATCACCGGCTTCCGCATGCACCCGGCGTGGTTCCGCATCGGTGGCGTGGCGCACGACCTGCCACGCGGCTGGGACAAGCTGGTGCGCGAGTTCCTCGACTGGTTCCCCAGGCGCCTCGATGAATACGTGCTGGCCGCGATGAAAAACAGCGTGATGATTGGCCGGACCAAAAACGTGGCCCAGTACGATGCCCGTCAGGCGCTGGCCTGGGGTGTGACCGGCCCGGCGCTGCGTGCCACCGGCATCGACTACGACCTGCGCAAGCAGCGTCCGTATTGCGGCTATGAAAATTTCGACTTCGAAGTGCCGATCGCCCACAATGGCGACGCCTACGACCGCTGCATGGTGCGTGTGGAAGAAATGCGCCAGTCCTGTCGGATCATCCGCCAGTGTCTGGAGCACATGCCCGCCGGGGACTACAAGGCCGATCACCCGCTGGCCGTGCCCCCCACGAAGGACAAGACCCTGAAGGACATCGAAACCCTGATCAACCACTTCCTGTCGGTGTCGTGGGGTCCGGTGATGCCTGCCGGGGAATCGTCGATGCTGGTCGAAGCCACCAAGGGCATCAACAGCTA
>JBPOIS010000120.1:0-3292 GCA_052034295.1 Pseudomonadota bacterium
GAAGTCCAGGGGACGGCCGCCGCGCCCTCCCCGCGCTTCATCCAAGCGGCAGCCCTGGCTGCCGTTTTTTATGTCAAAAAAAGCGGTTTTTCGCAGCAACAACAACCGGACGCAAGGGCTGATTAGGAAGGACACACCATGATGCACAAGCAATTTGCGCTGTTGGCACTGACTGCACTGTCGCTGCCGGCCCTGGCCCTGGAGAGCATGAGCGATGCCTCGTTGAGCGACACCACCGGTCAGGATGGCGTCACCATCACCATCGCCCCGCCTGCAGGCGGCATCACCGCACAGATGATCCTGCACGACACCGATGGTCTGACCCCGAACGGCACCAAGGTCGCCGATGGTGCACTGGTGTTTGGTGATGGCACGGCAGCCAACAACTTCAAGATTGCTGGTGGCAACATCACCCTCGACATCGATGCCGATGGCGGCTCGGGCACCACCTCCACCACCGGGCCGGTGCTGAACATCAAAATCGGCCTGCCGTCCTCGCTGACCATCAACACCGGGACCATCTCGGTGGCCAAATCCAGTGGCATGGGCGCAGCACTGACCAACACCACCAAGATCCTCGACAACATCACCGTGGCGCTGGGTGGCCTGAACGTCAACATGCAGCTGGGTGCTGAAGCCCAGGGCAGCATGCTGAAAGTCTCTGGCGCCGTCACCAACGGCATCACCCTGAACAACTTTGCCCTGTTTGACAACTGGAATGGCACCACGGCGCAGACCAACGTCGGTATCGGTGCCGCCAGCATCAAGATCAAGGACAATGGCGCAGGTGCCAACCTGACCCTGACTGATGTACGCGGTGATGTGACTGCGGGTGCTGGCCTGCTGTTCACCCTGACCGACATCGGTGCGGCGT
This sequence comes from Pseudomonadota bacterium, assembly GCA_052034295.1. GTDB lineage: Bacteria > Pseudomonadota > Gammaproteobacteria > Pseudomonadales > Moraxellaceae > JBPOIS01. The sequence goes on from JBPOIS010000120.1 coordinate 875, forward strand.
CCAGCGCCGGTATCGACATTCAGATGACCGGTGTGAAGCTGGGTGACCAGACCGCAGCCACCAAGCTGGGTAACCTGGAACTGCGTGGCCTGAACCTCAATGGCGCAACCATCGGTATTAAAGGCCATTAAGAATCTGGTATACTGCGGGTCAGAGTGTCGTCATGATGCTCTGGCTTTTGATGTTTGGTCCGGACCGGTCTGAAGGGTCTGGCCCGAACCTGTAGGCAGGGAAGGGATGCGCATGAAGCAGGGAATTGCAGGAATGGTGCTGGGCCTGATGCTGTCACCGGCATGGGCCATGCAGGCACTCAACGAAACACAGCTGTCGGATGCCACCGGTCAGGATGGCATGACCGTATCGATTGCGCCTGCCTCGGGCAAGATTGTTTTTTCCTCACTCGATTACACCGACACAGATGGCATTGCCACCGCCATCAATGGCACCAGCTACACCTCGCCGGGTGCACTGGTGGCCAGCATGAACAGTGCCTCTGGCGTGCTGCTGTGTACCAACACCAGTGGCGCCTGTACCGCCAGTACCCTGCCGATCACGGTGGATGTGGACGCGGATGGCGGGGCAGGGCAGGGCGTGACGCCCATGCTCAGCCTGAGCATCAAAATGCCCAGCAACCTGGCACGGATGCGCATTGATGTGGCCAGTCTGGGCCTGCGTGCCGATGCCTGGACCGGCGGGGTGCCGGGTACCTATCCGATCGTGCGCGGCGCAACGACCACGCCGCTGGTGACGTTTTCCAGCGGCATCGATGTGGTGCTGGCCACGGGCACCAACATCAACCTGGGGCTGGTGCTGGGCAACGAAAGCAGCACCGACACCACCCGTAATGCGATGCTCAACATCAACAGCCTGAACATTGCCACCCTGGACCTCGGTACGGTGTCGCTGGTCAGCAGCGGCGGTCAGGCCGGCGAGAGCAGCCTGCGCGCCGATGTGCAGCTGACCGGTCTGGACCTGAGCGGTGCGGATGTGAACGTCACCGCAGCCGGTGTGGTGCTGTCCAAATCGTCACTGGGCCCCTTCAACCTGCGCCTCAACAACATCATGGCCGGGACTGCAGGCTCGGTCAGCGCCGGTCTGTTTGGCGACCTGCAGAATGGCAGCATGGGCTCGGTCGGGGTGAATGGCATCCAGATGACCAACCCAAAATTCACCGTCAGCGGTTTGTAAGTCAACAAGCGTTTTTAGCGGGTACCACTGAAAAAAGGGGTGTAATTTATCCCCAAACCCGCTATCTTGATGAACAGGATGCACCGCTGTCGCCAGCGGTGGACAACAGGGACAGCACCTGCATTGGCCTGGGTGCCAGATTCGGGTAAAAGCAAGAATACCACCATGCTCGTACTGACGATTGGTTCGGCGATTATCTACGCCTTCGCAACCCAGACTTTTCAGATAGCTGATCAGCCTGCTGGGGTGGTGTATCCGGTACAGCGGCTGGACAGCCGCTACCTGACCACGGCCAGTGATTTCCATTATCCACCCTACGTGGTCAAGCCGCTGATTGAGCAGCAGTTCCGTGGCATCGTCAAGCAGGCCTACGACTACAGTTGTGGTTCGGCGGCCCTGACCACCCTGCTCAATGGCTACCTGAACCAGAACCTGACCGAACAGCAAACCATGGACGGCCTGCTCAAGTACGGCGAGTATGACCGCATCGTGGCACGGCGCAGTTTTTCCCTGCTGGACATGAAGCGGTTCGTGACGGCGCTGGGCTACGACAGTGGCGGCTTCAAGGGCTCGTTTGAAGACCTGGTGGCCATGGACAAGCCAGTGATCATCCCGATTGCCTATGCGGGCTTCAAGCATTTTGTGGTCTACAAGACCCACCAGAATGGCCGGGTGTTCGTGGCGGACCCGGCACTGGGCAACCTGAGCTTCAGTGACAAGCACTTCAAGGAAGTGTGGGACAACAACACCCTGTTTGTGATCGAGCCGGGCAACAGCACCACCAACAACCTGCTGGCCCTGCAGGAGCATGACATGCGTTTTGTGGATGATGCCATCATCAACGAGCAGGCCCTGGTGCAGATCATGGGACCCAACCTCCAGATGGAGCAGAATGCTGACCGTGCGGCCACCATGCGGCGCGTTCTGGATGCTGGTGTGGAGGAACAGGAACCCACGGCAGGTTCCACCGCGCCAAAACCGATTCCACAGGCCATTGAGACGTCGATGCGCCTTTACTTTAAACGCAAATGACCGCCTTGTGCGCTTTGCTTAAACAGTCATTCAAGGATTGAGGGTGCATCGAGTGAATTCTGTTCGTTTTGCATATCGTTTGCTGACCACCAGTGTGATGGGGGCCATGCTGATGACCCAGGCCCAGGCGGCCACCGTCAGGGATCCAGCTGTGGCGCTGATGAAGGCAGCGGCAGCGCCCACTCCGGCTTCAGTCCC
>JBPOIS010000060.1:0-2864 GCA_052034295.1 Pseudomonadota bacterium
TGTTCCAGAGCATGCTGGCCGCCATCAAGTCCGAAGTGGTGCAGGACCTGTCGCGGGTGCACATCCCGACCCCCGAGGAGCTGGCCGCCATGGAGGCCCAGCAGCTGCGTGAGGCCGAGTCCATGCATCTGCAGTTCCAGCACAGCGAGCTGGATGGCATCACCGGTGAAATGCACAACGACCCTGCGCTCGCGGGCATCAATCAGGCCAACCTGAGTCTGGCTGCGGCGGAAGGCCTGACGGGCGCAGACCCGTATGCGCACCTGAACCTCAGCCGCAATGCCCCCTGTCCCTGTGGTTCCGGCAAAAAATACAAGCAATGCCATGGGGCCGTGGCCTGAAGCCCACGTCTGTGGTGAACAATCCAGTCCCTGTGACTGGATTTTTTTACCGGGTACCCAGCCGCAACCACCGCACAACACAATGGCCCCACACTGTTAAGCACAGCGCGCACAGGAGCGCGTTCAATAGGCCTGATGGATCAAAGAACCTGTGAGCCTGCCCCATGAGTGAATCCAATCCACATCAGCCGCACCGGCTGCATTCCGGCCTGCAAAAGCTGCAGGCCCGCACCAGCCTGCTGTTTTTGCCACGCTATCTGGTCTGGCTGCTGTGTGGCGCGGGGCTGTTGCTGGCGCTCTGGCTGCACAACTGGGGGCTGGGGCTGATCCTGACGGCGCTGGTGCTGCTGGGCCTGCACGATGTGCTGCAGACCCGGCACTCGCTGCTGCGCAACTACCCGGTGGCCGGCCACCTGCGCTATCTGCTGGAAAATTTCCGCCCGGAGATCCGCCAGTATTTCATCGAAAACGACCGCGACGAGGTGCCTTTTTCGCGCGAGCAGCGGGCGCTGGCCTACCAGCGCGCCAAGGGTCAGACCGACACCCGCGCCTTTGGCAGCACCGTGAACCTGTACGCCGATGGGGCCGACTGGATCGTGCAGACCCTGACCCCGCTGGTGCTGAAGGACACGGATTTTCGCATCCGCATCGGCGGGCCGGACTGCCAGCAGCCCTACGACGCTTCGGTGTTCAACATTTCGGCGATGAGTTTTGGGGCGCTGTCGGCCCAGGCCATCCGGGCGCTGAACCGGGGGGCTGCGCTGGGCGGCTTTTACCATGACACCGGCGAAGGTTCGATCAGCCCCTACCACCTGGAAGGCGGGGGCGATCTGGTCTGGGAGATCGGCTCAGGCTACTTTGGCTGCCGCACGGCGGAGGGACAGTTTGACCTGCAGCGCTTCGCCACCAAGGCCGCACTGCCTCAGGTCAAAATGATCGAAATCAAGCTCAGTCAGGGGGCCAAACCCGGTCTGGGCGGGCTGCTGCCGGCACCGAAGATCACCCCGGAGATTGCCCGGACCCGCGAAATCCCGATGGGGCAGGACTGTGTTTCACCACCGGGTCACAGTGCCTTTCGTACCCCGCGCGAGCTGATTCAGTGGATTCGCGTGCTGCGCGAGCACTCTGGCGGCAAGCCTGTGGGTTTCAAACTGTGCATTGGCCAGCCGTGGGAGTTCATGGCCATTGTGAAGGCCATGCAGGCCGAATCCTGTTGCCCGGATTTCATCGTGGTGGACGGGGCAGAGGGGGGGACCGGGGCGGCCGCCAGTGAATTCATCGATTCGGTGGGCACCCCGCTGCGCGATGGGTTTTTGTTTGTCCACAACACGCTGGTGGGGGCTGGCCTGCGCGAGCAGATCCGCATCGGCGTCAGTGGCAAGATCATCAGTGGCCTCGATGTGGCGCGCATGCTGGCCATGGGCGCCGACTGGTGCAACAGTGCGCGCGGGTTCATGTTTGCGGTGGGGTGCATTCAGGCCCGGGCCTGCAACACCGACCGCTGTCCCACCGGGGTGGCCACCCAGGACCCACGGCGGCAAAAGGCGTTGTATGTGCCCGACAAGGCCGGACGCGTCCAGCAGTTTCACGCACGCACGGTGCAGGCACTGGCCGAGATCATGGGGGCTGTGGGGGTCAGCCATCCGGACCAGCTGGAACCCTATCACATGGTACGCCGCCAGCCCAATGGCGAGGTCAAGCTGTATTCCAAGCATTATTTTTACCTGAATCCCGGCGAGTTGCTGCAGGGCGAATGCCGCTCCAGCGTCTACAACCAGCTGTGGGCCATGGCCGATCCGGACCAGTTCGCCCCGCGTGAAGCGCAGCCGTTGCGGCAAAACACCCCCAAAGCTGCTGCCAGCGCCATTCCAGTGGCGAATGTTTAGGCAACAGGTGCAGATTTTGTGCGGATGGCCGCCGGGGACGCTGGACGCTGGGGGTGTTTTTGCTTAAGATAACTGGCCGCGTGCGCCTGTAGCTCAGCTGGATAGAGTACTGCCCTCCGAAGGCAGGGGTCGTGGGTTCGAATCCCGCCGGGCGCGCCATTTCCTTTTTGCCCTGTTCAGGCAAATCCAGCCTACGGGCCTGTAGCTCAGTCGGTTAGAGCAGAGGACTCATAATCCTTTGGTCCTGGGTTCGAGCCCCAGCGGGCCCACCAGATTCCCCAGTTGATTTTTATTGATTTTTTGGCAAAAAAGACTTTGCCAAGGCGCTTTTTCACTCAAAAAAAGCCATCCAATGCGGCGCTTGGTGTTGTTGGCTGACACCTGACGGACGTGCAGGGGGCTTCTGAAACGTGACCGCAGGGGCTGGGCCATGCAGGGGGTTGGGTGGTGAGGCCTGGGGCATCGGGTGGGGCCGGTGCTGTCCTGCACGGTCATGGCAGGATGCAGCGGCCCCAGTCCAGACTCAGTCCTGCGGCTGCGCCAGATAAATCCCGCCATCGGAGTGCACGGTGATCGGCACGGCGGTCAGCGACTGGCCCTTGCACGGGCCCAGCACGCAGTGGCCGCTGTCCACCTG
>JBPOIS010000160.1:0-2677 GCA_052034295.1 Pseudomonadota bacterium
GAACAACACTATGATATTATTTCGGCGTTTATCAAATCTATGCGCGGTTCTGACCCAAATGGAGCGGTGTATTGGCTTGCTAGAATGATTGCGGGTGGTGAAGATGTAAAATTTATAGCACGCAGAATGCTCATTTTAGCAGCTGAAGATATTGGTTTGGCGAATCCAAATGCTTTGACGGTTGCCAATAATTGCTTTCAAGCGGTAAATGTCATTGGAAATCCTGAATCTAGAATTATTTTGAGCGAAACAGCCGTTTATTTGGCTTGTTCTCCTAAATCTAATTCTACTTATAAAGCGATTGATGCAGCACTTGCTGTCGTAAAACAAACCGGGAATTTGCCAGTTCCGTTGCATCTGAGAAATGCACCTACAAAACTGATGAAAGACTTAGATTATGGCAAAGAATATCAATATGCGCATTCTTATGAAGGGAATTTTGTAAACCAAGAATTCTTGCCCAATGAAATTTCTGGAACCCAATTCTATGTTCCTGGCGAAAATGCCACTGAAAGAAAAATCCGCGAAGAATTGCAGAAAAAATGGAAGGGAAAATATTTTTAGGTTTGATGTTTGATGTTGGAAGCTAGATGATGGAAGATTGGATTTCTATGAAGTGTTCCGTAGGAACGATAGGTTTGTAGAAAAAAGAGTACCTAGAAATGCGTTCCGTAGGAACGCTATATGTGTAGAAAATTTTCCCAGATATAATATAGTTCCGTAGGAACGAAAGGTTTGTAGAAATTATGACCACCTAGAAAATGCGTTCCGTAGGAACGCTATGTCTGTAGATACAACATCACTCAAAGTTACAAAAATCACAAAGAGTTATATTTAAAATTCCTTAAATTTGTCCATCTTTAAAAAATGAGAATTGTAATTGCCATATTTTTATTTCTGGTGATGTCAGTACGTTCTGTGCTGCCATTATTAGATTATGTGGTGAATTACAACTACATTTCTACTCAACTTTGCGAAAACCAATCTGAACCTGATTTGCGATGCAACGGAAAATGCTACGTGAAACACGAAATGGCAAAATCTTCTGAAAATCAATCGACTAACATTCAGAAAGTGGAGTTTTTACAGTTATTTCTTCCTACGGAAAGTTTAGCGATACAAGAACAAGAGCATCAGGATTTTTCAAAAACGAAAGTTTTCATCCATCACTTTAATTTTACTTTTCAAGATTTTTACCCTGAGTTTTTTCATCCACCTTTAGTTTGAAATTAATTTTCGTACTTTTATTCAATTAATTTTAACTTTAAAAAATCAAAAAATGAAATCTATATTAACCGTTGCTTTTGTAGCAATTTCTATATTATCTTCTTGTCAACAAACGCCAGAAACTAAAAAAGTTCACGACCATAAAAAAACGACCCAAAAACTTGACGTAAAAGTGGTGAACGAAGAAGACCCAATTTGCGGAATGAAAACGGCTCAGTTTTTAAAAGATACTGCTGTTTATAAAGGGAAAACCTATGGTTTCTGCAATAAACTTTGTAAAGAAGAATTCAAAAAAAATCCTAAAAAATACGCAAAATAATTTCTGAACATGACGAAACCTAAAAAAGCGTCTGGTTTTGGAATGAATAAAATGCTGGTGTACCAAATGATAGCTTTAGTGGCTATTGTTCTGGCATTTATCGCAGGAAATTACTTTTTTAAGAAAAGTCTTCATACGGTAATGAAGGCTCCAAATTTTGAATTAATCGACCAAAATAATCGTAGAATTTCGAATACAGATATGCTAGGAAAAGTCTATGTAGTAGAGTTTTTCTATGCGAGATGTCCTACGATTTGTCCGATTATGAATAACAACTTGAAATTCGTAGATCAGGCGATTAAGAGCAAAGATTTTGGGATTATTTCTATTTCTATAGACCCAGAAAATGACACTCCAGAATTTTTAAAAGCACATGCCAAAAAACTAGGCGTTACCAATCCCAATTGGCATTTTTTGACAGGAAATAGAGATTACATCGGTGATTTAGCCAATGAATTTGATATTTATGTAGGTGACAAAGATGACCAGTCAGAAAGTCTTAATCACAGCGGAATGCTGGCTTTGGTAGACAAAGAAGGCAATGTGAGATGCAGATTTGGAAAAGATGGCATGCCGATTCTTTATTATTCTGGATTGAATTATGATGATCAAGAAGGAAAAAATGCGAGTTTAAAAGGCAAATTCCAGCCAGACAGAAAATTATTGATAGAAGATATTCAGAAACTTCTAGAAGAATAAAAAAACGGTGAGAAATTTTCTCACCGTTTTCATTTGTTATTTAATCTCTATGGTTTTCACTTCTTTTTTAGCGATTTCTCTTTTCGGAACCGCCAATTTCAGAATGCCGTTGTCATATTTTGCTTCGATGCGTTCTACATCTACAATATCAGAAGGCATGGTAAATGAACGGGTGAATGATTGATAATTAAATTCTCTTCTGGTGTAGTTTTTCTTCTCATCTCTTTCTTCGTTTTCGGTTTGAGATTCCGAAGAAATGGTAAGAATGTTTCGATCGATGTTAATTTTAAAATCTTCTTTTTTCAATCCTGGAACCGCCATTTCAATTTCGTAATTGGTTTCGGTTTCTTTCACGTTTACAGAAGGCATGGTAAATCCCATTTCTGTAAGGTTTTTTTCATTCCAGTTAAATAAATCTTTGGTAAAAAAATC
>JBPOIS010000090.1:0-2822 GCA_052034295.1 Pseudomonadota bacterium
CATCGAGTTTGACCTCATAGGCGCGGCTGCGCAACTGCCCATCCATCAGCCGGTCGATTTCCCGGGCCATCTGCGGGGCGCGGACCAGCAGGCCGCATTCGGTGTTGTGGTACAGCGAGCGCGGATCATAGTTGAAGGAGCCCACAAACACGTTTTGCTGGTCCCAGCTGAACACTTTGGCGTGCAGGCTGGCATCGCTGGTCAGGGTGTTGCCCCTGGAACCTTTGACCCCAAAACTGGGCAGCGGGTCGTTTTCACTGTATTCAAACAGGCGGATGCCCGCCTGCAGCAGGGTACGGCGTTTTTTCAGGTAAAAGGCGTGCACCAGCGGTACATCCGTGCTGGCCAGTGAATTGGTCAGCACCCGGATTCTCACCCCCCGCCGGGCCATCTGCACCAATTGCTGCACCTGGGCCTCGGTGGGAATGAAGTACGCCGACACCAGATCCAGTTGCCGCGAGGGGGTGCGCAGCTCGGCCGCGATCATGCCGGGAATGGTGTCTTCGGGGCGGATGTTGCGGTACAGCTTGTCCGGAAGATCGCTCATGAATTCGGCCGGAGCCCAGATCCATTGCAGGCGCCCATCCAGCAGGTCCTGCACCAGCGGCGTTTTTTGCAGGGCCTCCAGAAAGCGCTTGGACTCCGGCAGGCGTGGACTGCGGGCCAGTTGCTGCAGGGCTTCGGCTTCATCCCGGCCATCCGGGCGGAACACATCGCGGACCGGGTAACTGTCCGGGCCGTGCCAGTATTGCTCAAAAAACCGCGTCGCCTGCACCGCAGGTCCCCCGGCAGCGATCACATCCAGATCGGTAAATGACTGGGCGTCGGGCATGGGCCGGAAGTAGGAATCCCCCACATTGCGCCCGCCCGTGATCAGCACCGCCTGATCGGCCACCAGCACCTTGTTGTGCATGCGTTTTTGCTGGTGCTGGAAGCGGTGCAGGTAATCCAGCAGCCGCCACTGCCGGTGCATGAATGGATTGAACAGGCGAACCTCAAAATTCGGCTGGCGTGACAGCGCCGACAGGTAGCCATCCAGTCCACGGGTGTTGTTGTCATCCAGCAGCAGCCGCACCCGGACCCCGCGCCGTGCTGCCTGTTGCAGCTCCAGCAGCAGCAGGCGGCCGACCACGTCGTCATTCCAGATGTAATACTGCAGGTCCAGCTGGCGCTGGGCCGTGCGGATCAGGTACACCCGCGCCGCAAAGCCATCATGGGCACTGGTGACCGGATAGACCGGACTTTGATTCAGGCCCTGCGGCTGGGCCAGCTGGCGGGCCCGATAGGCCTGATACAGTGGGGTGTCGGTGAAAGGCAGGTCGGGCAGCAGCGCAGCGCCCTGCGGCAGCGTGAAGCGCTTCGGAGGGTCTGCACTGCGCTGCGGCAGGGGGCGATCCGTGGCCCACCACAGCAGCCCCAGCAGCATCAGCGCACTCAGCACCCCGTGCGCCCAGGTCCATGTTTTGTGCCCACGCATCCTGCGCCTCCGTGTCCTGCACCTCCGGTGGGTTGGCCTGAAAAAGCCTCAGGCGGGCTGCAGCACCCGGATCAGCAGCCGGGCCAGTGCCTCACTGGAAGCCGGATTCTGTCCGGTCAGCAAGTGACCGTCCTGAACCACATGGGACACATAGGGCAGCAGCGCACTCTGGTAGTCGGCCCCGCGTGCCTGCATTTCATCCTGTAGCAAAAACGGCACCACATCGGCCAGCAGGGCCATTTTTTCTTCCAGATTGGTGAAGCCGGTGGCCTTGCGTCCGGCCAGCAGGGGCCGGCCATCAAACCCGGTGACATTCAGCAGGGCCGCGGGTCCATGGCACACGGCCGCAATCGGCTTCAGGGCCTGATCAAACCCGCGCAGCAGCCGGTTCAGGTGCACATCATGCACCAGATCAATCATGGGGCCATGGCCCCCCGGCAGGAACACGGCCACGTAATCGCTGGCCTGCACCTGCGCCAGCGGCAGGGTGTGCTCCAGCGCGGCCAGTGCTGCAGCCCAGTCGAGTTTTTGCTGGGCATCGGGATTGGTCTTGGGGTCCAGCGGCACCCGTCCCCCCTGGGGCGAGGCCACCGTGATGTCAAAGTTGGCCGCGCGCAGCAGGTTGTAGGGCACAGCAAACTCCTCCAGCCACAGGCCGGTGGGGTGTTCAGCGTCCAGGGCGCTGGCACTGGTGGTGACCATCAGAATCGTCATGGTACAGACTCGCAGGGAAGGGCTGGCCCCATGATGTCAGGTTTGCCGGACGGCTGTGCTGAGGACGTGTAGCAGACGTGTGCCGCTGCGTAACCGGTTTTTTCCATTCAGAAAAAAGCCGCCCCGGAAGGCGGCTGTGGGGAGGATACGGCTTACTGGTAGCGCACCGCCACAATCTCGTATTCGACTTCGCCCTTGGGGGTGATGATCTTCACTTCATCGCCTTCGCGCTTGCCCATCAGGCCCTTGGCAATCGGCGAATTGAAGGAAATTTTATTGAGTTTGAAGTCGGCTTCATCGTCACCGACGATCTGGTAGGCGCGGCGTTCTTCGGTGTCGAGGTTTTCGATTTCCACTGTGACCCCGAACACCACCCGGCCATCCTGGTTGAGTGTGGCCGGGTCAATCACATCGGCCAGCCCCAGCTTGCCTTCGATTTCCATGATGCGGCCTTCGGTGAAGCTCTGCTGCTCCTTGGCGGCATGGTATTCGGCGTTTTCCTTCAGGTCGCCATGGGCACGCGCTTCGGCAATCGCCTCGACGATGCGCGGGCGCTCAATGGTCTTGAGCCGCTTCAGCTCTTCTTCCAGGGCAAGCTTGCCAGCAGGCGTCATCGGGTAGCGTTGCATAC
>JBPOIS010000008.1:0-3238 GCA_052034295.1 Pseudomonadota bacterium
ATTGGCAAATCCACCAACAACCAAGGGCAAATCGTGGACTATCTGGAAATCGGGAATGCGGCGCTGTCCTTCAACTTCAATGCGAAGAACGTCACCGCCGTTTACTTCAGCAGCGGCCTCGCCGACACCTGCACTTGGCCCTGAGTTTGGGCTTAAATTGAGTAGGAGGCGGGGTCACCCCCGCCGTCCTCTCACACCACCGTACGTGCGGTTCCGCATACGGCGGTTCATTGAACACACTGGAGTCGTTGCGTGCTGCCCACCAGCGACACTAAGCCCAAACTATCAAACCATGACTTTGGAAAGGCAGCATTCATGTGACTCGCGCCCGCGTTCCACCAAGGCCCGCGTCCGTTTGTCGCCGAGCGCCATGCCCGCTCCTCCGTCAGTCCCGCTTTCATCAGGTTTCGCGCCCGCGTGGCGCGCCGCTTCCATTGCCGCCACAGGATCAGGCGCAGCTTGCGCCGCAGCCAGCCGTCCAACTCCTCCAGCGGTCGCTTCGATTCCGTTAACCGGAAGTACGACGACCATCCGCGAAGCAGCGGGTTTAAATCCGCTATGGTTCGGCTCATGCTGCGGCCACGCGCTCCGCGCAGCTTTTCCCGGAGTCGCTCCGACAGCCGTTCCCGGCTGCTGTCCGCTACCCGTAACGCCGCACGGCCTTTGCGCCAGTAAACGCTGTAGCCCAGATATTTCCGCTTCCAGACCGGCGCTACCGCGCTTTTAGCCGCATTGACTTTCAGCCGCAACCGCTCCGTCAGGAAACGCGTCAGGCTCGCCATGACCCGGTGTCCGGCCGCTTCACTGCGTACATAAATGTTGCAGTCATCCGCGTACCGGCAGAAGGCATGCCCGCGCTTTTCCAGCTCCCTGTCCAGTTCCGTCAGCAGGATGTTCGACAGCAGCGGACTCAGCGGGCCGCCTTGCGGCGTGCCCTCCGTCCGGGCGCTCACCACGCCCTCCGCCATCATCCCCGCTTCCAGATACCGCCGGATCAGCTGCAGCACCCGACCGTCCTTGATCTTGCGCGACAGCCGTTCCAGCAGCAGGTCGTGGTTCACCCGGTCAAAGAACCGCTCCAGGTCAATATCCACCACGATCTTCCGGCCTTCCGCGACATACGACTTCGCGGCCCGAACGGCTTGATGCGCGCTTTTCCCCGGTCGGAATCCATAGCTGGAGGCCGAAAACTCCGGCTCATACAACGGACTCAATACCTGATGCAACGCTTGCTGGATCAACCGATCCGTCAGCGTCGGGATGCCCAGTGTCCTCACGCCGCCCTGCGGCTTCGGGATGTCCACCCGGCGTACTGGCTGGGGCTGATAACGCCCCGCCAGCAGGTTGGCCTTGATTGCCGTCCAGTGTTGTTGCAGGTGTTCCTTGAACCCGTCGCAGCCGATGCCATCGACTCCTGCCGCTCCCCGGTTCGCCATCACCCGCTGATACGCCAGCGTCAGGTTGCCGCGTTCGCACACGGCCTCCATCAGCCCGTAACGCTCCGCTTTCGTTCGCCTGCCGGTCGTTATATCCGCCTCGGCGCCGCGCAGGACCACCCCGGAGTGCTGCCCCGTTCCTGTCTTGCCGGTATCCACTAACCGTGAATCTTCTGCCTTCATCAACGAAATATCTGTGCCTGCCGCCTACTCGCGGTCTTCAATGTTCAGCCCTTCGCCGACCCGGTTACGGCGGCTACTACGGCCTCTGCTGACTTCTGGCGACCCATCCGCCCACCTCGCGATGGGCGTAGCTCAAGGCAGATCACCAGATCTCCCAGGGTAAGACGCGCGACCTTCCTGCTTATGCCTGTCGGATCTACGTCGTAGCGTTCCGTGCAAGTATCGGGCTTTGACGATGATTGCCGCCTCACCCCGCTACGACGCCTCTATCCGCTTCCTGTTCGTCAGGCCAGCAATTTGCCTTCGGCTTCCTTCAGATTCCCGGTCGCCCGGGACACCCTTGCCGCTCGGCTAACACTTCCCCTTGCCGGGTGTGTAGAGGACTTACACCTCCAAGTCACCCGACCGGCCACCACAGCCAGTCGGGCTGCGCGTGCGCGCAGCGCGCCCTGCCTGGCGCACAAAAACAAAGCCGCCCAGAAGGCGGCTATGTCATTGAATTTGTGGTGGCCTTGGACAGAATCGAACTGTCGACACGCGGATTTTCAATCCGCTGCTCTACCAACCGAACTACCGGGCCACGGCAAATACATTGCCATTCAAGACCACTCAGTACGCCCGCCCCATATGAGCGCAACCATGGCTTCATCAATCCGCAAAAATATCCGCAAATTAACCGCGACAAACCGCCGTTTATCCAACACAACTCAATGCTTTATAAAAAAATAATTCCATGACAAAATCCGCAAACAAATGCGCAAAAATTTCGAGAACGTCATGGAATTCGTCACCACGCTCGGCTGGCTGGAACCCCTGCTGCCCGACCCGGTTCCACCCGAACTGCTGGACAGGGCCGACGCCCTCCGCCGCCACACCGTGCGCCTCGACACCTTGCTGCCACGCCCCACCGCCATCCGCCTGGGCCGCCTGCTGCGCATCACCAACAGCTTCTACAGCAACCTGATAGAAGGCCAATACACCGAGCCCCTCGAACTGGCCGCCAACGCACCCCGCCGCGACCGCAAGCAGCTCACCAAACTGGCCTACACCCACATGGACGCCCAAACCGCCCTGGAACGGCTGCTGGACCGCTACCCCCGCGACCTCGACTGGCCCGGCCTTTTCTCGCCCGCTTTTGTCGAGCGCGTGCATGCCCGACTCTTCAAGGACGCCACCCCGGCGGAACTGGCCCTGGAAGACGGCAGCCTCATGACACCGGGCGTACTTCGCAGCCGCAACGTCAAGGTTGGCCGCCACACCCCGCCCGACCACGGCATCATCCGGCCCATGCTGGAGCGCATGCAGCAGGTCTACGGACGTCAGCGTGACCCCGCACAACGCCTGCTGGCCGCCCTCGCCTACCACCATCGGCTGTCCTGGGTTCACCCCTTCACCGACGGCAATGGCCGCACCGTGCGCATGCTGACCCATCTGCAGCTCTACCGCCTGGGCTATTCCTCAACGCTATGGTCATTGTCACGCGGTCTGGCGCGATCGCAAAATACCTATTACGAACGGCTGGAAACCGCCGACCAGCCCCGGCGCGGCGACCTGGACGGACGCGGACAACTGACCCGGGCGGGGCTGTTCGAATTTCTGGAATTCATGCTGGACACCTG
>JBPOIS010000110.1:0-10542 GCA_052034295.1 Pseudomonadota bacterium
CGATGATGCGACAGAAATGGTCGGACGGATGCGGCTTTGGGGACGGGAATTCCAAAAAATCCGCCCAAAATGCCGCCGGCAGCGCTGCTGTCCGGTCTTGTGTTGGAGTCAGAAGCTGTCAGGCCAAAGGCTCAGGTTCGCTGCGTGACAATGTGACGGGTGAGCGCTGGACGCTTTTGGCTGATGTGCATAGGGAGTTCCGGTAGATGGGGTGCGGGGTGCTGAGTAGACAAATAAGGCGCTGCGCGTGACATGACTAATTAATTGTTGAATGGGTGTATTCGATAGAGTACATTTCTCATTGCTTCTCTGAGATCCACCTTGATGGAAATAAGGCGTCTGGCTGAGTTCGATCTGTGGCTCAGTGGCCTGAAGGATACGGTCACGAAGGCCCGGCTGACCGCTCGCCTGAAGAAAGCATCCCTGGGGCATTTGGGTGATGTAAAGCCGGTTGATGCAGGGGTCTGGGAGATGCGCGAATTTTTTGGTCCCGGTTGGCGCATGTACGACGTTCGGCGCGGTGAGGTGGTGATCGTGATGCTGGGCGGTGGTGACAAGTCCAGCCAACAGCGTGACATTGAAAAAGCGATTGCCCTGTCCAAAACCATTGAGGGTTGATTCATGGTTCAAGTTGCTGATCTGCCTGTGTTCGATGCTGCCGATTATCTGGACAGTGAAGAGATGATGATGGCGTATTTGAATGCCATCCTTGATGAAAATGATCCGGCCCTGCTGGCCTCTGCCCTGGGCGATATTGCCAAGGCCCGTGGCATGACTCAAATCGCCCAGGCTGCGGGTATTGGCCGTGAGTCGCTGTATAAGGCCCTGCGTGACGGCGCCAGTCCCCGATTCGACACCATCAGTCGCGTTCTGAATGCGCTGGGGATCAAGTTGGTGGCAGTGCCGGTGTAGGGTGTCCGCGGGTCAGGACGTTGGGGGACAGGTGCTTACGACCTTCCCCCAGAGATGGTCTTTTCCCAGAACCGGTCCGGGAGATTCGCGCCATTCGTGCCCCTTTGAGGAGGCAGGTTGGCTATAGGCTGCAGAGGGGTAAAAATGGGGTCGGCGCACCAGACCTTTACGCTTCGGGCACCAGGTCCGGGCGCAGGCTGGCGAGCGTGAGGGTGAATCCAGCCACATTTCGGGGCGTCTGTTTGGCGGCGTCTTTTTCGTTTCTGGCGGGCTTGCTGGATACCTTCGGTTTGGTGGGGGCTTCGGTGAAGCGTCCGTCGGCATCACGTCCATGACTTGTTTTTTTACCACCCCCGGAAATTTTGAAAAAACATAGCCTGCGTCATTGCCGAGTCCATTGGGTTTGGAGGTGATTTCAGCGCAAATGGTGCCAAAACTTCGTGGTTTGTGATTTTTGTTCTTTATCTTTTTGATTTATAAAATTTTTTTTGGTGGGGCCAAAGAGACTCGAACTCTTACGCATTGCTGCGCTGGAACCTAAATCCAGTGCGTCTACCCATTCCGCCATGGCCCCGCAGGAGGCGCATGGTAGCAGAGCGCCCCAGATAAAAAAAGCACCGGCTCCGGGGCCGGATCCGCCTCAATGCTCGTGCGCGGCCTCCAGTCCCAGCTCCTGCAGCTTGCGGGTCAGGGTGTTGCGGCCCCAGCCCAGTTTCAGGGCGGCATTCTGTTTGTGCCCATGGCAATGCTGCAGCGCCACCTCCATCAGCGTGCGCTCAAACTGGGGTAGGGCCTCATCCAGCAGGGCAGCCTCGGGATGCTGCAACAGCTGAGCGCGCGCCCACTGGGCCAGTGCGGTGGTCCAGGCCGGGGTGGTAGAGGCGCTGCTGGGCTCGGGGCTGGCCGTGGACACAGCAGGGGCGGACAGTGGAGTTACAGGCGGACGCAGCGGCACGGGGGAGCCAGACAGAAACTCAGGTGGCAAGTCCTCAGGGTGAATGTCGCGGCTGACCGACATGACCGTCAGCCAGCGGCACAGGTTTTCCAGCTGGCGCACATTGCCCGGCCAGTCAAACTGCTGCAGGACGGTCAGGGCCTCCGGGGTCAGCAGCCGTGCCTCGACCCCCAGTTCGCGTGCGGCCTGCTGCAGGAAATGCTGCGCCAGCTTTTCGATGTCGCCACTGCGGTCGGCCAGACGCGGAATGTGCAGCCGGATCACGTTGAGTCGGTGAAACAGGTCCTCACGGAACCGGCCATCCTTGACCAGCTGTTCCAGATTCTGGTGGGTGGCGGCGATGATGCGCACGTCGGCCTTGACCGGGGTCTGGCCGCCGATGCGGTAAAATTCGCCGTTGGACAGCACGCGCAGCAGCCGGGTCTGCGCCTCAAAGGGCATGTCGCCGATTTCATCCAGAAACAGTGTGCCGCCACGGGCCTGCTCGAAGCGTCCCTGTCGCTGGGCGCTGGCCCCGGTGAAGGCGCCTTTTTCATGGCCAAACAGCTCGCTCTCAATCAGGTCATGCGGAATGGCGGCCATGTTCAGGGCAATAAACGGCTGGTCACGGCGTGGTGAATGCTTGTGCAGGGCATGGGCCACCAGCTCCTTGCCGGTACCGGACTCGCCATTGATCAGCACGGTGATGTGCGAGTGGGCCAGCCGGCCAATGGCGCGGAACATGTCCTGCATGGCGGGCGATTCGCCGATCAGGTCCAGTCGGCTGCCCGGTTCCGGGCTGGACGTGGCTGTCGGTTTTGCCGCAGATTTTGGGTGCTGGGCGATGGCCCGGCGCACCAGCGCCACGGCTTCATCCAGATCAAAGGGTTTGGGTAAATAGTCAAAAGCCCCGGACTGATAGCTGGCCACCGCGGAATCCAGATCAGAATGGGCAGTCATGATGATCACCGGCAGGTCCGGCCAGCGGGCTTTGATCTGCTCCATCAGCACCAGGCCATTCAGGCCCGGCATGCGGATGTCGCTGAGGATGGTGTCAGGCTGCTCGTGTTCCAGCCGGTTGAGGATGTCCAGCCCATCGCCGAAGCTCTGCACGGCAAAGCCCGCCTCCTCAAAGGTCTTTTGCAGGACAAAGCGCATGGCCCGGTCATCATCAATGATCCACAATTGCGCTGCCGACATGCTCAACTCCAGGGCAAAAACACAGAAAAAATCGTGCGGCCGGGGACCGATTCACACTCCAGCAGGCCGCCATGCTGGTGCACGATGTTCTGTGCAATACTCAGGCCAAGTCCGGTGCCTTCCGCCCGCCCGGTCACCATCGGATAAAAAATCGACTCCAGCAGCTCGGCGGGAATGCCCGGTCCATTGTCCTCCAGGTCCACGCGGATCACGCTGCGGTGCAGCTGACCGTGGATGGTGAAGGTGCGTTTGACCCGGGTGCGCAGGGTGAGTGTGGGCATCCGTCCCTGCAGGGCAGCCGGGTGTTCGCCCAGCGCCTGCAGGGCATTCACCCCGATGTTGAGAAACACCTGGATCAACTGGTTGGCATCGGCCTGAATCTCCGGGAGCGACAGGTCATAGTCACGCACGAAACGCACGCTGTCGCCGGACTGGCTTTGCAGCAGGCTCAACACCCGCTCCAGCGGCTCATGCACATTCACCGGCTGCAGCACCGGCCTGCGGTGGGAACCCAGCATGCTGTCCACCAGCGACTTCAGCCGGTCCACCTCGCTGATGATGATGCCGGTCAGTTCCTGCTGGTCACTGTCGGGGGGCAGGCTGCGCGCCAGCAACTGGCTGGCCCCGCGAATGCCGCCCAGCGGGTTCTTGATTTCATGGGCCACGCCGCGCACCAGCTGCCGGGCCACCTGGTGCTGCTGGCTGAGCTGCTCATCGCGGCTGATACGCATCAGCCGGTCGATGGTCTGGATTTCAATCAGCAGGTGCCGGTCCAGGTGGTCCTGCGGGGCATCAAAAATCAGTGACGCGCTGTAATCCACCCGTTTGTCACGCAACCCGACCCGCAGCACCGCGGCCCGCCGGGTGTACGGATGGCCGGTGTGCAGGGTGTTCAAAAAGGCGGTTTGCGGATCAAACTGTGGATTCTGTTCACAAAAGACCTTCGACAGCGGCTCGCCCAGCGCCCGGCTCTGGCTGACCTCCAGCAGGGCCTCGGCAGCAGGGTTCAGGTACACCACCTGCAACTGCGGATTCACCAGCAGCAGGGCGGTGGTCAGGTGGTCCGACAGGGGAAAGGCGTGCGGCTGCATGGGCAAGGACCATCATCAAACAAACATCCGGCCCGGCGGGCAGGGTGCACCAGCCAAGCAAAAAACCGGCCAATCCCTGGAGATGCGGCCTGGCAGGGCCGTGATGGCCTGTTTGCGCACCAAAAAAGTGCGCTGTGCACCACAATACACCATTGGTGCCTTTTGCACAGGATTGGGGCGTGTGCAGGAGAAAAAACCCTCACCCCCTGCAGAAAGATGGCAAGCCCCGCTGCAAACTACGCTAAACTATGCGCCCTCTTTTTCGGTTTTGACCCACGGTTGCTGGGGAGTCTGTATGCCTGAAGTTGATCACGTGCCTGTCGTGCCCGCCGAATCGCTGGCGGAGCGCCCGCCACGGGTGGGCTTTGTGTCTCTGGGGTGTCCCAAGGCGCTGGTGGATTCCGAGCGCATCCTCACCCAGCTGCGCATCGAAGGCTACGACGTGGCCCCGGACTATCAGGGCGCAGATCTGGTGGTGGTCAACACCTGCGGCTTCATCGAGTCGGCGGTACAGGAGTCGCTGGATGCCATCGGGGAAGCCCTGAATGAAAATGGCCGCGTCATCGTCACCGGCTGTCTGGGCAAGGACGAAGCCAAAATCCGCGCCATGCACCCGGCAGTCCTGAAGGTCACCGGTCCGCAGGCCTACAGTGACGTGATGGGGGCCGTACATGAATACGTGCCGCCGCCCCCGCAGCACAATCCCTACATTGATCTGGTGCCCCCGCAGGGCGTGCGTCTGACCCCCAAACACTACGCTTACCTGAAGATCAGCGAGGGCTGCAACCACCGCTGTACGTTCTGCATCATTCCGGCGCTGCGGGGGGATCTGGTGTCGCGGCCCATCGGCGAGGTGATGGCGGAAGCCGAAGCCCTGCTCAAGGCCGGGGTGAAGGAGCTGCTGGTGGTGTCGCAGGACACCTCAGCCTACGGCGTTGATCTGAAATACAAGCTGGATTTCTGGAATGGCCAGCCACTGAAATCCAAATTCTACGACCTGTGCGCCGCGCTGGGCCAGCTGGCACAGCGTCATGGCGCGTGGGTGCGCCTGCACTACGTCTACCCGTATCCGCATGTGGATGCCGTGGTGGACCTGATGGCGCAGGGGCAGCTGCTGCCGTATCTGGACATTCCGTTCCAGCATGCCAGCCCGCGCGTGCTCGGGCTGATGAAGCGTCCAGCGCACAGCGAAAACACCCTGGAGCGCATCCGCCAGTGGCGTGAGGTCTGTCCGCAGCTGGTGATCCGTTCGACTTTTGTGGTGGGTTTTCCGGGCGAGACGGAAGAAGACTTTGAATACCTGCTGGACTGGCTGCGTCAGGCGCAGCTGGACCGGGTCGGCTGCTTCACCTATTCCGCCATCGAAGGGGCGGCGGCCAACGACCTGCCCGATCCGGTGCCCGAAGCGGTCAAGGAATCGCGCAAGGCCCGGCTGATGGCGCTGCAGCAGGACATCTCCGCCGCACGGCTGCAGGCCCGCGTGGGTCAGGTGCTGACTGTGCTGGTCGATGAACTGGACCATGAAGACGGCGTGGTGATTGCCCGCAGCATTGCCGATGCGCCCGAGATCGATGGTCATGTGTATGTGGATGGGCTGGACACCCAGCAGGTGCAGACCGGCCAGTTTTTGCAGGTGTTGGTGGATGAAGCCAACGAATACGACTTGTTTGGAAGCCCGGTGTCCGGGGCCTGAAGCCGTCCCACAGGCCACCGTGCTGCAGGCGTCACAGGGGTAATCCATGCAGCAGGAGAAAACCATGCATGACAAAAGTCCGCGTTTTTCCCGGATCTTGTTGAAACTGTCTGGCGAAGCGCTGGCGGGCCAGAAGGACATGGGCATCGACGCCCGCGTGCTGGACCAGATGTGTCTGGCGATTGCCCAGCTGGTCGGGCTGGGGGTACAGGTCGGCATCGTGGTCGGCGGTGGCAACCTGTACCGGGGCAGCCAGTTGCAGAAGGATGGTCTGGTGGGTCGGGTGACCGGTGACCAGATGGGCATGCTGGCCACGGTCATGAATGGCCTGGCCATGCGCGATGCGCTGGAACGCCACAACATCAAGACCCGGCTGATGTCGGCGCTGCCCATCGGCGGCGTGGTCGAAACCTACAGCAGCCGCGATGCCATCCGCTACCTGCGCCAGGGCGATGTGTGCGTGTTTGTGGCCGGGACCGGCAATCCGTTTTTTACCACCGACACCGCAGCCTGCCTGCGTGGCATCGAGATCGAGGCCAAGCTGATCCTCAAGGCCACCAAGGTTGATGGGGTGTATGACAAAGACCCGACAGTGCACGCCGATGCGGTCCGCTACAGTGCGCTGACCTTTGACCGGGTGCTGGATGAAAAACTCGGCGTCATGGACCTGACCGCCATCTGCCTGTGCCGTGACCATCAGGTGCCGCTGCAGGTGTTTGACATGAACAAGCCGGGCGCGTTGCTGGCGGTGGTGATGGGCGAAGACGAGGGCACCCGGGTGACCAGTGCCCGCTGAACCGTGATTTTTTGGAGTGCTGAACATGCTGAACGACCTGAAAAAAGACGGCGAAAGCCGGATGAAAAAAACCATTGAATCGCTGGAGCATGCCTTTGCCAAAGTGCGCACCGGCCGTGCCCACCCGTCCATGCTCAATGGCGTGATGGTGCCGTACTACGGCAGCGAGGTGCCGCTGAACCAGGTGGCCAACGTCGGTGTGGAAGATGCCCGGATGCTGGTGGTGCAGCCGTTTGAGCGCAACATGGTGAGTGCCGTGGACAAGGCCATCCGCGAGAGCGATCTGGGCCTGAACCCGATCAGCGCCGAAATCATCCGCGTGCCGCTGCCGGCGCTGACCGAAGAAACCCGCCGTAACATGCAGAAGCTGGCCCGTGGCGAAGCCGAAAACGCCAAGGTGGCCATCCGCAACATCCGCCGCGACCTGATGGGCGACATCAAGGACCTGCTCAAGGAAAAGGAAATCACCGAGGACGACGAGCGCCGTTCCGGTGAGGAGATCCAGAAGCTGACCGACAAATACGTCGGCGAAGTGGACAGGATGCTGGCGGCCAAAGAGGCCGAGCTGCTGCAGGTCTGAGTGGAGCATTGCCAATTGTCCAGTGCTGAACGGAGCGGCCTGCCTGCCCACGTGGCCATCATCATGGATGGCAACAACCGCTACGCGCGCAAGTACCAGCTGCCGTCCGGCGAAGGCCATCGCCAGGGCAAACAGGTGCTGGACCCGGTGGTGCAGCACTGTCGGGCACTGGGCATCCAGGCACTGACCGTGTATGTCTTTTCCAGCGAAAACTGGCAGCGGCCACCCGCTGAGGTGGCGCTGTTGATGCACCTGCTGGCCGAGACCATCACCGAGCAGCTGCCGCGCATGCATGCCCACCGGGTCGGCATGCGCTTCATTGGTGACCGCAGCCGGATTCCGGTGGCGCTACAGCAGCAGATGGAGGCTGCCGAGCAGGAAACCGCCGTTTACACCGACATGGTGCTGAGCATTGCGGTGGGCTATGGCGGCATGTGGGACATGGCGCAGGCTGCGCGGACGCTGGCCGGGCAGGTACTGGCCGGAACCCTGGCGCTGGAGCAGGTCGATGTGGCCCGCATGCAGTCGGCCATCAGCCTGGGCGATCTGCCGCCCGTGGATCTGCTGATCCGTACCGGCGGCGACTATCGGCTGTCCAATTTCCTGCTCTGGCAGGCGGCCTATGCCGAGCTGTATTTCACCGACACGCTGTGGCCGGAGTTTTCCGTGGCTGAGCTGGAACAGGCCTTTGCGCTGTTTGGCCAGCGTGAGCGCCGTTTTGGCCGCACCAGCGAGCAGGTGCAGCAGTCTCTGCAGTCCACCCGGTCCACGGGCGAGGGCATCGCAGGCGCTTCAGGAGAAAGCCATGTTTGAGCGGATTCGCACCGCGCTGGTGTTGCTGGTGGTGGTGGGGCTGTGCCTGTTTGCCACGCCGTCCCCCTGGCCCGTGCTGGGCCTGCTGCTGGTGATGACGGGCATCGGGGCACGCGAGTGGAATGGCTTTTTGCCGTCTGCGGTGTCCACCCCCATGCTGGTGGGCGCGATGCTGGGCTGGGTGGCGCTGTGTCTGGCGCTGCCGGTGCTGTGGCCCGTGCTGTGGCTGGCGGCGGCGCTGTACTGGGTCCTGCTGGCGCTGCCGTGGGTGTTGCGCTTTCCGGCGCGGCCCAGCTGGTTTCGCACCCCGGTGCTGCTGGGGGCGGGGTTTCTGACCCTGGGGGCAACGGCTGCGGCGATGTTCAGTCTGTGGCAAAAATCCCCGTACTGGCTGCTGTATGTGTTCGGGCTGGTCTGGGTGGCTGACAGTGGCGCTTATTTTGCCGGACGGGCCCTGGGCAAAACCAAGCTGATTCCGGCGGTCAGCCCGAACAAGACGGTGGAGGGACTGGCCGGGGGGCTGCTGCTGGATGTGGTGCTGGTGGCTGGGGTGGCCGTTGCGCTGCACCTGTCCGGGCTGATGCTCTGGGGCTTTGTGGGCTGTTCACTGTTGGCGGCTGGCCTGTCGGTGCTGGGCGATCTGGCCGAGTCGATGTTCAAGCGGCAGGCGGGCATCAAGGATTCAGGCACCCTGTTGCCGGGGCATGGCGGTGTGCTGGACCGGATTGATTCGGTGCTGGCGGCCATGCCGGTGTTTGCACTGGGGTTCTGGTGGTTTCAGGCCTTTGGGCAGGGCTAGGCGATGCATGAGCACAGGGATGGGACGGTGGCCGGGCAGGCCCCGCTGGGAGTGTGTGTGCTGGGGGCCACCGGTTCGATCGGTGACAGCACCCTGAAGGTGCTGGCGCTGCACCCGCAGCGCTATCGGGTGGTGGCCCTGTCGGGTCAGACCCGGCTGGCCCGGCTGGCCGAGCTGACCGCGCAGTTTGTCCCGCAGCAGGTGGCGGTGCCCACTGGACAGACCGGGGCCTTTCTGGCGCTGTTGCAGGCCCAGTCGGTGCCGCAGCCGTGGCCTGAGGTGCTGGAGGGAGAAGCCGGCCTGTGTGCTATGGCCGCTGATCCGGCTGCCCCGGTGGTGATGGCGGCGATCGTGGGCGCTGCAGGTCTGGCCCCCACGCTGGCGGCGGTGCGTGCCGGCAAGCGGGTGCTGCTGGCCAACAAGGAAGCACTGGTGATGGCCGGATCGCTGTTCATGCAGGCGGTGCGCCAGCATGGGGCGACGCTGCTGCCGGTGGATTCCGAGCACAATGCGATTTTTCAGTGTCTGCCTGCGGATTATTTTTCCAGTGCGCAGTGCCTGCATCAGGGACCCAGCCGGGCCGGGGTGCGCCAGATCCTGCTGACGGCCTCGGGTGGACCGTTCCGGGGCTGGCGCCACGAGCAGCTGCAGTCGGTGACGCCTGAGCAGGCCTGCCGTCATCCCAACTGGCAGATGGGCCGCAAGATTTCGGTGGATTCGGCCACGCTGATCAACAAGGGTCTGGAACTGATCGAGGCCTGTCATTTGTTTGAGCTGCCGCCAGAGCGGGTCACGGTGGTGATCCACCCGCAAAGCGTCATCCACTCGATGGTGCAGTATGTTGATGGCTCCACGCTGGCCCAGCTGGGCCGGCCGGACATGTGCACGCCGATTGCGCACGCGCTGGCCTGGCCCGAGCGGCTGGACAGCGGGGTGGCCGATCTGGATGTGTTTGCGCTGGCCCGGCTGGATTTTGAAGCCCCGGATGAGCAGGTGTTTGCCGGGTTGCGGCTGGCGCGTGAGGCCATGCAGGCAGGTGGGTTGATGCCTGCGGTGTTCAATGCCGCCAATGAAGTGGCGGTGGAAGCATTTTTGAATGGTCAATTGGGTTTTTGTCAGATTCCTGTACTGATTGAGTCGGTCCTGACGCAATTTTCCTCGGGCACGGCGGACACACTTTCGGCTATCTTGGCAGCCGATCAACACGCGCGCGTACTGGCCAGTGACTGGCTGGGCCGCCGGGGCTAGAGGGGCCGCTCACATCATGTCACTGCTGCACATTGTTCTGGCTGCGCTGCTGCTCTTGGGACCACTGATTGCCATTCATGAGTTTGGCCACTTCTGGGTGGCGCGCCGGCTCGGCGTCAAGGTGCTGGTGTTTTCCATCGGTTTTGGTCCGGCCCTGCTGCGGCGTACCGGTCGTGATGGGGTGGTGTACCAGTTTTCGGCCATTCCGCTGGGTGGCTATGTGCGCATGGCCGATGAGCGTGAAGGGGAGGTGGCCCCGGAAGATTTGCCGCATGCCTTCAATCGCCAGTCGCCCTGGCGGCGCATGGCCATCGTGGCTGCCGGGCCTTTGATCAACCTGTTGCTGGCAGTGCTGCTGTTCTGGGGGCTGTTCATGCTGCCCTCCGAGCAGCTGTCCAGCCGGATTGGCCGGGTCGATGCCGGGTCAGTGGCCGCGCAGGCCGGCCTGCAGCCCGGTCAGGTGATCGTGCAGGTGG
>JBPOIS010000133.1:0-34543 GCA_052034295.1 Pseudomonadota bacterium
AAGACCACGGTGGCCCCACACGAGGATACCCTATGAAGATTGAAGTCCGTCACGACCATCACATCGAAGCCAATGCCCGTTTGATTGACTATGTCAAAAGCCATCTGACCGCAGAGTTTGACCGCCACAGCAGCCGGCTCACCCACCTGGAAGTGCACCTGAGTGACGAAAACGCCGGCAAGCACGGCGATCACGACAAAAAATGCATGATCGAAGCCCGCAGCGCTGGCCTCAAGCCCGTCGCCGTCAGCGCCCGTGCCGGAACGGTGGAACAGGCCCTCGAAGCCGCCATCGACAAGCTGCATCACCTGCTCGAACATCAGGAAGGCAAAGCCAACGCCCACCGCCATGACAGCCTGGACAAGCACCAGCTGCCAGACCCGATCTGAATCCGCAACCCGTCTGACTGACTCTGCCGTCACCGTGGCGCGGCAGGGCCGGTTTTTTCTGCAGGTTCGCAAAAAAATATCAAAATAATGATTTAAATGGATTTTTTCATGCTGTGCCCCAGCAGTTACGTGAATGCAACGATTTGAGTGCACAACTGTACTCTTCTTTTGAGAACTGTCTGACAATCACGGCCGGTGTCGGCAAAAAAGTGGGCTATGTTGAGGCCATCAGCGCAGTCGAAGCGCAGGGAAGCCCAAGATCGCACTGATCTTTTTTAACCGCAAAAGAGGTGCTTACCCATGTCTTTTTCCCTGATGTTCTTCGCCTTTGTCGTGTTGATGGCCCTGGCTGCCATCGTGGTGGGCCGGATTGGCACCGTGGTGCTGGATGCCACCGTCCGTCGCCATGAGCACACCCCCAACACCCTCAAATCCTCGCACTGACCGGGGTGACAGGCCGGCGTCCCGGCCTCGCAATCGTCCCGGTTCAACCGCCCACACCCCTGCTGGTGTGGGTTTTTTTTGGGGCAAACCCGGTATAGTGCGGGTTCTGTCCTGCTGACCCGAGAATCTGCACATGAACGACAACCGATTTGAGCGCTGGTTTGAGGCCGTCCAGGCGGTGGACGTGGACAGCGTACGCACCCTGCTGGCCGGGGGCCTTGATGTGCAGGTGCTGGATGCCGAGCTGGGCACGGCGCTGATGGTGGCCTGTGACCAGTTGTTTGAGCTGTGGTGGGAGCCGGTTGTGGCCGCCTATGAACAGGACCAGCCGTGGACGGAGGCGCAGAAAGCCGAAGCCCTGGCACCGCACCTGGCCTTGCTTGAGCTGTTGATTGCCGCCGGGGCCCGGGTGGACCTGTGGGATGGCGAAGAGTACTTTGGCACGGTCTGGGATGCGGCCAGCGCGGCCTGCTGGCCGGTGGTGCAGCGTCTGGTGACCGCGGGTGCCCCGATCAACCTGCGCGATGATGAAGGCGATTCGACACTGACATCGCTGAGCAAGCTGTGGTTTGAGGTCGATTTTGACCAGATCGACTGGCTGGATGCCCTGCCGGAAGAGCAGCAGGTGCTGCAGGGCCTGCGTGCGCTGGGGGCCAAAACCACCGCGGAGCTGGATGCTGCGGGCTGAGGGCGTTCATCACGACACACGCTGACGCCGATGACTGGGCAAAGCCCGGCAAAATCCCTATGATCGGGACCAGCAAAGCGATCAGGTCAGGCCATGGGCACCCTCAATCATCCCGCCACTGAAAGCCGCTCGGTGGCCGAGTTCACCGAGCAGGCATATCTGAACTACGCCATGTACGTCATCATGGACCGGGCCCTGCCACACGTGGCTGATGGCCTGAAACCCGTGCAGCGGCGCATCGTCTACGCCATGAGCGAGCTGGGGCTCAAGCACAGCGGCAAGCCGAAAAAATCCGCCCGGACCGTCGGCGACGTGTTGGGCAAATACCACCCGCATGGCGACAGTGCCTGCTACGAAGCCATGGTGCTGATGGCGCAGCCGTTCAGCTACCGTTACCCGCTGATCAGCGGGCAGGGCAACTGGGGCTCGCCGGACGACCCGAAATCCTTTGCCGCCATGCGCTACACCGAGGCCAAGCTGTCGGCCTACAGTGAGGTGCTGCTGGGCGAGCTGGGACAGGGCACAGTGGACTGGCAGGACAATTTTGATGGCAGCCTGCAGGAGCCAGTGACCCTGCCTGCGCGCCTGCCCAATGTGCTGCTCAACGGCACCACCGGCATTGCTGTGGGCATGGCCACTGACATCCCGCCGCACAACCTGCGCGAAGTGGTCAAAGGCGCCATTGCCTTGCTGAAAACCCCGACCCTGTCCGACGAAAAACTGGCCGAGCTGATCCCCGGCCCCGACCTGCCGACCCGCGCCGAAATCATCACCCCGCGCCCCGAACTGCTGAAAATCCAGCAGACTGGACGGGGCAGCTACCGGATGCGCGCGGTCTATCAGGTCGACAAAAACGAAATCATCATCACCGCACTGCCGTATCAGGTGTCCGGCAACAAGGTGCTGGCGCAGATCGCTGAGCAGATGCAGGCCAAAAAACTGCCACTGGTGGTGGACCTGCGTGATGAATCCACCCACGAAGAGCCCACCCGGCTGGTCATCGTGCTGCGCTCCAGCCGTGTGGATGCCGAAGCCGTCATGGGGCACCTGTTTGCCACCACTGACCTCGAAAGCAGCTACCGGGTCAACCTGAATGTCATCGGCAACAACGGCAAGCCCCAGGTGAAATCGGTGCGGCAGATCCTGCTGGAGTGGCTGGGCCACCGGCAGGACACGGTGCGCCGCCGCCTGCGCCATGAACTGGAGCGCATTGAACGCCGCCTGCATGTGCTGGCGGGCCTGCTGATCGCCTACCTGAATGTGGACGAAGTCATCCGCATCATCCGCGAGGAAGACCAGCCCAGACCGGCACTGATGCAGGCCTTTGGGCTGGATGAAACCCAGGCCGATGCCATTCTTGACCTCAAGCTGCGCCATCTGGCCCGACTTGAAGAAATGCAGATCCGCAGCGAACAGGATGAAAAAAACCAGCGCGCAGCCGTGATCCGCGAGCAGCTGGATCACCCGGAAGCCCTGAAAAAACTCCTCATCGGCGAGCTGCAGGCCGATGCCAAAAGCCACGGTGACGAACGCCGCTCCCCGCTGGTGGAACGTGCCGAAGCCGTGGAGCTGCGTGAGGCTGACCTGCAGCCCGCCGAAGCCGTCACGGTGGTGCTGTCGCAGGCCGGCTGGATCCGTGCGGCCAAAGGCCATGACCTTGATCCGGCCCAGCTCAGCTATCGGGCGGGTGACCAGTACGCCGCCCACGCACAGGGCAAAAGCAACCAGCGGGTGTACCTGCTGGACAGCAGCGGGCGCAGCTATGCGCTGGCCGCCCACAGCCTGCCCTCGGCACGTGGGCAGGGCGAGCCGCTGACCAGCCGCTTGTCGCCTCCGGCGGGCAGCCGGTTTGAACAGGTGCTGATGGGCGATGCGGCCCAGCCGCTGGTGCTGGCCAGTGATCAGGGCTATGGGTTTCTGGGCCAGCTCGGTGCACTCGACAGCACCGCCAGGGCAGGCAAGGCGGTGGTCAGCCTGCCGGAATCGGCCCGGCTGTTGCCGGTCACGGCCCAGCCGCCGGACCACACCCTGCTGGCGCTGCTGTCCAGCAGCGGCCGGCTGCTGCTGTTCCCGCTGGCGGAACTGCCGGTCATGGCCAAGGGCAAGGGCAACAAACTGATGGCGCTGGAGCCGGGTGAGCGGGTGATGGCGCTGGTGACGCTGGGGGATGGGCAGGCCTTGACGGTGCTGGCCGGACAGCGCACCCTGACGCTGAAGCCCGCTGACCTGACCCATTATTACGGCAAGCGGGCGCAACGTGGCCACCTGTTGCCCCGTGGCTTCCAGAAGGCTACGGCCCTGACCGCCAAACCCCTGGATGCCGTTGCGGGCGCTGCCCTGACCTGAGCCCGCAGCTCAAGGAGTCGCCATGCGTCCTGTCATTGAGGCCACCCCGCCTGCTGTGCACCCGGATCCGGGTGTGGTGGAGGCGGCTGCGCTGAGTGCCCCGGCCCGTGCCGAGCTGGAGCACATGGTGCAGGAGCGGCAGCTGAGCCTGCGCTTTGACAGTGCCCAGGTCGAGGCCGCGTTTGTGCATGAACGGCGCAAGCAGTTCATGGACCTACGCTGGCTGGGCGGTGGTTTGTTTCTGGTGCTGTATGTGCTGCAGGCCTGTCTGGCGGTGATTTTTGATCATGCCATCCTGCTGCAGGGCCATGGCTGGCCGCTCTGGGGCCTGTGGCTGCCGGGCGGACTGGCGGTGTTGCTGACCCTGCTGCTGGTGAGCTGGGTGCCGGAGCGGCATTTTGAAAAATGGGTGGCCAGCTGGGGGGCGCTGCTGCTGGTGTGCATGGGGGCCCTGATCGGGCTGGGCACCGGCAGTGCCTATCTGCTGCCGGCCCTGACCAATTTTGACATCATGCTGATGGTGCTGGCACTGGGCTCGCGCCTGCGGCTGGTGGCCTACCTGAAAATGGTGGTCACGTCCATGCTGGTGATTGCCTGGCTGCTGTATGCCCTGGACGTGCACTGGCTGGGGCAGTGGATTCCGGCCTGGCGCTCTTCCATGCTGTTTTTGTGTGTGCTGGTGTTCATCGCCATGCTGATGGAGTCGGCGGAGCGGCTGATGTTTGCCCAGCGCCTGCTGCTGGAGCATCAGGTGCAGCGGACCCAGGAGCTGGAGCAGCTGCTGGCCCAGCGCAGTCGCGAGGATCCGGTCAGTGGCTTGCCCAACCGCCGGGTGTTTGAGGCGGTGTTGAAACGGGAATGGGAACGCAACAGCCGGGAGCGGCAGAATCTGTCTTTGTTGCTGCTGGATATTGATTATTTCCAGTTGTATAACCGACACTATGGTGCAGAAGCAGGCGATCGGGTGATCCGGTTGCTGGCCCAGCAGGTGCAGTTTTTGCTGCTGCGCCCCGCGGACCAGGTGTTTCGTCTGGATGGTGACCGGCTGGCGGTGGTGCTGCCGGGGACCTCGCGCCGTGGGGGTACACGGGTGGCTGAGCGGCTGATGCAGCTGATGGAGCGACTCAGTGTGCCGCACCGCTGGTCACAGGTGGCTGGACATGTCACCCTGTGCATTGGTCAGGCGTACCGCACCGACCAGGATGATTCCGCAATGGCCCTGCTGGAGCGGACTGAGCAGGCGCTGGCCCGGGCCAAGCGCGAAGGGCGTCACCGTGTGGTTTGCGATGAGGCCCCAGAACCAGAGACCCGTCCGGATTAGGACACATTTTTTGGGAACGAAGAGAGACAGTTATGGATAAGGCTTGGCTGAACACCTATAAAAGTGCGGGAATCCCCGAAACAGTCACTCTGCCAGCGGATGACACGTCACTGATTGACGTTTTTGAGAAAAATTTTGCCTCCTTTGCGGGTCGAGATGCCTTTGTCTGCATGGGTAAGCGCATGAGCTACCAGCAGCTGGACACCTACAGCCGCCATTTTGCCGCCTACCTGCAGTCCATGGGCCTGGCCCAGGGCTCCCGGGTCGCGGTGATGCTGCCCAACCTGCTGCAGTATCCGGTGGCTGCGCTGGGCATCCTGCGGGCCGGCATGGTGCTGGTGAACGTCAACCCGCTGTACACCACCCGTGAGCTGGAGCACCAGCTCAAGGATTCCGGCGCTGAAGTGCTCATCATTCTCGACAAGTTTGCCACTGTGTTCCAGCACATCACCGGCCCGACCCCGGTCAAGCAGGTGCTGGTGACTGGCGTGGGTGACATGCTGGGCTTCCCCAAGAGCCTGCTGGTCAACAGCGTGCTCAAGTACGTCCGCAAGGAAATCCCGGCCTACCAGATCAAGGGTGCCAAGTCCTTCATGGCGGCCCTGTCCGAAGGCCGCAGCAAATCCTACCAGCGTCCGACGATGCACCTGACCGACACTGCAGTGCTGCAATACACGGGCGGCACCACCGGCGTGTCCAAGGGGGCCGAGCTGACCCACCGCAACCTGGTCGGCAACCTGATCCAGGTGGATGCCCTGTTCCAGACCGCCTTCAAGGTCGATGGCGAACAGCAGACCATCCTGTGTGCGCTGCCGCTGTACCACATTTTTGCCTTCATGGTCTGCGCCATGTTTGGCATGTACCGCGGTGCACTGAACGTGCTGGTGCCGAACCCGCGCGACCTGCCCGGCCTGATCAAGGAACTCGACACCTACAAGCCGACCTTCTTCCCGGCGGTCAACACCCTGTTCAATGCGCTGGTGAACAACGAAGACTTCAAAAAACTGGACTTTTCCAACCTCAAGCTGTCGATGGGCGGCGGCATGGCTGTGCTTCCGGCCACCGCCGAAAAATGGCAGCAAATCACCGGCCGCACCATCATCGAAGGCTATGGCCTGTCCGAAACCTCGCCGGTCGCCACCGCCAACCTGCCGTCCAACCCGGACTTCACCGCCACCATCGGTGTGCCGCTGCCGTCCACAGAAGTGGCCATCCTCGACGATGATGGCAAACCCGTCGCCCAGGGCGAGCGCGGCGAGATTTCCATCCGCGGTCCGCAGGTCATGAAGGGCTACTGGAACCGTCCGGACGAGACCGCCAAGGTGATGACGACCGACGGATTCTTCCGCACCGGCGACATCGGCGTGATGGACGAAAAAGGCTTCTTCAAGATCGTCGACCGCAAAAAGGACATGATCCTGGTGTCGGGCTTCAACGTCTATCCAAACGAAATTGAAGACGTGGTGACCCGCCATCCCAAGGTGCTGGAAGCCGCCGCCATCGGTGTGGCGGACGAGAAAAGCGGCGAAGTGCCGAAGCTGTTTGTGGTCAAGAAAGACCCCAGCCTGACCGAAGCCGAGCTGCTGCACTTCACCCGTGAAAACCTCACCGGCTACAAGCAGCCGCGCTACATCCAGTTCATCGATGAACTGCCCAAGTCCAACGTCGGCAAGATCCTGCGCAAGGACCTGCCGCGCGACCCACGCTGAGTGACCGGGCCCTCAGGCCTGCGTTAAAAAAACAGCCTTCGGGCTGTTTTTTTATGGCCCCGCGGGTACAGGCTCACCGCGGGGGCAAGAGTCAGTCCGCCAGCGCGCGCTGCAGCACACTGCGGGCCTGTGCCGGGCTGAGGTGCATCTGACCGGTCACCCCGCCCCAGTGCGGGGCATAGCGCGAGGCGATGAAGGCATCGGCCACGGCGCTGGGGGCTGATCCACGCAGCAGTGCAGCCTGCGCCAGCTTGGCCAGTCGGCCCACAAAGGCGCGGCCCTGGGCTTCCAGATCCTGCCCCTGCTGCAGCCACTGGCCCAGCGTGTGTACCTCCTGACGCAGCACGGCTTCGTCCTGCACCCGGTGCAACAGGTCGTCCAGCAGCAGACGCGCGCTGTCCGGCTGGCGACTGATGCCGCGCAGCACGTCCAGACACATGATGTTGCCGGAGCCTTCCCAGATCGAGTTGACCGGGGCCTCCCGGAACAACCGGCCCAGCACACCGCCTTCGACGTAGCCATTGCCACCCAGGACTTCCATGGCTTCGCCGGTCAGTTCCACCGCACGCTTGCACACCCAGAATTTGGCTGCCGGGGTCATCAGCCGCTGCCAGGCCAGACTGAGCGGGTCCTCACCGCCATAGGCGGCTGCCAGCTGCAGGGCCAGAGCCAGTGAGGCTTCACTTTCCAGCGCCAGATCGGTGAGCACCGCCTGCATCATCGGCTGTTCGGCCAGCACCCGGCCAAAGGCGTGGCGCTGGCGGGCGTAACTGAGCGCCTGCACCAGCGCCTGACGCAGGATGCCGCTGCTGCCGACCACGCAGGTCAGCCGGGTGTAGGTGGCCATTTCGATGATGGTGGGGATACCCCGGCCCGGTTCGCCGATCAGCTGGCCCCACGCCCCGGCAAACTCGACCTCGCTGCTGGAGTTGCTGCGGTTGCCGACCTTGGATTTGAGCCGCTGGATGTGGATGGGATTCTTGCGGCCGTCCGGCTGCCAGCGCGGTACCCAGAAGCAGCCCAGACCCTGCTGGGGCGTCCGCGCCACCACCAGATGGGCGTCGCACATCGGCGCAGAAAAAAACCACTTGTGGCCGTGGAGCAGATAGGCCGCGCCGCGGCCCTCGCCGTCGATCGGGGTGGCGGTGGTCTGATTGCTGCGCACATCCGAGCCGCCCTGTTTTTCGGTCATGCCCATGCCGATCCACAGGCTGGTTTTCTGGGACAGGGGCAGGTCACGGGCGTCATGCTGCGGGTGCAGCAATGGCTCCGCCAGCGCTGGCCACAGGTCTGGCTCACGCTGCAGCACCGGGATGGCCCCGAGGGTCATGGCCGCCGGGCACAGCGAGCCACATTCGAGCTGGCTGTGCTGGTAGAAGCGGGCTGCCCAGTCCAGCCAGCGCTGGCGGTTGTCCTGGGCTGGATCGCGCCGGGCAAAGGGCAGGCTGTGAATGTCGTAGTGACGGATCTGGCCCATCCAGTGGTGCCAGGCCGGGTGAAACTCCACCTGATCCAGTCGGCGGCCCCGGCTGTCGAGCAGGTGAGCCTCCGGCGGGTGGCGGTCAGCCTGTTCGGCCAGTGCATAGCTCTCGGCACGGCCCAGCGCCTCACCCTGCTGGTGCAGGGCGGCCCAGTCCTTCAGGCCATGCTGCTGCAACCCCTGCTGCAGCGGCAGGTCGGTGGCAAACAGGTTGTAGTCGTGTTTTTCATCCACCAGATTCTGGGGGTTGGGCCAAACGTCCATGCAGGCAGTGTCCAGTCAAAAAAATGCTCTCTGGAGTGTAAGCCCTGCCTGCCTGGGCGTCAGGGGCGGGCCATGAACCGGACAGTCAGCCGGACCGGCTCAGTCCAGCTCCTCTTCGCTGTCGTCACCGGGATCATCGAGTCCCAGTTTTTTCAGGCGATAGCGCAGGGAGCGGAAGCTCATGCCGAGTTTTTTGGCGGCTGCGGTGCGGTTCCAGTGCGACAGCTCCAGCGCCCGCATCAGCAGCTGTTTTTCGATGTCCTGCAGGTAGGCTTCCAGCCCTTCGGGCGGCAGGCCCTGCGGCAGGGTGGGCAGGTCACCGGCTGCGGCGCTCCCGCTGGGCAGGCTGCGCCCGGTGTCCAGCTGCAGGTGCTCGGGCAGGATGGTGTCGCCTTCGCACAGGGTCAGTGCCCGCTCCAGGGTGTTCTGCAGTTCGCGGACGTTGCCGGGGAAGCCATAGGCCTGTAGTTGCTGGCGGGCGGCTGCGGACAGGACCGGCGGGGTCATCTGCCAGTCCTGGGCCAGTTTTTGCAAAAACGCTTCGGCCAGAATCAGCACGTCGCCATCGCGGTCGCGCAGGGGCGGGATTTTCAGCTCAATGACGTTGATGCGATAGTACAAATCCTGACGGAAATGCCCGGCATCGACCATCTGGGCGAGGTTCTTGTGGGTGGCGGACAGGATGCGCAGGTCCACGGCGATTTCCTGCTGGCCGCCGATGGGGCGGATCTTTTTTTCCTGGATGGCGCGCAGCAGCTTCACCTGCATGGACAGCGGCAGGTCGGCCACTTCATCGAGGAACAGCGTGCCCCCTTGGGCCGACTGGAACAGGCCCTGCTTGTCCTCGGTGGCACCGGTGAAGCTGCCTTTTTTATGGCCAAAAAATTCGCTTTCCATCAGCTCGGTGGGGATGGCGCCGCAGTTGACCGGCACAAAGGGGCTGTTGCTGCGCGGGCCGAGCTGGTGGATCAGCCGGGCCACCACTTCCTTGCCGGTGCCGGATTCGCCACTGATGTACACCGGCGCCTGGGAGCGGGCCAGTTTGGTCAGCATGGCGCGCAGCTGCTGCATGGCGCTGGACTGGCCCAGCAGTTGCTGGCTGAGCTGGGGGTGCTGTTCCGGTTCGCTCACCGACTGCTTGAGTTGCAGGGCGCGGTTGACCAATTCGCGCAGGCGCGGCAGTTCGATGGGTTTGCTGACAAAATCAAACGCCCCGGCCTTCAGCGCCTCGATGGCGGTGTCCATGCTGCCATAGGCGGTGATCACCGCCACGGGGAGCTGTGGTTGCTGCTCGACGATCTGCTGCACCAGGGTCAGGCCGCTGCCATCGGGCAGATTCAGGTCCGTCAGACACAGGTCAAAACTGTGCTGCTGCAACAGGGCGCGCGCCTCACGCAGGTCCTGTGCCAGCTCGGTGTCCAGCCCCATGCGGGTCAGGGCCAGCCGCATCAGCGTGCGCAGGTCGGCTTCGTCGTCAACAATCAGGATCAGGGGACGCGCCACAGTGGGCCTCCGGGCGGGATCAGGTCAGCGCTTATTCTAGCTTCAGTTCGGGTCTGGCGCTGCAGGTTCGCTGGGGTTACCGTGCCCTGCGGCTGAATGGGGGATGCATGGAGCCCCCAGCCCGCCCACAGCACCTGCAGGCCTGCGGCTTGGGTGGATCGTGCGGACAGGCGTCCGGAAAAAGCCGGGTAGACGGTGGCTTGACCAAAGGTCCACCCCACAGGGACGGTTTTTTTCAGGCTCAAAAATCCGGTCCTTGGCGGGATGCCGGGCCCTGGCTATGCCATGTTGATTTCTGCCGGGGCTGCGGTCTGCGCCTGAAAACTGACCCGGAAACACGCCCCGCGCGGGGTCGGGACATTGAACAGGCGCGCGCCGTTGGCCTCGCAATACGCCCGGGACAGGTACAGCCCCAGCCCGGTCCCGGAGTTTTCGGTGGTGACAAAAGGTTCAAACAAATTCACCTGGGCCTGTGCTGACAGGCCCGGACCATGGTCGATCACATCCACCACCACCGGCTGGTCCGGCCCATCCTGATAGGCCACCACCAGCACATCCGGATCGGCGGTGTTTTTGCCGCCATGGTGCAGGGCATTGCTGATCAGGTTGATCAGCACCTGCTGCAGCTGATCGCGGTCAAAAAACACCTGCAGGTCCGCCGTGACGGTGAGGCGGATCGGCCGCCCGGCAAACTGCTCGCGGGTCAGGGTGTGCAGAAACTCTTCCAGACCGATCCACTCCGGCGTGGCCTGCTTGCGCGACAGTTGCAGGATGCTGTTGATGATGCGGTTGATGCGGTCACTCTGCTGGATGATCATGTTCATCAGCAGCACGTCGGTGTGCTGCTGCTCGGCGTCCTCGTGCAGCAGTTCGGCCGCCTGGCGGATGGCGGCCAGCGGGTTGCGGATCTCGTGGGCAATGCTGGCAGTCAGGCGGCCCAGTGAGGCCAGCTTGAGCTGCTGCGCCTGCTGGTTCACGCCGTCGAGGTTTTCCAGCAGCAGCAGCTGCAGCGAGTGCTGCAGGGGGTTGTGCAGCGGCAGCACATGCACCCCCAGCGCCTGACGCTGGCCCTGGCTGCTGGCGGGCAGGATGAAGTAGCTCTGGGCGCTGTTGCGTTCGCTGAGCAGGCGCGACAGCTCCGGACTGACCCGGGACAGCACACTGTCACGGCCAATCGGCGACTGCAGCAACTGCCGCGCGGCCAGATTGCTGAGGATCACCTGCTGGGCCTCATCGACCACCACCACCCCGGCCTTGAGCTGCTCGACGATGCGCTGGTTGATGGCCTGCAGCTGGCGCATCTGCTGGCCCTGCTCGAAGGCCATTTTTTCCATCACCCGCAGCCGGCTGACCAGATCACGGGTCAGCAGGTACACGCCGATGAAGCTCGACGACAGCAACAGCGCCGCGCCGACGGTGCGGATGTCGGACTGCTCGGTCAGGGCAAAATAAAACTGCTGCCACACCACCGCCAGCACCGACAGGATGGCGATGAACAGCGCCCGTCCGGCACTGAGCAGGATGGTGGCCGCCACCACCAGCACCAGATACAGCATTGACATCTGCAGGTTGGGGCCGCCATTGGCGTACAGCATCACCGACAGTGCCAGCACATCCGCGGCCAGCATCAGCAGCAGCTGTTCATCAATCCAGTGGCGCCAGCGCAGGTACAGGGTCAGCTGGCCCAGACTCCCCAGCGTGTACAGAAACACCGCATAGAAATACAGCTTGGGGCTGTCACCGCCCACAATCGGCTGGGCACGGGTCAGCCAGTGCAGCAACAGCAGGAAGGTCGCCAGGGTCAGCCGATAGGCGCCATAAATCGTCCCCAGCCGGAACAGACTGGGCAAAAACGCATTCAGGGCAGTGCTGCGCTCGGGTGCACTCAAGGCTTGATCAACCCATAGCGCATGGCCAGGTGGGTCAGTTTGACATCGCTGTCGATGCCGAGTTTTTCAAAAATCCGGTAGCGGTAGGTGTTGACGGTCTTCACGCTGACAAACAGCCGGTCGGCGATTTCCTGCGAGCTGATGCAGTTCACCACCATCATCGCCACCTGCATTTCCCGCTCGGACAGCTGCTCAAACGGTGAGCTGTGCTGGTCAGACAGGTAACTGGCGGCCAGCTGCTCGGCAATGTCAGCACTGAAGTATTTGCCGCCCTGCATCACCTTGCGGATCGCCTTGACCATCTCGTCCAGCGGTGCTCCCTTGGTGATGTAGCCCTTGGCCCCGGCCTTGAGCAGCAGCGAAGGGTAGGGTTCCTCGGCCAGACCGCTGACCGCCAGCACCCGGATGTCCGGGTTGATCTGCAGCAGGCGGCGGGTGGTTTCCACCCCGCCAATGCCCGGCATGTTGACGTCCAGCAACACCACCTGCGGCTGCAGGCGCCGTGCAGCTTCGAGGGCGGCTTCGCCGGAATCGGCTTCGGCCACCACGTCTAGGTCGGCGGTGTCGGTCAGCATCCGGCAGATGCCGGCCCGCACCAGCTCATGGTCATCCACGACCAGTACTGTGATCACGCTTGACTCTCCTGGGCATTGGGTGCTTTATATTGTTAGGGAAGATTTCCAGACTGCAACGGGTGCCAGCGTTCCAGAGGCAGTTTGTTTACAATCTGGCCTCTTTTTTTTGCTGGATCCGGGAGTTTGGTACTGGTCAGGACGCAGGATTGCCCCCAGATCAGTGGTATACCCCCCTCATTCAGGTTCACTGTCAGGAAGCTGCCATGAAAGCGTTTTTTTCCACTGCCGTCAAAGGTTCTGTGCTGGGCGCCAGCCTGCTGCTGCACACCCTGGCTTGGGCAGAGCCGCCACTGTCGGAGCGCGAAGCCCGTCAGGTCATGGCCGACGAAGAAGATGCCGAAATGGCCAGTGTCCCAGCCGGGGGCATCACCGGGCTGGTGGAGCGCATCCGCACCGGCAGCAGCCAGATCGTCAGCGACACCTACCAGCGGGTGGCCGAGGCGGTGAATGTCAGCGCCCGCAATGCGCTGGTGATGGATTCGGCCACTGGCAAGGTACTGTATGGCAAGGGGGCGGACACCCCGGTGCCGATTGCTTCGATCACCAAGCTGATGACGGCGATGGTGGTGGCCGATGCCCGGCTGGACATGGCCGCGCCGATCGTGCTGGAGGGCAGTGACTTCGAGGCCGTGCGCGGCAAGAATTCCTCCTCCAAACTGCGCGTGGGCGACCGCATGAACCGCGCCGAGGCACTGCTGCTGGCGCTGATGAAATCAGAAAACCCGGCCGCCAAATCTCTGGCACGCACCTATCCGGGTGGCGTGCCGGCCTTCGTGGCGGCCATGAACGCCAAGGCGCGTGCCCTGGGCATGACCACGGCATTCTTTGGCGACCCCACCGGGCTGGACACCCGCAATGTGGCCTCGCCGCGTGATCTGGCCAAGATGGTCAGTGCCGCCTATGAGTATGGGGTGATCCGGCAGTTTTCCACCCAGCAGTCCTATGACTTTGATCTGGGCAACCGCATCCTGTCGGCCCACAACACCAATGCGCTGGTGCGCGATGGCGGCTGGAACATCGGTCTGTCCAAGACCGGCTACATCTCCGAGGCGGGCCGCTGTGTGGTGATGCAGGCCCAGGTCAACCGGCACCCGGCGGTGATCGTGCTGATGGGTGCGAACACCTCGCAGGGGCGCACCTACGATGCCTCGCGCATCCTCAGCTGGCTGGGCGAAAAATTCACCCAGTGATCCAGCCTGCACTGAAAAACCCGCCGATCCGGCGGGTTTTTTGATGTGGCTCTGGAGCGCTGCCGGTCAGTCGCGCAGCCAGACCTGGGTGCGGCCCAGCATGGACACACCGATGTAGCCGCGAATCGACAGGCGGCGGCCTTCGTTGCTCAGCTTGGCCT
Source organism: Pseudomonadota bacterium (assembly GCA_052034295.1). Lineage (GTDB taxonomy): Bacteria > Pseudomonadota > Gammaproteobacteria > Pseudomonadales > Moraxellaceae > JBPOIS01. The sequence continues at coordinate 14,020 of JBPOIS010000133.1, forward strand.
TGCAGTTGTACAGCTTGCCGGACAGCGGATCGAGGACCTTGCCGTTGATCAGCTGGTTGGGGTTGTTGGGGTCCACCTGCAGGCCGCTGAGGATCTTCAGGCCGACAATCTTCTGGCCAGTGTAGGGTGCCGGGCAGTTGTGGCAAAAATCCTGCGGGGTGTAATCCGGGCGGGGGATGGTCTTGGTGATGGTGCCCGAATAGGTGCCATCGGCTTCCTTGACGATGCGAACCAGCGCCTTGGCAAAGCCGCTGCGGTCATCAATGGTGCGCCAGTTGCCTTCGGGACTGTCCGCAGCCCAGGCACCGCAGGCACTGCCGAGCAGGGCAGCACTCACCGTGACGGCTCGCAAGAGATGATTCATTCAGCGACTCCTTTTTCAACAATCCTTCATTTGGATCATAAAAAGATCTGGGGTTGAGGGGGTGTTTTTCATCCCGCCAATCCGCCGCTGGTCAGAATTTTCCTGTGATTTCATGGGGATTTCACAATGTGCACCATAATAATGTGCAGGACCTGTCTCAAAAAAATGGCCAGCACGTGGCTGGCCAGTTTGCCGGAGAGCAGCGGCTTACATGTTGTTCAGGATACCGTCCTTGACCTGGGCCAGGGTGGCGTCGATCTGGGTGAGTACGGCGTCCTTGCACTGGCCCATGGCGGTGTCCGGGTCTTTCAGGCCATTGCCGGTCAGGGTGCACACCACCACCGAGCCCTCGGCGATCCTGCCGGTTTTGAGGTCACGCAGCACGCCGCCAACCGACGCCGCCGAAGCGGGTTCACAGAAAATGCCTTCGTACATGGCCAGCATGCGCTGGGTGTCGAGGATTTCGGCATCGGACAGTTCATCAAACCAGCCGCCGGATTCCTGCATCACCTGCAGGGCCTGCGACCAGCTCTGTGGGTTGCCGATGCGGATCGCTGTGGCCAGGGTTTCCGGGTCCTTGACCGGGCCGCCGCGCAGGAACGGGGCCGAGCCGGCCGCCTGAATGCCGATCATCCTGGGGCGGTGGGTCTGGCTGTTCAGGGGCTTGCCGGTGTACTGGCACTGGCCGTCACAGAAGGCACAGCTCTGGGTCGGGGACTGGCCGGCCGGGGTGGTGGCTTCGCAGTAGCCGATCCAGTGCGCGGTGATGTTGCCCGCGTTGCCGACCGGCAGGGCATGGTAATCCGGGGCGCGGCCCAGGGCCTCGATGATTTCGAAGGCGGCGGTCTTCTGGCCCTGCAGGCGATAGGGGTTGATCGAGTTGACGATGGTCACCGGGGCCTGATCGGCCACTTCTTTCACCAGTTGCATGCCGTCGTCGAAGTTGCCGCGGATCTGCAGGGTGATGGCACCGTACATCATCGCCTGCGCCAGCTTGCCCATGGCGATCTTGCCTTCGGGGATCAGCACAAAGGCCTTGATGCCCGCACGCGCCGCATAGGCTGCTGCCGCGGCTGAGGTGTTGCCGGTCGAGGCACAGATGATTGCCTTGCTGCCGGCCTCGACGGCCTTGGTCACGGCCATGGTCATGCCGCGGTCCTTGAACGAGCCGGTGGGGTTCAGGCCTTCATATTTGACGTAGAGCTCGACGTTTTTGCCGATCAGGCGGGGAATGTTTTCCAGTTTGATCAGTGGGGTGTTGCCTTCACCCAGCGAAATGGCGCGGGTGCTGGCACTGACCGGCAGACGGTCACGGTAGCGGTCGATCAGGCCGGTGTAGCGGTTGGGTTGGACTTGGGACATGGTCAGCATTCCGGTCAATGTGGGAGGTACAGGCCAGGACATCAGGCAAAAAAAGCCAGCCACCCGGTCCGTGGCTGGCGGGTCGGTTCAGCCGTCCAGATTTTCCAGACGGATGCGCACCACAGGGGCGGCAACGGCAGACAACGCCTCCAGCTCGGCAATGGCGGCATTCATGTGGGCTTCCACCACCGGCTGGGTGAGGATGATCACCGGGACGCGGCCTTCGGCGTGGTTGGGTTTTTGCAGAATGGCATCAATGTTGATGCCCGCGCGGCTGAGGATGCCGGTCACGTCAGCCAGCACACCGGGCTGGTCAGCCGCATCAATGCGCAGGTAATAGGCCGTGACCATCTGCTCGGCCGGCAGGATCGGCGTGTCGGCCAGGGCATCCGGCTGGAAGGCCAGGTGTGGCACATGCCGCCCTGCGCTTTCGGCATTGATCAGGCGCACCAGATCGACCACGTCGGCCACCACGGCGGAGGCGGTGGGCCCGGCACCCGCCCCGGCACCGTAGTACAGGGTGGCCCCCACGGCATTGGCATCCACCAGCACGGCATTTTTGACGCCATTGACGTTGGCAATCAGCCGCTCGGCTGGAATCAGGGTCGGGTGCACGCGCAGCTCGATCCCCTGCGGGGTGCGCCGGGCAATGCCCAGATGCTTGATGCGGTAGCCCAGTTGTTCGGCGTATTCGACGTCCTGCCGGGTCAGGCGGGTGATGCCTTCGGTGTAGGCCTTGGAAAACTGCAGCGGAATGCCAAAGGCAATCGAGGCCAGAATGGTCAGCTTGTGGGCGGCATCAATGCCTTCCACATCAAAGGTGGGGTCCGCTTCGGCATAGCCCAGGGCCTGCGCTTCCTTCAGCACATCTGCAAAGGCCCGGCCCTTGTCGCGCATCTCAGTGAGGATGAAGTTGCCGGTGCCGTTGATGATGCCGGCCAGCCAGTTGATGCGGTTGGCGGCCAGACCTTCGCGCAGCACCTTGATGATCGGGATGCCCCCGGCCACAGCTGCTTCGAAGGCCACATGCACATTGCTCTGCTCGGCCGCGGCAAAGATTTCGTTGCCATGTTCGGCCAGCAGGGCCTTGTTGGCGGTGACCACATGCTTGCCGTGTGCAATGGCGGTCATGACGATGTCGCGGGCCAGCGTGGTGCCGCCGATGACTTCGATGACGATGTCCACTTCGGGCGCACGGGCCAGCGCCAGCAGGTCTTCACTGGACTGGATGCCGTCCAGCGGCAGGTCGGGGCGGGCACGGCGTGTGCCCACGTGGCTGATGCGGATCTCCCGGCCTGTCCGGCGGGCGATTTCGTCCGCGTTGTCCTGCAGGAGGCGCAGCGCACCCGCGCCCACGGTCCCCAATCCCAGAATGGCCAGATGAACAGGTTTCACCAGTTGTCCCCCATGCGGCAGTCATGCCTGAATCAAAGGCCCAGATCATAGCCAAAAAGTGTGACCTGCTCCAGCCATTTGGCACGGGTGGCACGCCACAGCAGACCACGGGGCTGGACGGGCAGGCTTTTTTGAAACCAGCGCACCGCATTGGCTGCAGACCGCTGGTGCAGCAGGAGGCTGGGCCCGCTCAGTGCCTCACAGCCCCAGGGCCTTGGCCAGATTGTCGGGAGACAGATAGCCGCCGATCTGCACACCCTGCTCGGTGAAAATCGCCGGGGTCCCGCGCACGCCGAGGCGCAGCCCCAGCTGCTGCTGTTGCTCCACCGGGGTTTTGCAGGCGGGTGCCTGCACCGGCATGCCCTGCTTGGCCTGGGTCATGGCAGATTTGCGGTCCGGGCTGCACCAGATGGCGTTCATCACCGGCATGGTCTGTGGGCTGCGCGGCCAGGCCAGATAACGCACTTCGATGCCCCTGGCATTGATCTGGGCGATCTCGCTGTGCAGCTTGCGGCAGTAGCCACAGTCGGCATCGGTGAACACGTACACGGTCGCTTTGGGCTGCCCTGCGGGCGCAAAGTCCACCGTGTCACTGGCGGGAATGGCCTGGAAGGCCTGGCGGGCAGAACGGGCCACCAGCGGTTCGCTGATGTCCACGGGTTGTGCGGCACCCAGCCGCATCACCTCGCCCTGGATCACGTGGCGGCCATCGCCGGTCACGTACAGCGGCGGCATCTGCTCGAAGGTCACCCAGTACAGGTTGGGGATTTCGGTGGCGCTGATGCTGGTGACGGTGGCTTTGTGGCCCAGCTTCAGCAGGTTGGCGGTCAGCGTGGCTTGCAGGCCAGCGGGCAGCGCGGCGTCGGCAGCCGGTGCGGCCGGGCTGGTGGTGTAGGTGGCCGTGGCGGTCTGGGGCGGCTCGGCAGGCTGGGAGGTGGAGCTGCTGCAGGCCCCCAGTACAGCCAGCAAGGGCAGGGCAGCAGTCCGCAGGGCAGTGTGAAAAACAGTCATGACAACAGGCCGGTTCAGGGGGCATGGGCCCGAGCATAGCAAAAAACTGTGCAGCCGGTTTGCAGTTCAGCCGGTGGCTTTGTCAACAAAAGCCGATCCACAAAAACCAGCCATAAACAGCATGGCTCAGCCCCGGGGGTGATGTTCCCGGTGCAATGCCTGCAGGTGGCTGTTGGCCACGTGGGTGTAGATCTGCGTGGTGGACAGGTCACTGTGACCCAGCAGCATCTGCACCGCGCGCAGGTCGGCACCGCCTTCCAGCAGGTGGGTGGCAAAGGCATGGCGCAGCGTGTGCGGCGACAGTTCGGTGTCGATCCCGGCCAGCACCGCGTAGCGCTTGAGGCCATGCCAGAAATTCTGCCGGGTCATGAAGCCGCCCTGCCGGGACGGGAACAGCGCCTCACAGGCACGCCCCTCCAGCAGCGCCGACCGCCCCCCGGACAGGTAGCGCTCCAGCCAGTGTCGGGCTTCCTCGCCCAGCGGCACCAGCCGTTCCTTGCTGCCCTTGCCCTTGATGCGCACAAAACCGGCGTTCAGGTTCAGCTGCTCCAGCGACAGCCCCACCAGCTCGGACACCCTCAACCCACAGGCGTACAGCACCTCCAGCATGGTGCGGTCACGCAGTCCCAGCACGGTGCCAGGGTCTGGCGCGGCCAGCAGCGCCTCCACCTCGGCCATCGACAGGTCGCGCGGCAGCGGGCGACCCAGTGCTGGTGCGGGCTGGCTGGCCATCGGGCTGTCGCTGCACTGGCCCTGCGCCACCATCAGGGCAAAAAACCGGGTCAGTGCGGCCCGCAGCCGGGCCAGTGAGCGTGGGCTGCGGCCTTCGGCCTGTTTTTGCAATAAAAAATCACTGAGCTGGCGGGCCGTGCACTCGGGCAGAGGGTGCGCCATCTGCCGCTGGCACAGCAGCACGTCGCTCAGGTAGGCGTTGCGGGTGTGCGGACTGACCGCCTGCGCCACCAGATGATCACGAAAATCCAGCAGCCAGGGCCACTGGGCGGGCAGTGCCAGCGGGCGGGGCTGGCGGGGTTTGCGGGCGATGGACATGACAGCAACAGCAGCAAAAACCGGATCAGCCCCGACCATACCCGGATTGGCAGACGGCGGCCAGAGGCAGGATTGGCGGCGGATTTTTTTCCCTGAAAAAATCATGGCTTTTTGGGGCAAAGCCTCCGGCAGCGCCAACATTTGTGCTAGAGTGCAATTAAGAATCATTCCTGATTACAACGGTGGGAGATTGGTCGTGCGATTGTCTGAACTGTCCCGTCATCAACAGGCGACGGTCACTGCGGTAGAGGGCCGGGGTGAGGGCGACCCGATTGCACGGCGGCTGGGCGAGCTGGGTTTTGTGCCCGGCGAGCCGGTGCGGCTGATCACCACCGGACCGTGGGGGCAGGAGCCGCTGCTGGTTCAGGTGGGGTTTACCCGGTTTGCGCTGCGCCGCAGTGAGGCGGAGCGGGTGCTGGTGGAGCAGGTGGCATGACGGCCGCGGCCCCTTTGACCCCTGCAGGCTGGCAGCAGGTGGCGCTGGTCGGCAGCCCAAACTGTGGCAAGACTTCGCTGTTCAACCAGCTCACCGGTACCCGGCAAAAAGTCGCCAACTATGCCGGGGTGACGGTTGAACGCAAGGAAGGACGCCTGACCCTGCCGTCCGGACGCACGGTGTCGATTCTGGACCTGCCCGGGGCCTACAGTCTGGACGCGGCCAGCCCGGATGAGGCGGTGACCCGGGCGGTGTGTCTGGGCGAGCTGCCCGGCGAGGCGCGTCCGGAGGTGCTGCTGTGTGTGGTCGATGCCACCAACCTGCGCCTGCACCTGCGCTTCGTGTTGGAGCTGCTGGCGCTGGGGCAGCCGATGCTGCTGGTGCTGAACATGATGGACGATGTGCGCCGCCGGGGCATCCACATTGATGTGGCGCGGCTGCAGGCGCGGCTGGGCATCGCCGTGCTGGCCACGTCAGCCACCCGCGGCGAGGGACTGGCCGAACTGCTGGCGCGGCTGGACCAGCCGGTGACCCCGCCACAGCCTGACCTGTCCGCAGGCGATGTGCATGCACAGGTGCGGGCGCTGCTGGCCGAAGCGGTGCAGATGCCCGCACGCACCGACCAGCGCGATGACCGGCTGGATGCGCTGTTGCTGCACCCGCTGTGGGGCCTGCTGATTCTGGCGGCGGTGCTGTTTGTGATGTTTCAGGCCGTGTTTGCCGGGGCGGCGCCGTTCATGGATGGTATCGAGATGGTCACGGCGATGCTGGGCGGCTGGGTCAGTGGGGCGATGCCCGACGGGGTGCTGAAAAGCTTTCTGGTCGATGGCGTGATCGCCGGGGCCGGTGGGGTGGTGGTGTTTTTGCCGCAGATCCTGATGCTGTTTTTGTTCATTTTGATCCTCGAAGAAACCGGCTACCTGCCCCGGGCGGCGTTTTTGCTGGATCACCTGATGGCGCGCTCGGGGCTGAGCGGGCGGTCATTCATCCCGCTGCTGTCGAGTTTTGCCTGTGCGGTGCCGGGGATCATGGCGACACGCAGCATCCAGGACCCCAGGGACCGGCTGGCCACGATTTTTGTGGCCCCGCTGATGACCTGCTCGGCGCGGCTGCCGGTGTACACGCTGCTGATTGCGGCGTTTATTCCGGCACGGCAGGTGTGGGGCGGGTTCAACCTGCAGGGGTTGGTGCTGTTTGGGCTGTATGCCGCCGGGATCGTCAGTGCGCTGCTGGTGTCGTGGCTGCTGCGCCGTACCCGGCGTGACCGGGCCGAACACCCACTGTTGCTGGAGCTGCCCAGTTACCGGCTGCCGAACTGGCGCAGTGTGGCCATGGGGTTGCTGGAGCGCGGACGGATCTTTTTGCAGCGGGTCGGCGGCATCATTCTGGCGCTGACGGTGCTGCTGTGGTTTTTGTCCAGCTTCCCGGCCCCGCCACAGGGCGCAACCGGGGCACCGATTGATTACAGCTTTGCCGGGATGCTCGGCCATGCGATCCAGCCGCTGTTTGCCCCGCTGGGGTTCAACTGGCAGATCTGCATCGCGCTGATCCCGGCCATGGCAGCCCGTGAGGTGGTGGTGGCGGCGCTGGGCACGGTGTATGCGCTGTCCGGCAATGACGAGGCCCTGTCCACCGCACTGGCACCGATGATCCAGCAGCAATGGTCGCTGGCGACGGGGCTGTCTCTGCTGGTGTGGTTCATTTACGCGCCGCACTGCCTGTCCACCCTGGCCACGATCCGCCGCGAAACCGGCTCATGGCGTACGGTGGGGGTGATGACGGTGTATCTGTTTGGACTGGCCTACCTGGCCTCGCTGCTGATGTATCAACTGGCGGTGGCGCTGGGCTGGGGCTAGGCGGCTGACCTGAGGACAGGAGCACGCACCATGGTTTTTGATGAGTCGCAACTGTGGCAGTGGCTGGTGCTGCTGCCGGTCCTGCTGTGGAGTGTGTGGCGGGTGCTGGGGCGGCTGCTGCCGCGCACCCGGCAAAAACTGCACTGGGCCTGTGTGCACGGGCTGGCGCGGCTGGGCCTGCGCCGGCTGGCTGCACGCCTGCAGCCTGCGCCGCTGGCTGATGCCCCCTGTAGCAGTGGCTGTGGCGGCTGCGACACCGGCTGTGCCACACCGAAGCCCGCCGTCCCGGAACAGCCCGTGCAGTGGCGCTGAGTCAGGGCGCCTGATCCTCCGCCAGCCCGTCCGGGTGGGTCAAAAACCCCTGCTGTCTGAGCAGCCGCAGGTTGCGCGGGGCATAGGTTTTTTCATAAAAACGCGCCAGCTTCTGCCGCCACGGCAGTTTTTCACGCGGTTCATTGAAGTCCAGCAGGGTCTGTTCATAGTCCGCCAGCAGGCCTTGCAGCTCAGGCTGATAGCGGTTTTCGAACACCACCGCAGCCTGCGGCAGGCGCGGTTTGATGCGCATCGTCACGCTGGGCTTGCCGATGCACAGCCCAAACAGCGGAAAGGTGTGGCGCGGCAAGTGCAGCAGCGTCACCAGCTCCGGTGCGATCAGGCGCAGCCCACCCACCGGACAGGTGACATAGCCCAGACTCTCGGCGGCGGTCAGGGCATTCTGCGCGGCCATGGCCACATCCACACTGGCGGTGAGCAGCGTGTCGGGCGTGCCCACGGCGGCAAAGCTGCCATCTGCCGCCGCACTGGCCAGACTGGCCCGGTACAGGTCGGCCACCCACACCCAGAACTCCGAGCAGGTGCCGATCTGCGGGTTGTTGGGCTGCAGTGCCACGAGTTGCGCCCGCAGTGTCGGGTCGGTGATGCGGATGATGCTGTAGTGCTGGCCATTCATCCACGATGGAGCCTGCCGGGCACAGTCCAGCAGGATGTGCAGGTGCTCCGGCGGTATGCACGCCGCAGGGTCAAAGTCGCGCCAGGTGCGGTGGCTGAGCAGGGTTTCCACCACCGGGCGGGAGGCGGGCAGGGGGCCATCAGGGCGTGGTGCGGTGGCATCAGCAGACATGGACAAGACACTCAGGCCAAAAAACCATCCCAGCATAGAAAAAAACACCCCGGTCCGCCAAGGCAACGAACCAGAAAATCCCACGGCCCGGCTGATGCCCTTTTACAATCACCCGGATGACCAAAACAGGAGCGGCGTGTGGTGCAGATTCTGGCATTGAAAAATGCCCCCGAATGGCTGGCGGCGCTGGTGGCGCAGCAGTGGCAGGTCTGGGGCTATGCGCGGCCAGAGGATCTGGCGGATTTTTTCTGGGCGGGGCTGACGGGGGCGTTTCCACAGACCTGGCTGGCGGTGGCGGGCCCACAGTTGCTCGGCTCGGTCAGCCTCAGCCTGCATGAGATGGGCGACGCCCAGCCGCCGGCGCGTGCGGTGTGGCTGGGGTTTTTGCTGGTACAGGAAGACGCGCGGGGGCAGGGGCTGGGCCGGCGGCTGATGCAGGTGGCCGAGCAGGCCGCTGCGGCACAGGGCATCGACACGCTGTACCTGTACACTGCCGATCAGGCCGAACGCTATGGACGCTGGGGCTGGCAGGCGCTGGAGACGGTGCAGTTCCAGGGGGAGCCGGTGGTGGTGATGGTCAAAACACAGCCCGTTTCACAGGGTGCTGCGCCCTGACGCGGCAGCCGTGCTAATCTTGCGGGCTTCGGCAAGGGCATCAACAAAGGATCAATCATGCTGATTCAGCGCGGCAGTTTGCAGGTGGTGGCAGGGCTGGGCACAACCGGCCTGTCGGTGGTGCGCTACCTGCATGCACAGGGCTATCGGGTGGCGGTCACCGACAGCCGCATCCACCCACCGGGACTGGCCGACCTGCCCGAGGGCGTGGATTGCGCCCTGGGGGGACTGGATGAAGCCCTGTTGCGCCGGGCGGGCCGCATCATCCTCAGCCCCGGCATTGCCCCGCAGGAGCCTGCGATTGCAGCGGCACAGGCCGCCGGGGTGCCGGTGGTCGGTGACATCCAGTTGCTGCGTGAGGCCACCGACGTGCCGATCGTGGCCATCACCGGGTCCAATGCCAAAAGCACCGTCACCACGCTGGTGGGCCAGATGGCGGCGGATGCCGGGCGGCGGGTGGCAGTGGGCGGCAATCTGGGCCGGCCGGCACTGGACCTGCTGGGCGATGACCCTGAGCTGATCGTGCTGGAGCTGTCGAGCTTTCAGCTGGAAACCACCAGTAACCTGCGGGCCGCCGTGGCGGTGGTGCTGAACCTGTCCGAGGACCACCTCGACCGCCATGGCAGCATGATCGCCTATCACGCCGCCAAGCACCGGATTTTTCAGGGCTGTGCGCGGGTGGTCTACAACCGTGAGGATGTGCTGACCCGGCCGCTGGTGCCGGATGCCACCCCGATGGTGGGCTTCGGGCTGTCGGCCCCGGACATCGGCCAGTATGGCCTGCTGCCGGATGAGCAGGGCAAAACCTGTCTGGCCCGTGGCCGTGAGCGGCTGCTGCGCGCCGATCAATTGAAAATCCAGGGCCGCCACAACCTCGCCAATGCGCTGGCCGCGCTGGCGCTGGGTGAGGCGGTGGGCCTGCCGATGGACAGCATGCTGCAGACCCTGCAGCAGTTCGCGGGCCTCAAACACCGCTGCCAGTATGTCGATGAGCAGGACGGTGTGCGTTTTTACAATGATTCCAAAGGCACCAACGTCGGGGCCACACTGGCGGCGATTGAGGGACTGGGGGCGATGCTGGAGGAATCCGGCGGCAAGGTCACGGTGATCCTCGGCGGGGTCGGCAAGGGGCAGGACTTCAGCCCGCTGGCCGCCGCGCTGCGCCGCTATGGCCGACTGGCGGTGCTGATCGGGGAGGATGGCACGCGCATTGGCCATGCCATCGGCAATGCGGTGGCCACCGAAACCGCTGCGGATCTGGCGGAGGCCGTCCAGAAGTGTCGTCAGGGCAGTGTGCCGGGCGATGTGGTGCTGCTATCCCCGGCCTGCGCCAGTTTTGACATGTTCAAGGACTACAACGACCGTGGCGAGCAGTTTGTGCAAACCGTGCTGGCCCAGGAGAGCTGGGCATGAAGGCCGCATCCGTGCGTGATTCAATCCGGCGCGGCTGGCAGCAGTTTGTGCAAGTGCCGCAGGTGGCGCAGGAGCTGAGCGCGCGCAATTGCCTGCTGGTGTCGGTGCTGCTGCTGGTCACCCTGGGGACGGTGATGATCGGCTCGGCGTCGATGCCCTATGCCGCGCACACCTTTGGCCAGCCGATGTATTTTTTGTGGCGTCAGGGTTTTTATCTGGTGGCGGCGGCCATCACTGCGCTGGTGGTGAGCCGGATTCCGCTGCGGCTGTGGTTTGGCCAGACCTTTGCCCTGTGGCTGCTGGTGCTGGGGCTGCTGGCGGCGGTGCTGGTGGTGGGCAATTCGGTGAACGGTTCGAAGCGCTGGCTGATGCTGGCCGGGGTTACCTTCCAGCCGTCCGAGCTGGCCAAGTTTGTCATGGTGCTGTTCACAGCCGACTACGTGGTGCGCCGTGCCAATGAGGTGCGGGTGAACCTGAGCGGCCTGCTGCGCCTGCTGATCCCGATGGGCACGGTGCTGCTGCTGATCATGCTGGAGCCGGATCTGGGCGCGTCCACGGTGGTGGTGACCAGCATGATGGCGGTGTTTTTTCTGGCGGGGGCACCGCTGGGGCAATTTGGCTTTTTGATGGTCACCGCGCTGGGGGCGCTGGTGATGGCGATTCTGTTTGAGCCGTACCGGCTGCAGCGGCTGGTGTCGTTCACCAACCCCTGGGACGATGAGCAGGGCACCGACTACCAGCTCAAGCAGAGCCTGATTGCCTTTGGCCGGGGCGAATGGACCGGCACCGGGCTGGGCCACAGTGTGCAGAAGCTGTCTTATCTCCCTGAGGCGCACACCGATTTCATGCTGGCGATCGTCGGCGAGGAGCTGGGCTTTCTGGGCATCTGCGCGCTGTTTGGGCTGCTGTTTGTCATGGTCAGCAGTGCCATGCGCATTGGCCGGACGGCGCTGCAGAATGGCCACGACCGCGAGGGTTATCTGGCCTATGGCATCACGGTGATTTTTTTGCTGCAGATTCTGGTGAATGGTGGCATGAACATGGGCCTGTTGCCCACCAAGGGCCTGACCCTGCCGTTCATCAGCTATGGGGGCACGTCGCTGGTGGTGTGCTCACTGATGGTGGCGGTGCTGCTGCGCATTGACCGCGAGACCCGGCAGCGTGCGCCACGCTCGGCGCGTGCGGCCTATGACGGGGCCTGAGGGCGGATGCGGTTTGTGGCGTCCTGAAACGCGCGCCCTGGCTGGCTGGGGTGTTGCGTCTGTTTTGCGGCCTGCGCCACAGCAGGCCAGTCCCCAATTATTTTTTAAACATCAAACGCCAGACGGTCTGGGCCAGCGGGTCCCTGCTGTGCGCCAGGCACAGCGGGCCGCCCCGGACCATGAATCATGGCCGGCTGGGACGCTGGGGCAGGGGACGCTGTTCGCTGCCGTCGGGGTTCAGGCCGTATTTGGGGCCCAGACTGGTCAGGATGGTGTGGGCGTTGAACAGGGTTTTTCCTGCCTGTTCGCCGTGGTAACAGGCGATGGTCAGACTGCCCTGTGCCGGGGGCGGTTCGGGCCAGCCCGCGTCGTCCCAGCCCCAGGGGTCCATCCAGCCCCGGCTGTGGTAGCCCCAGCGCCAGTCCCCGTACAGGTGCACCTGGGGAAAAACCGGCCCACTGGCGGGCGCAGCGGGGCCCGGCAGCACTTCGAAGTGGCTGTAGCCGTGCTGCAGGGTGGTGCGGGCCGCATGCAGCAGCAGACGCTCTTCGGCGGCATCTCGGCGGGTGTAGGCTTCCCCGGTGTAGCTGACCCGGAACAGGTTCTGGTTCAGGGCGTACTGCGCAAACTGCCCTTGCTGGCTGAAGGGCCGGGGCGGCACACTGGCGCAGCCGGACAGCTGCAGCAGCGCACACAGGGTGGCGACGGTGGCCCACAGGGGCCTGGATGATGACATGCTGATCCCCAACGGTGCCGGTCCAGTCCGGCGGGTGTGCGGGTCCGGCGGCTGACTGCTGTGGCAATAATCGGTCCACATCGCAGCGCGGAAAATTGCGCTACACTGCAGGCCCGCTCCCGTAGATTGACGCAATCCCATGGTCGCTGCAATGCCTGATGTGTCCCTCCCGCCCAACGCCCGGCCCCTGTGGCCTGCTGCAGTGCCGCCTGCATTGCTGCTGCAGATGCGGCGCGGCGTGGAACGCGAAGGCCTGCGCGTGCAGCCCGATGGCTATATTGCCAAGACCCCGCACCCGGCTGCGCTGGGCTCGGCGCTGACCCACCCGGCCATCACCACCGACTATTCCGAAGCCCTGCTGGAGCTGATCACGCCGCCGCTGGCCAGCATTCCTGCCCTGATGGACACCCTGACCGAGCTGCATCAACTGGTGCTGCAGCACCTGCCGGCTGGTGAGGTGCTGTGGCCGCTGTCGATGCCCTGCCTGCTCGACGAGGGCGAACACGACATCCCGCTGGCCCAGTATGGCCGCTCAGCCATGGGCCAGCTCAAGACCCTGTACCGCCACGGGCTGGGCCTGCGCTATGGCCGGCGCATGCAAACCATTGCCGGGGTGCACTACAACCTGTCCTTTCCAGTGGAGCTGTTCCGGGCGCTGCAGCAGCAGGAGGGTGACGCCGCCCGCCGCCTGAGCGCCCGTGAGTACCGGGACCAGCGCTATCTGGGGCTGGTGCGCAATTTTGTGCGGCTGACCCCGCTGGTGATTGCCCTGCTGGGGGCGAGTCCAGCGGTGTGTGCGTGCTTCCTGACCGGCCGCAGCCACCACCTGCAGCCACTGTCTGGCCAGAAGGGCACCCTGACCCTGCCGCAGGCCACCGCGCTGCGCATGGGCAATCTGGGCTACCAGAACAGCACCCAGCGCGAGCTGGGCATCCACTACAACACCCTGCCGGACTATGCGCGGGCGCTGCAGCAGGCCACCTGGCGGCCGCACCCGCCGTTCACGGCGCTGGGGGTGGATGACGCCCACGGACAGCCGCAGCAGATCAACGACCATGTGCTGCAGATCGAAAACGAATACTACAGCCTGATCCGCCCCAAACAAGTGACCCAGGACGGCGAAACCCCAGTACAGGCCCTGCTGGCGCGCGGGGTGCAGTATGTGGAGCTGCGCGCGGTGGATGTGGACCCGGAGCAGCCGACCGGACTCAGTGCCGCACGGGCGGCGCTGCTGGAAACACTGGCCCTGTATGGCCTGCTGCTGCCCAGCCCGGTGTTGGACCGTGCCGAGGAAGACCGCATCCTCGCCGACCAGCGTCAGGTGGTGGACCGGGGCCGTGACCCTGCGCTGACCCTGTCCAGTGGCGAGCGGCTGCAGGACTGGATGACGGGCCACCTGAACGCCATGCAGCCACTGGCCGAGGTGCTGGACCGGGCCTATGGCGGGACGCTGTACTGTGACAGTCTGGCCCGGTTCAGTACCCTTGTGACCCAGCCGGAACACTGGCCATCGGCCCGGCTGATGCAGGGGCTGCAGCAGGCGGGCAGTCTCTGGGCCTATGGGCGGGCACTGGCGGCACAGCACCGTCAGGTCCTGCAGGCCCAGCCGCTGTCCGGAGCACAACAGGCCCACTGGGATCAGGTGGCCCAGCAATCGCTGCAGGCACAGGCGGCCCTGGAGCAGGCCAGTCATCCTGAAGATTTTGTGCAGTTGCTGGCGCGCTATCGCCAAACCCCCGGCGCTTCGGGTTAAATGGTTTTTTTTCAATCCTACAGGCCGAGGTGTACATGCCGCGCTTGAGCTATCGACTGGTCAATGTCCTGCTGGTGCTGGGGGCGGTGGTGGGCATGGCCTTTGCGCTGTACCTGCAGTATGGTCCGGCGCAGCTGGAGCCCTGTCCGCTGTGTGTGTTCCAGCGGGTCGGCCTGATCGGCATGGGCGTGTTTGCACTGGTCGGTACCGTGTATGTGTCGCGCCACCTGTGGGTGCGCCGGGGCCTGTCGCTGCTGGCCCTGCTGTCGATGGGCTGGTCCACCGCAGTGGCCGGACGCCACGTCTGGCTGCAGCACCTGCCCCCGGAGGACGTGCCGGCCTGTGGTCCCGGTCTGGACTACTGGATGGACACTTTTCCCATGAAAGAGGTGGTGCAAAAGGTCCTGCACGGTTCGGGGGAGTGCGCCAAGATTGACTGGACCCTGCTGGGCTGGTCGCTGCCACACTGGTCGCTGCTGTTTTTTGCTGTCCTGCTGCTGCTTTGCCTGTGGCAGGTGCTGCGGCGCACGGCCTGAAACCGGCGCTCACGCGCGGACCCCGGGGTCTGCCGGTGCAGCAGCCTGTCCTGTTCCGGCTCGCGCCAGCCGCCGCTGCAGGACACTGAACCGGCACGGCATCTGAACGCTGGGTGGCAGCATCCGTGTTTTTTGCGGACCGCCCAGCCCCGGCAGGGCTTTGCGCAGGGTGGCGCCATCGCCTGACGCCTGCAGGGCCTGATGCTCGGCAAAAAGAATTTCAGGGCCGCAAAAAGGTCGGTACTTGTATTTTGGTTGATTAAACATTATTAAAAAAGAATGCCGATCATGTAGCCTGTCTGAATAATTCAGCCCTGTCCGGATCGGGTTCTGTTTTGTCTGGGAGAGGATCATGCACACCTATCGTCCTGTGGACCGCATCCACGCCGCCCCGCGCCCGCACTGGGTCGGGGATGGTTTTCTGGTGCACCCGATGTTTTCGCACATGCAGGGCACGAAGCGCACCGATCCTTTTTTGATGCTTGATTATGCGGCACCGCGTGTGTTCAGCCCCAACTCCAGCGGTTCGCCGCGCGGGGTCGGCCAGCACCCACACAAAGGCTTTGAAACCGTCACCATCGCCTATCAGGGCGAGGTGGCGCACCGGGATTCCAGTGGCGGTGGCGGGGTGATCGGCGAGGGCGATGTGCAGTGGATGACCGCAGGTCGTGGGGTGATCCACGAGGAATTCCATTCGCCCTCGTTTGCGGCGCGCGGCGGGCCCTTCGAGATGGTGCAGCTGTGGGTGAACCTGCCGGCCTGCCACAAGGGCGTCCCGGCCCGCTACCAGCATCTGGCCGATGCAGACATCCCGGTGGTGACACTGGGGGACGGCGACGGCACGGACTGCGGACAGGTGCGGCTGATCGCAGGGGTCTGGCCAGAAGGCCAGACGGGTGTGGCTGGACCGGGTCAGACGTTCACGCCGATCCACCTGTGGGATGTGCAGGTGCAGGCCGGTCAGGCGGTGGAATTGCCGGTCCCGCGCACGCACAACCTGCTGGTGCTGGTCATGCGTGGACAGGTCAGCCTGAATGCTGATCCGGCACAGGTGGCCGGGGCGCAGCAACTGGTGACCTTTGCCGCGGAGCCGGGCGGGGCGGGGCTAGATTGGCTGCGGCTTCAGGCGGGTGCAGAAGCAACACAGCTGCTGCTGATGAGTGGCGAGCCGATCGGTGAGCCGGTGGTGGGCTATGGGCCGTTTGTGATGAACAGCGAGCAGGAGATCCGCCAGGCCATCCATGAGTTCAATGCAGGCCGCTTTGGCCGGATTGACTGAGCACGCCGGTCTTCCTCAATGTGTCAGGTGCCCCCGGCGAGGGTGGGCCTGTTCCCGGCATGCTGTGACTGAAAAAAAACCGGCCACTGGGGCCGGTTTTTGCGGCAGGGCGCAGCCGCCTACAGGTCCACATATTCGATGCGCCGGCCGGCCTCGGGACTGGTCACCACCTTGCGCGGGACAAAGGCCTCGGGCACCAGCCAGTTGATCACCTGATTGCGCACAGCCGGGTGGTACTGCACTTCCATGTGGTTGACCCCATAGAACACGGCCTTGTGTTCCTCGGGCACATTCAGGCGGTAGGCTGGGTCGGCGTGCTCGCCGAGGGCGCTGGGGATGCTGACCAGATAGTCGCCGATGATGTCCAGCGGGCGGCGCTTGCTGTCCGGGGAGCGTTCGATGGTTCCGGCCACCAGATAGGTGTTGATGCGTGAAGGCAGTGGCGCCGGTTTGCGCACATCATCGCCCAGCCCACGGCGTTCTTCGAGGTGTTCCCAGTCGTCATCGCGCACGCTGCCATGGCGCAGGTCGATGATGCCGGCACTGCGAATGTCGGCCAGATTGGCCAGCAGTCCGGCGATGGGAATCTGTCCCACCCGGTCCTGCAGCAAAAATCCCAGCCGCTCCAGCACAGCGCCCTGGTGCGGGGAGCCCAGGCAGACCAGATTTTTCACCCGGTGAATCCATTCATGGCCCTGTTGCTTGCCGTAGAACAGCGCCGAGCGCGACACCAGCCCACCCATGCTGTGGCCAATCAGGCTGATTTCTTCCACATGCGGATTTTCCTGCACCAGCCGCTCCAGCAGCTGCGACAGGGTGCGGCCATTCTGGGAAATGCGCCGTCCGGTGTTGTAGTTCAGGTACAGCACGGTGGCGTCAGGCATGCGGTATTGCAGCTGTTCACCCATGCCGACGCTCTCGCCCGGGTCCCAGCTCAGAAAATTCATGCACAGGCCATGCGCCATCAGCACCAATCGGCGTTTGACCGGACCCTGATGCACCTGCCCATCACGGTTGTAAACCAGCATCGGTGCGGCCAGCGGGTTCTGCATGCGGATCAGGTGATCTCCCGCCACACCATTGATCACCCCCACCAGAAAATGCTGCACGGGGGTCAGCGGATGATCACCAAAGGCCGGTGTCAGCCGGTTGAACAGGCGCAGGGACGCCGCCAGTCCCTTGCCGGACTGGCGCATGATGCCCTTGGTGAGGCCATAGACCTGTCCGGTCAGACCGCGGTTCCACAGGGCATGGAATTCGGGCCGGTCCAGTCCGAGCGGCCGCAGCACGATTTCACGGTGGATGGCCTGTACCAGCTCGGTCACTTCGACGATGCCGGTGGTGGCGAGCTGGGCCACGCCTTCGATCAGGTCGGCCTGCGTGGGGGGAGAGGTGGTCAGGGCACAAAACGGCTCATGCAGCGGCGTCGGACTGTGTTTCATGAGATTTTCCCTCAGCAAAGGACGTCTGCGGGCGCTGGGGCCCTGGCAGTGATGTCAAAATCAAAGCCATCAAAGCAGCCCGGCAGACGATGATTCAATTCATCCCTGTAGCGGTATATGGCATAAAATGCTGTGCCTGAACCAGTTTTGTTGGACGAGAAGCAGTTTTTATGCAACCAGTGTAAATTCCTGGGGGTTTTCTGACACTAAGGGTGCTTTGGGTCCAGGGCAATGGCCAGAATGGCCGGTGCGGTGGTTTTTTTTTGGCCAATGCCTGGCCAGTCGCCTGCGGAGATTTTTCATGCAACTCATCTACATCCATGGTCTGGAGGCAGACCACACCTCGGTGAAGGGCCAGTGGCTGGCCGACTGGTGCGCGTTGCACCGTCCGCAGATCCAGGTGCAGCGCCCGAACCTGAACCTGCCGCCGGAGCAGGTGCTGGCGGTGTTGCAGCAGCTGATCGCGGCTGACCCGGACAGCCATGTGGTGGGCAGCAGTCTGGGCGGCTTTTATGCGACCCAGTGTGTCGCCCGCTTTGGGGTGCGGGCTGTACTGGTGAATCCGAGTGTGCGACCCTTTGTGTCGATGCAGCGGTTTTTTCAGCAGGGTCAGGCCAGCCACGCCACCAGCACCGGCTGGGTGATCACTCCGGCGCAGCTGGACACGCTGGGGCAGATGTTCCAGCCGGTCCCGGCCCATCCCGAGCGGATGCTGGTGCTGTTGCAGACCGGCGATGAGGTGCTGGATTACCGGCAGGCCCGCGATTATTACAGTCAGGATGGCGCGCAGTGCCCGATGCTGATCGAGCGGGGCGGTGACCACTTCATGCATGATCTGCAGGACAAGATCCCGCTGGTGGTGGATTTTTTGTTTGGCCGGTCTGGTCCGGCACGGGCCGGTGCCCAGGGCCGTTTTGGCTGAACCGCCACGGCGTTTTGGTCTTCTGCCCCGGCGGCTGGCCCAGGGGCAGTTCAACCCGTGGGCTTTCTTGACACGCATGCGCCCGGCGCTGCGGCAGCCGTCTGGCCCGGCCGGACGGTCCGGATTTTTTTGAGGAAAACAACACACCGTGAGCCAATACACTGCCCAATCGCTCGAAGTCCTCAGCGGCCTGGACCCGGTCAAACGCCGTCCGGGCATGTACACCGACACCACCCGCCCCAACCACCTGGCGCAGGAGGTGATCGATAACTCGGTGGATGAGGCGCTGGCCGGCCATGCCGATGACATCGTGGTCACGCTGCACCGCGATGGTTCACTGTCGGTGCAGGACAATGGCCGGGGCATGCCGGTGGACATCCACCCGGAATACCAGCAGAGCGGCATCGAGATCATCCTCACCCGCCTGCACGCCGGGGGCAAGTTCAGCACCGACAACTACCAGTTTTCCGGGGGGCTGCACGGGGTGGGGATCTCGGTGGTGAATGCCCTGTCCAGCCGGGTCGAAGTCACGGTGCTGCGCGGGGGCAGCCAGTATTTCATGGCCTTTGAGCAGGGTGAACGGGTCACGGATCTGCAGGTGAAAGAAGGCTTTCCCAAGCGCCAGACCGGCACCACGGTACGCTTCTGGCCGGAGGGCAAATACTTTGACCAGCCGCGCTTTGCCGTCAGGGCGCTGATGCACACCCTGAAGGCCAAGGCCGTGCTGGCCGCTGGCCTGAAGGTGACCTTCGTGGACGAAGAAGGCGGCAGCCGCACGGTCTGGCAGTTCGAAAACGGTCTGGTGGATTACCTCAGCGAAGAAATCGGCGAGCGTGACACCCTGCCGGTCGAGCCGTTTGCGGCCCGTGGCCAGGCCGAGCGGGCGGCGGTGGAGTTTGCGCTGTGCTGGAATACCGATGGCGGCGAAACCGTGGCCGAAAGCTATGTGAACCTGATCCCCACCGCACAGGGCGGCACCCACGTGAATGGCCTGCGCACCGGCACGCTGGAAGCGGTGCGTGAGTTCTGCGAACTGCGCAATCTGCTGCCGCGCGGCCTGAAGTTGTCCGCCGATGACGTCTGGGACGGGGTGAACTACGTGCTGTCGCTGCGCTTCGTCGAGCCGCAGTTTTCCGGGCAGACCAAGGAGCGCCTGTCCAGCCGTGAAGCCGCACCGATCGTGCAGGGCATCGCCAAGGACGCCATCAGCCTGTGGCTCAATGGCCATCCGGAGCTGGCGCAGCAGCTGGCCGAGCTGGCCATCAACCGCGCCGGTCGCCGTCTGAAGGCCGCCAGGAAGGTCGAACGCAAAAAAATCACCGCCGGTCCGGCCCTGCCCGGCAAGCTGGCCGATTGTGTCGGGGCCACCCGTGAGGACACCGAACTGTTCCTGGTGGAAGGCGATTCCGCCGGGGGCAGCGCCAAGCAGGCACGCAACAAGCATTTTCAGGCGATCATGCCCCTGCGCGGCAAGATCCTCAACACCTGGGAAGTTTCCCCGGATGAGGTGCTGGGGTCGCAGGAGGTGCACGACATCGCCATTGCCATTGGCGTTGATCCCGGCAGCGATGATCTGTCCGAGCTGCGCTACGGCAAGATCTGCATCCTGGCCGATGCCGACTCCGACGGCCTGCACATCGCCACGCTGCTGTGTGCGCTGTTCGTGCGCCACTTTCCGGCGCTGATTGAAAACGGCCATCTGTTTGTGGCCATGCCGCCGCTGTACCGGATCGATGCGGGCAAGGAGGTGCACTATGCGCTGGACGACGACGAGCTGCAGTCGATCCTGAAAAAACTCAAGGGCCGGGGCACGCCGCAGATCACCCGCTTCAAGGGATTGGGCGAGATGAATGCGCTGCAATTGCGTGAAACCACCATGGACCCGGACACCCGCCGGCTGGTGCAGCTGGATCTGGACGATGTGCATCAAACGACGACAGTGATGGATTTGCTGCTGGCCAAGAAGCGCTCCGCCGACCGCAAGGGCTGGCTGGAGCAAAAGGGTGATCTGGCGGAAGTGGTGGGGTGAGGG
>JBPOIS010000037.1:0-11868 GCA_052034295.1 Pseudomonadota bacterium
TGCAGGCGAAATGCCCAGCAGCCTCAAAGCACGGACCAGCCGTGCACCCCTGTGGGTTCAAATGCCCGGCCGGCACCGCCCCCCCCACCACCGCCGGGCCGACCGCTGTGATCCTGCATCCGGCCCAAGCATGCAGTCGTGGTTTTAAAAGAGTGTGGCAGGCAAAAAGCACAGACCGGTGGCCCTGAAAACCGCTCGACCCGATGCCCTGCGCCCCAGCCCTGTGATCCGGGCAGGCTCATCCTGTGAAGTGCTGGTCACATGGGGCATGCACAGGGTCTGGTGTGTTGGCGGTCAATGGGCCACAGCGGCTGGCGGGCCATAGGCACCACGGGCAGGCAGCACGGCCCCACCCTACAATGAGGGACCGCAAGGGCTGCAGGCGTTTGCAGGTTGTTTTTTGCCCTGGTCATTTTTTTGCCACCCATGGAGCAACGCAGCCGATCTGGATGTCAACAAGCGGCTGAATTTTTTGATTTTATTCCTGCAAAAGGCGCTGCCACTGCTGTAGCCGTTGCGCCACCTGCGCCAGACTGCCGTCCAGCACCCCGCCAATCACCGCCAGCCACGACACCGGCAGGACCAGCAGTGGTGCAGCATTGTCCACGGTGATGCCCCCGATGGCACACACCGGCACCTGCAGCTGCGTCACGGCCTCCTGCAACACGCTGAGCGGCACCGTCTGGGCCTGCGGCTTGCTGGTGGAAGGATACACCGCCCCGAAGGCCACATAGTCGGCCCCTTCGGCCTGCGCCTGCTGCGCCAGCGCCAGTGAGCCATGGCAGGTGCGGCCGATCAGGGCCGCAGGGCCCAGCCGCTGCCGGGCTGCCGTCACACTGCCATCGCCCTGCCCCAGATGCACCCCACAGCCCATGACCTGGGCCAGATCCACCTCATCATTGATGATCAACGGCACGTCATATGCCTCGCACAGGCGCTGCAGCGGCTCCAGCTCGGTCAGGCGCTGGCTGTGCGGGGTCTGCTTGCGCCGGTATTGCAGCAGGCCCACCTGACCGGAGGACAGGGCACAGTCCAGCTTGGGCCACAGCAGGGGCCAGGGTTCTTCATTGGTCAGCAGATACAGTGGGCTCACACGCGTCTACCGGAACGGCCCCACATAAAAATCCCGCTGCACCTGATCCGCCCGGGCCGGGTCCACCGCATATCCGGCAAACGCAGTCACCCCGGTGGCGCGCAGCAGTTGCTCATCCAGCCAGCAGACCTGTCCGGCCCAGCGCGCCCGTTCGGACCACAGCGCCCACAGGGCATCGGCCATGATCTCCGGCTTGCGCGACAGCTGCAGGGCCGCCGGTCCGGCACTCTGGCCAACCGCATCGGTGGCGATCAGGGTCGCGGGCCACAGGGTGTGCACCGCCACGCCACGGTCGCGCATTTCTTCGGCAAAGCCGAGGCTGAGCAGGGTCATGGCGTATTTGGTCGAGGTGTATGGGGCAAAGGCCCCCAGCCAGCCCGGATCCAGGTTGATCGGTGGACACAGGTTCACCAC
Organism: Pseudomonadota bacterium; assembly: GCA_052034295.1. GTDB lineage: Bacteria > Pseudomonadota > Gammaproteobacteria > Pseudomonadales > Moraxellaceae > JBPOIS01. The sequence continues at coordinate 1,508 of JBPOIS010000037.1, forward strand.
CATGCCGCCGGACTGCTGCAGCGCGGCGGCTGATTCACGCAGGGTGATCAGCGGAGCACGGCTGTTCAGGGCGTGCATCAGGTCATAGTGCTTGGTGCTGGTGTGCTCGATGGGGGTCAGGCCCAGAAATCCGGCGTTGTTGATCAGCAGATCCAGACGGCCAAAGCGCTGCAGGGTCTGCTGCACGGCGGCCACCAGTTGCGCTTCATCGCGGGCGTCCACCTTCAGGGGCAGCGCCTGCCCACCCAGTGCTTCAATTTCTGCCGCAACGCTGTGAATGGTGCCCGCCAGCCGGGGATGAGGCTGGTCGGTCTTGGCGGCCAGCACCACAGCGGCCCCGGCCTGGGCCAGCCGCAGCGCCATGGCCCGGCCAATGCCCCGGCTGCCGCCGGTCATCAGCACCACCATTGTGGGTTCAGCGGTCATGCTGCACGCCCTTCAGGCTCAGCTGCCCACGCCAGATGTCGGCATACATGCGCCAGTCTGATTTGAAGCTCTGCAGCGGGTATTTGAACGTGGCTGGTTTGTTTTTTTCAAAAAAGAAATGTCCCACCCACGCACAGGCATAGCCGGCCACCAGTCCCTTCAGTGCGGGCCTGAGCGAGCGCTTGCGCACCGACTGCACCAGCCCCAGTGCCCCCAGTGTGGTGCCCAGAAAGTGCAGGCGGCGACAGGTGGCATTCTGGTGCTCGCCCAGATAATACGGGTAAAAATCACGTTCCGGGTCGGGTGCAGGGACACCGAAATCGCGCACGGTGGGCTGGGTCATGCGGGAGACTCCATTCAGGGGACAAAAAAACGCCATGCCCCAAGACTAATCCTGAAACAGGCCGGGCGTACAGGGGGGACCGGCAAAAATGCAAAACCTGCACGGCATGGGCTTCCCCCAGCCCCCACTGGCTCAGGACCGGAAAGTCCGGCGCCGCAGCCAGCGTCCCAGCACGGCATGCAGCGGCACCAGCAGGGTCGCCGCCAGCCCGATCCAAACATGCAGCTGGTGCATCCATTCGCGCAGCGCCATGTTGGCATAGTACAGGCCCAGCCCGGTGAGCATCAGGCTGCCCAGTACCGCCAGGGTCAGCACCCCGCTGGCCCGGTTGCGTCGCCGTGCCCATCCCGCCCGCACATGCGTGGACAGCAGCATGCCACTGAGCAGGATGGTCAACTGGGCCAGCAGGCCATGCAGCTTGATCAGCAGCACCGCGCGCAGTTCCGGATCATTCATCTGCTGGTCCTGATCCCACCACCACCAAGCGCCGGTGATGCACACGCCGAGCCAGACCAGCACGCAGGTCCACAGCAGCAGTGGCCGGATACGCAGGGTGATCATCAGGGGACGGAGCATGACGGGATTTCCTCAGGAACTGCTGTGCAGCTGGCCGTGCTGATCCAGCAGCAGGCCCACCGCGCCAAAACGCGCCAGAATCGGCTGGGCACCGGCCAGACCACGCACCGCCAGCACCTTGGTCAGGGCATCGGCCATGCAGGCGGTCCGGGCCAGCACCGTATGGCTGTGCGGGGCCAGCAGTGCGTTGCCGTGCCGGGGGTCCACCAGTGCGCTGCAGGGCTGCCCTCCGGGCGTGGTCTGTGCTGAATAATACACGGCCGATGTGGCGCAGGCCCCGTGGGACAGCTCGCCCAGCAGGTGCAGCCGCTGACTGTCGCGGCCATCACGCACCCAGATCGGCTCGGGCGCATACCCCAGCACCCGCAGATCCCCACCGGCATTGATCAGGGCCTCCCGCACCCCGTGCTGGCGCAGGACGATGGCCGCCCGGTCCACCGCATAGCCCTTGGCAATGCCACCAAAATCCAGCGCCAGCGGCTGCCTGAACAAAACCTGCTGCCCAGCCTGCAGGGCCACATCGGCCAGACTGGCCCGGTCTGACCGGGCTGGATCGGCAGCCCCCATCGCCTGTGCACCGGTCTGGCACCAGTCCGGCAACAGCCCCCATGCCCGCAGCCGTTCACTGGCCCGCACACAATCAAAAGCCCCGCCTGAAATCTGCCACACCTGCCGGGCACGGCGCAGCACCTGCCACAGCGGCGTTGACACCCGGACCGGCTGCAGGTGCGCGGTCTGGTTGAGCCGGGACAGCTCACTGGCCGGATGGTGAACACTCAGGTGCTGGTGCACTTCAGCGATGGCCGCAAAAGCTGCCGTCACCGCCTGCTCCAGTGCGCCGGGGCCATGCGGTCCGGACTGGGCACGGATCGACACCCAGGTGCCCAGCCACGGCTGCGCGCGCTCCAGTGTGGCCACCCCAGCGCCTCAGAGCGTGCGCAGCTTCAGCGCATGCAGCGTCAGCACGCGCTTGACCCCATCGGTGAGGTGTCGACACGACAGCGTGGCACCACTGATGTTGCGGATGTCCTGATTCAGCTTGAGGGGGCTGGCGGCGGTCTTGCCGGTGAACTGACTGCGCCAGTCCAGGTTGCGCACCTGTCCGCCATAGGTTTCCTTGTACTCCAGAATCTCGATCTGGCGCACACTGCCGTCAGCGTTCAGGGCCACCGCGTAGGTGATCATTTCATGCTTGCCCAGCACTTGATCCACCACCAGCCAGCCCTTGTCCGCACTGCGCCACACCTGTCCAGCAAAGGGGTGATAAATGCTGCTGGCCTTTTTCAGGGCCTTCTGCTCGTCTTCGCTCAGGGCCAGCGCCACTGGCTGCAGGGTCTGTCTGGGAAACAGCAATTGCTGGGCCTGCGCCACCGTCAAATATACCGTGGCATGCACACTGACCGGGGCCAGCGCGGCACCCGCCACACCTGCGGCCCACAGGGGTTGCCATTTCATGCGATCACTCTCCGCAAAGAATCTGTTGCCCCGCCGCGGTCCCATCTGGGACGCACAGCGCTGCCTTAAAAGTTGTAGCCCAGCTTGAAGCGGAACTCCTGCTTGGTTTTTTCGATCAGATGCAGGTTTTCATCCTGCTGACCGGCATAGGTCTCAAAGCCACCCCCACGCCACTGGGGGAACCAGGTTGCGGTCAGCCACCATTTTTCGGCGCCATAGTGCAGGCTGGGACCCCCAAACACGCTCCAGCGCTCCTGGCCGACTTCGGTTTCAAACTCGGTCTGGTACTGCAGCTCGCCACCGACGTACCAGTTCGGGGCCACCCGGTAGGTCAGGCCGGTGCCCAGGGTGACTTCCAGCTCCATTTCCGGTTCGGTGGGCCACTCAAATCCGGCAGGGAGGTTGGCCACGTCACTGCGGCGGGCATAGGTGCCTTCCAGCCCCAGGTTGCCCACCCAGACCATGCGCGCATCCATCAGGTATTTCTGGGCAATCAGGGTGGACTCGACCGAAACGGTTTTTTTCTTCTGGCCGGAATGGCTGTCCAGAAATCCATAAAACAGTTCAGATTGCAGGGACAGGCCAAAGTCATCCGCAGCCGGACTCAGAAAGTTGTATTTGGCCCCCAGCTCAACATGGGCAGGCCGCAGGGTGAATTTTTTGTCCTCGGGCAGGTAGGCATTGATGCGCAGGCCAGCGGTGTCCAGGCTCATCAGGCCCAGCGCCGCAGAGGCGGTGAAGCGGCTGGTGATGCCGCGCTCATATTCGGTTTTCCAGTCGAGGGCAGTGTAGTCGCCCTGTCCCTTGTTGTCGCGCACGGTGACCCATTGGTACAGCTCGGCCGCGCCTTCGGGCAGGGTTTCTGCCCCCTTGACGTAGCCAAACAGGTTTTCATCGGCGTGGGCCGACAGGCACAACCCCATGGCGGTGGCCAGCACCAGACCATTTTTCATGAAACTCCCCCGGACGCGCCCTGTAGCGCCACTGCTTTTGTGAATAAAAACTATTATCATTTATTTTTACATTCTGTTGCAATGCCTTTTTGCCCGGCCACACCGGGCGATGCTGCTAACACCCTGCCGGGACCATCCGCTACACTGGGCGGGTTTTTTGGTCCAGACCCTGAATTATGCCTGATGTCCGTCCCCTGCCCCTGCTGGTCACCTGTGCCGATGGCCTGGAGTCCCTGCTGGCCGAAGAAATCCGCACGCTGGGCGGTGAAGTCACCCAGCAGCAGGCCGGCCGGCTCAGCCTGACCGGCCCGCTGTCACTGGCCTATCGGCTCTGCCTGTGGTCCCGGCTGGCCTCACGGGTGCTGCTGCCGATCCACCGGGTCGAGCAGCCGTGGCAGGATGAACGCGACATTGCCGAAGAGCTGTATCAGGCAGCGCTGGCGTTTGACTGGTCGCTGATCTTCAGCCCGGCCAGCACCTTTGCCATCCGTCTGCACACCGAGCGCGGCGTGAAGGTGAACGCACAATTTGCCACCCTGCGTGCCAAGGATGGGGTGGTGGATGCCTTCATGGATGCCTGTGGCCGCCGCCCCAGCATCGACAGCAAGCACCCGGAAATCACCCTGCACGTGTCGGCGGGACTGCGCGAGCATGTGTTCAGCCTGGACCTATCCGGCGATTCCCTGCACCGTCGCGGCTACCGGCAGGCCATGACCGAAGCCCCGCTGAAGGAAAATCTGGCCGCTGCCCTGCTGATGGCAGCCGGTTGGCCCCATCCAGACTGGCAGACACTGATCGATCCCATGTGTGGCTCGGGCACGCTGCTGATTGAGGCGCTGATGATGAGCACCCAGCGGGCACCGGGACTGACCCGGCGCTTTGGCTTCCTGGGCTGGTCCGGCCACGATGCCGCGCTGTGGAAAGCACTGCTGGACGAGGCCCGTAGCCAGCACGCCGAGGCGCTGAACACCTGCACGCTGCGGGTGTTTGGCTTTGATGCCGACTGGCAGGCGATCCAGGCCACCCGGCAAAACCTGATTGCCGCCGGTCTGGAGCGGCTGCTGCCGCTGATCCGGCTCGAAGAGCGTACCCTGGCCGACTGGCCGGACTTCGGGCTGGAACACCCGGATCAGGCCCTGCTGATCACCAACCCGCCCTACGGCGAGCGGCTGGGCGACAAGGCCAGCAACCGTGCCCTGTATCAGGGGCTGGGCCTGCGGCTGCAGCAGCACCTGCCACAGCAGCACGCGGCGGTGGTGGCGGCACAGATCGAGCAGGCCGACGTGCTGCCGCTGCAGGACCCGCAGACGCTGCGGCTGATGAACGGCAACCTGCCGATCTATCTGCGTTCAGGCCGGGTGCAGCGTGCCAGTCCCCCGCCCTTTTTGCTGCGTGACTGGACCGCGCAGCCGGTCAGTGTCGAAGGCGCACAGGATTTTGCCAACCGGCTGTCCAAAAACCTGCAGCAGTGCAAAAAGCTGGCGCTGCGCGAAGGCGTCAGCAACCTGCGTGTCTATGATGCCGACCTGCCTGATTTCAATCTGGCGGTGGACCTGTATGGCGACCTGCTGCATGTCCAGGAATACGCCCCGCCGAAGAGCATTGACCCCGAAAAAGCCCAGCAGCGCTTCAAGCTGGCCCTGCAGGCGGTCCGTGCGGTCACTGGCCTGCCCCGTGAGCAGGTGTTCATCAAGACCCGCGCCCGTCAGACCGGCAATGCCCAGTACGAGAAAAAAAGCGACGGCGGCAAGCGTTTTGTGGTGCAGGAAGGGGCAGCACGGCTGTATGTGAACCTCAGCGATTATCTGGACACCGGGCTGTTTCTGGACCACCGGCCCATCCGCCAGCGCATTCATCAGGAGGCGCGCGGCAAGCATTTTTTGAACCTGTACGCCTACACCTGCACCGCCAGCGTGCAGGCGGCGCTCGGCGGTGCAGCCAGCACCACCAGTGTGGACCTGTCCGCCACCTACCTGGAATGGGGCAAAAACAACTTTGCCTTAAATGGCCTGACCGTGGACCATGCCGATGGCCAGCACCAGTTTTTTGAAAGCGATATTTTTGAGTGGCTGAAAACCGGCAGTGAACAATACGACCTGATCTTTATTGATCCGCCGACGTTTTCCAATTCAAAAAAATTCTCTGGCACTTTTGATGTGCAGCGTGACCATGTGTCGCTGATCAAGCGGGCCATGAACCGCCTGCACGGTGAAGGTGTGCTGTATTTTTCCAACAATTTCCGCCGCTTTGAGCTGGATGAGGCGTTGACAGAGTGGTTTGAGTTGCAGGAGATCAGTGCGCAGACCATTGGTTTTGATTTCCGCCGCAATGAGCGCATTCACCGGGCGTGGCGGATCACCCACCGGCAACGCTGATGGGCAAAGGCGGTACAGGCTTGCGCAGGCTGAGCGTAGTCGAAGCCTGAGCATAGTCGAAGCCCGATTGTGCTCAGGATGCTGGGCTGGGCCTTCGGCGACCCCCTTTTGTTACGGCAAAAGGGGGCAAAACCATCTGTCCCCGCAAAACTCGTCGGATGCTGCTTCGCGTTTGGTTGCCAAGCTGGCACGGCGGCTGGTTTTCTTTTCAATACCGGGCTGCCTCGGACAGTTGCGGGGACTTTCCCTGTCGTGGATGATGTTAAGGATCAGGGGTTCTCAAAAGCAAAAGCGGATTGGTGCGGGCTGAGCGCAGTCGAAGCCTGATTTTGCTCAGGATGCTGGGCTGGGCCTTCGGCGACCTCCTTTTGTTTCGGCAAAAGGGGGCAAAACCATCTGTCCCCGCAAAACTCGCGAACAGCTGTGCCCGGTGGGGATGCTGGGCTGAAACGGTCTTTCAGACGGATCGACTGTGGTCCTGCTCGAACAATTGCGGGGTTCACGCATTGCGTGAAGAAACGCCAGGGTGCGAAACCTGTCAAAAGCAGGCGCGAACGCGGTCCGTCCTAAACGCGACCGCACTCAAAATAGCTGATGCGCTGGTCATCCAGCTGCGGGGTCGGATCTACCCCATAGCTGTGCAGGGTGTGTATGGCATGGATGCGCTCGCCCTTGTAGCCTGCCAGTGCCGCACTGCGCGGATCATTTTCGGCCAGGGTAAAACACAGCGCCGACTCCTGCCGCGCCTGGGTCTGGCGAAACGCCTCACGGACCATCACATCAAACAGCGCCACATCACGGGGATCGCACAGCGGCGAATGCAGCATCAGGTATTTGACCAGATCACCGCGCTTCGGCAGCGGCATGCGCTGCGCCAGCCGGGCCCACACATTGTAAAAAGGCCGCGCCAGCCCCATCAGCCGCCCATAATCGACAATACGGGTTTGCTTGAAGCTTTTTTGATTCCACAGCCCAAACAGGCCAACCAGCGTCCCATCGCGATACACCAGAGTAAAGTCCTCTGGGCTCAGCCCACGCCAATAGGGGTCATGCCGGGTCATGCCGGTAAAATCATAGGCGGGCATGAAGTTGTAGTGCTGGGCCATCTGCTGCACAAACGCGTTCATCGCCGACAGATCTGCCTCGGTGGCGGTGTGCAGCTGCACCGCCTGCGCACACGCCTGGCTGGCGGCAGCGGGAGCGCCGGTCACACCGGTCATGGTCAGGGTCTGCACCAGATCACGCCGGAATGGCGTGGGAAAGTCCGGCCGCAGCTCATGCATCATGGTGCGGGCACCTTGGTTGTCGGCCAGAATCAGGGTCTGGGCAAACGCCTCCGGCGGCATCACCTGCGCCAGATGTTTGGCCTTGAGGCGCACCAGTCCCTTGCCGCGAATCCTGGTGTTGACGCGCAAATCGCCCAGATAGCGCAGTGGCTGCACCCGGCCATTGATGTAGCAAGGCCGCACACCCACATTGTACATGGCCATGATCTGGTCGGGCTGCGCGCGGCTGGCAATCACCCACGGCTGTGGCTCGGTGTACTGGGTCAGACTGGCTTCAAAATAACCGGGCTCGCGCGCCATGCCCACCATCACCCCATTGGACGGCATCGGCACCGACACCAGCGCCAGCAGTTGCGCATTGTCGCTGGACTCAGCCACACGCAACAGCAAATCCGGCGCCGAATCATCCATGAACACCCCTGCGAGCCGGGGGAACGTGACGCTCTGCAGTTCTGCCATGAAAAGCTCCTGAACAGAAAAAGGGCCCTGCCAACCCGAAGATCGCGGGCCTGCGTCCTGCAGGCCCCAGTCCGGCTCAGCCCGGCTGGATGCCAGACAGGGCCTGGGCCTCGATGCGCTTGAGCGGCTCGGGCTTGATGTTGCCTTCAATCATGCCGTCACGCATCGCCACGGCCTTGTAGGTGCTCCAGCCATCGGCCACGCACCACACCCGGGGCTGTTCCAGTTGGCCCAGATCACGCGCCAGCTCATAGTGAAAATGCGCCCGCAGCTGCTGATCCAGTGCAGCAGCCTCCGGCGCATCCTGGGGATGGCCTTCAAACAGGGCCAGATAATACGGCTTGCCCTGCCCGCCGGTGTCCACCGCCAGCAGCGACACTGGCTTGATCGGCCGCTGATGGCTCAGTTGCTGCAGCACCTGGGTGGCCACACCGGGATCGAGTTTTTCGCCGACCAGATCCACCCCGAAGCGACGGCCCTGAAAGGTAAAGCAGGGCAACGAGCCATAAAACCCGCTCACCAGCAGGTGATCATCCATGCAGTAGCGCATCAGGCCATTGCCGCAGCTGAGGATCGGGCTGACATGGTCGCCGGTCTGGAGTTGCCACGACGGCACAATTTCGCCGGTTTCGAGGTTTTCAAATTCATAAAAATGGCTTTGATAGGCCAATGGATAGCAGCCATTGTAGGGCAGCGTCACCACCCCTTCGGTGGCCCACAGGCCCTTGCCTTCAAAGCCGGCATGCGGCAGACGGTTCTTCAGCTGCTCCGCCCACGCCACAGCGCCTGCCGTGTCCCACGAGGACACCAGGGCCAGATGCGGCCACAGGCGCTTGGGGTCAAATCTGGGCTGGCGCAGCACATGGCTGAGCAGGCGGGACCGGTGCGGCGCACGCGGGGCCCGGATCTGCGCCAGCGACGCCTGGCGCACGCCCCAGGAACCCTGATCCAGGACCTTGACGATCTCCTCACCCCAGGCCTGCAGATTGTCCATGAGCTGCAGGGCAAAAGTCGGACTCCACACCGAAATCATGCTCAACCGATCCTGCGCCACCAGATGGCACAGGGTGGCAAACAGTGCATCGTCTGCCCCGGCAGCAAAGGCCACATCCGAAGGCACGGCTTGGGTGTGCTTGGCCAGAATCCGCTTGCTGAAGTCCAGCAACGCGCTGTCGTCGTTGAGATTTTTGCCTTTCAGGACTTCGCGCTGGCTCTCGGGCAGCCATGACACCGACCAGTAATGCGTGCCCTTCCCCAGATCGGGGTACTGTCGGTACATGCTGCACAGCCAGGGTCCAATCGCGGCATCCAGCTCACCCAGAAACAGCTTGGTGTAGGGAATGAATTTGATGCTTTCGCTGGAGCCACTGGTGGGCTGAAAACGCACCAGCGGACTGTCAATCAGCGGGTCCTGGCCTGCGCGCATGGCTTCGACCCGGGGCTTCCAGTCCTTGTAGCGGGTCAGGGGCAGCTGTCTGGCAAAGCTCTCATAGTCCTTTGGACGGGGCTGCCCGGCTGGCAGGACCAGATGCTTCAGCAACAGATCCAGACGCTGGCGCTGGACCTTTTCGAGCTGATCGCGCTGCTGTTCAAAACGCTGGTCAGCACGGCGGCTGGCCAGCCTGAGCGCCAGATGGCTGGCGCGGTTTAGGACAGGGGCACCCATCAGACGGCCTGGGCACGTGCGGCCACCATGGCATCCAGACGGCCACGGCTGGTGGTTTTGAGGGCAAAATGCTTGGAATAGCGCAGGATGTCGCGCCACTGCAGCTCACCGACACAGGGCAGCTCCGTACCCCGGCGCCACTCGGGATTGCGTGACTCAAAGAAACGGATCTTGGCATTTTTTTCCAGCAGCTCTGCGGTGATCGGGGCCACTTCGCCCTTGAGCGGCTGATAATCATCGCCAAAGTCCAGCACGCCCTTGCTGCGGTCAAAGTACCCGGCAAAATACTGCTCGCAATAGGCTTCCACGATGGGTTGCAATTCGCGGCACTTGCCCTCGGGGTGCGGCCAGTAGCTGGCATAGTTGTTGGCCAGCAGCAAATAGGTCTTGAAACCCTTGGAGATCAGCATCCAGTAGATCGGCTCGAACGGATGCTTGAGTTTGAGCTTGAGCATGTAGTGAAACATCGCAAACTGCAGGGCGCGGCTGCCCCAGTACTGCTTTTCAATGATGGTGTCGCCGCTGAACACGGCGTGGTGGCTCTTGCCGTCAATTTTGATGTCGCAATTGAGCACGGTCGAAAAACCGACAATCTGCTGGGTGTGCGGATGCAGAATCAGGAATGCGCCGGTTTTCTTTTTGAAATCCTGCACAAACAGCTCATACCGGGTGTTTTCATAATACTTCTACCCCAATCTTGTCTAATAAATCAAACTCAAGCTATTGAAATATTGTTGGTTTTGTCGATGATGGCAAGTTACCACACCAGCCAGACCGCCAAAACCTCATGGATCATACCGCACTTTTCTGCCTCATTGACGA
>JBPOIS010000212.1:0-15899 GCA_052034295.1 Pseudomonadota bacterium
GCCTGCGCCACACTGGACACACACAGCGGTGCCGAAAGGCCGAGCACTGGAGTGGCGGCCATCAACAGGATGGAAAACCAGGTTTTTTTCATGAACTTCCTCTTGGGGTTGTGCAGTTAAACGCTAAAAAAATATCAGTATGACTGGGCTTTCCGGTCCAGTGTGCTGCCCCAGCCGCGTTAGCCGCAGTGTGGCTTGGCCTGCTGCCAGAGCTGCTCCAGCGTGTCCAGTCCGGCCGCCTGCACCGTCTGCTGGCGGGCGGCCAGTTGCTGTTCCATCCAGTCAAAGCGCTGGCGGAATTTGTGTATGGTGCGCAGCAGGGCCTGCTCGCTGTCCTGTCCCAGCTTGCGCGACAGGTTCACCACCGAAAACAGCACATCGCCCAGTTCGTCCTGAATCACATCCATATCCTGCACCGCCATGGCCTGATCCAGCTCGGCCAGTTCTTCAGTCAGTTTCGCCCGCGCGCCCACGGCGTCTGGCCAGTCAAAGCCAACGGTGGCGGCGAGGTGTTGCAGGGACTGGGCCTGCCGCAGTGCCGGACCGGGTTTGACGCCGGACAGCAAGCGGTGGGGCTGGCCTGCGGCCTGTTTTTCAGCGGCCTTGATCTGCTGCCAGTGCTGGCGGACCGCTTCTGCGTCAGCGGCTTCAGCGTCGCCGAACACATGCGGGTGACGGCGGATCAGCTTGGCCTGCAGCCCCGCCATCACCTCATCCAGCCCAAACGCGCCCTGCTCCTCATACAGGCAACTCTGGAACAGCACCTGCAACAGCAGGTCGCCCAGCTCATCGCGCACGGCTGCCACATCACCGCTGCGCACTGCCGCGTCCACCTCATAGGCTTCTTCAATGGCATAGCGGGTGAGGCTCTGCGGGGTCTGTGCCCGGTCCCACGGGCACGCCCGGCGCAAATGCTGCATGATCCGGCGCAACTGGTCGAACGGATGATCGGAAGATTCGGTTGGCAGGGACGGGGACAGGTTCACTGGGCTAGACCGGCGCAAAATGTTGTGGTTATGCTGCCATGCTAGGCACAAGGCCGCACAAACTCAAGGGCCTTCACAGGATCCAGACCACCACAGGCCACCACAGGGAAGCCACCATGCAAAAAACCATTCTGATCACCGGCGCCGGGGCTGGCATTGGTGCCGCCACGGCCAGACACTTTGCCGCGCAGGGCTGGCGGGTCGGCCTGTATGACCGTGACGAAGCGGCCGTGCGCGCCCTGGCCGCGGCGCTCGGGGCCAACGCCCAGGCCGGGCTGCTCGACGTCACCCAGCCGGCGCACTGGCAGCGGGTGATGCAGGTCTGGCAGCAACAGGTCGGGCGGCTGGATGTGCTGTTCAACAACGCGGGCATCCTGTATTCCGGCCCCTTTGAAGAGATCAGTGCCGAACAGCACGCCCGGACGTTTGAGGTGAATGTCATGGGGGTCATTCACGGCTGTCTGCACGCGCTGCCCCTGCTCAGGGCCACCCCCGGCAGCCGGGTCATCAACATGTCCTCGGCTTCGGCGATTTATGGCCAGATCAACCTGTCCAGCTACTCGGCCAGCAAATTTGCCGTGCGCGCCCTCACCGAAGCGCTGGATGGCGAGTGGGCTGCGCATGGCATCAAGGTGATGGACATCATGCCGCTGTTTGTACAGACCGGCATGCTCTCCGGCATGAAAAACAAGAGCGTCGAGCGGCTGGGCGTGCGCATCACCCCGGAGGATGTGGCCCGCACCGTCTGGCAGGCGGCCCAGGATGACCATGCCCTGTCCCCCCTGCACTGGGTGGTGGGCTGGCAGACCCGGCTGTTTTATCAGCTGACCCGGATCACCCCGGCCCCGCTCAACCGGCGCATCAACCGCCTGATTGGGCGCTAGTTTGCATTTTCCGGGGATGACGGGCGGGGGGTTTTATGGCTTAATGGCGGTTAATTTTTGACAAAAACCCCCAGAGGATGAACCATGAAAAAACAGGTCCTGATGGCAGCCCTGATTGGCGCCAGCACCCTGGCCCAGGCAGGCTGGATGGATGCCCTGAACGCAGCCGCACAACTGGCCAGCACCGCCCAGCAGGGCCGCCAGGCCGTGGCCCCGGCAGCCCCCCAGAGTCCTGCGGCCGCAACGGGCGACACTGCCCCCCTGACCCCTTACCAGCTCAATGCCATGAACTGTGCCGAGCTGGAGCTGGCCGCCCTGCGCACCAAGCAGGGGCTGGAGGACGCCAAGGACCAGCTCAAAACCCTGGACGCCGCCAGCCAGACCGCGGAAGTCCAGCAGCAGCGCAGCACCGGCCAGACCCTGGGTCTGATTGGTGGCCTGCTGGCCGGCAGCAAGAGCCAGACCGCCCAGCAATATGCCCAGGTGGCCCAGCAGATGAGCGCCAACTCGCAGGCTGTGGACACCCAGGTCGACCAGCAGCTGGCGCTGGGCAAGAAATACCTGGCCGACCGCGACAGCATCGCCATTTATCAGAAACACAAGGGCTGCAGCCTGCGCTGATCACCCGCCACGCCCGGTCCAGTGAACCGGGCGTTTTTTTGGGCTCAGGGCTGCTCTTGTGTGGCGCTGCCCTGCCGCCGGGCACTGATGATGCCCGGCTGCTGCTCCAGCCGTGCCAGCAGGTGCGAGAGCTGCGCCAGCCCACGCACCTCGACCAGCAGCTTCATGTGGGCAATGCCATTGGCTTCGGTGATGGTGTTGACCTGGCGGATGTTGATCTGGTCGGCAAAAATCACCTGGGTCAGATCCTTCAGCAGGCCCCGGCGGTCGTAGGCCTCGATGGCAATCATCACCTGCTGTCCGCGTCCGGGCTGTAGCTCCCAGCTGGCCTCCACCCCCCGTGCCGGTTCACGCTGCGACAGCCGCAGGTACTCCGGGCAGTTCTGCCGGTGGATGCTGACCCCACGCGACTGGGTGATGTACCCGGCAATCGCTTCGCCATGGACGGGCTGGCAGCACTGCGCCAGTGACAGTTCCACATTGTCCAGTCCATCAATCAGGATCCCATAGGCCGACAGCGTGGTGCTGGCGCGTGGGTTCAGGGCGGGCTTGAGCTCCCACGCACTGGCATCCGGTTCCGGCCCGAGCTGGCGACTGATGCGGTTGGTCAGCTGATGCAGGCTGATGTCACCGGTGACCAGCCCACAGAGGATGTCATCACCGGTTTTGACACTGAAAAAACCCGTGTATTCGGCCAGATCGATGCTCTTGGGGTGCAGGTCCAGCCGCTGCAGCTCACGGTTGAGCAGGGCGCGCCCGGCCTCGATGTTTTTGCTGCGGTCCTGCTGGCGGAACCAGTGGCGCAGCTTGTCACGGGCGCGGGCGGTGTGGATGTAGCCCAGGGAGGGCATCAGCCAGTCGCGGCTGGGCTCACGGTCGGCACGGGTGAGGATCTCGACCTGCTCGCCGGTTTTCAGCACATAATTGAGCGCCACATAGCGGCGGTTGACCCGCGCGGCATAGCAGTGGTTGCCCACCTGGGTGTGCACATGGTAGGCAAAATCCAGCACCGTCGCGCCTTTGGGCAGCTCGCGGATGTCGCCGTCGCGGGTGAACACATAGATTTTTTCAAACTCTTCCCAGCGGTGTTCCTCACCCTCCAGCGGCAGCCGGCCCGCGTCCTGATCCTCGGCACGGTCCTGATACTGCTCCAGCACGGCGCGCAGGGAATGCAGCTTGTCGGTGAAGCGACGGTCACTGCGGCTGGTGCCTTCCTTGTAATTGAAATGCGCACACACACCCAGCTCGGCCTCGTGGTGCATGGCCTGGGTGCGGATCTGCACCTCCAGGGAGCGGTGCTCGGCAATCACGGCGGTGTGCAGGGAGCGATAGCCGTTGGGCTTGGGGTTGGTGATGTAGTCGTCAAACTGTCCCGGGATGTGCGGCCACAGCTGGTGCACCACCCCGAGGGCGTGATAGCAGTCGGGCACACTGTCCACCAGCACCCGCAGCGCGCGGATGTCGTACAGCTGGTCAAACGACAGCTGCTTGCTTTTCATTTTGCGGAAAATGGAATAGATGTGCTTGACCCGGCCACTGACCTCGGCCTGTACCCCCTGGGCCTGCAGGGCCTCGCGCAGGGTTTTTTGCACATCCTGGATGTACTGCTCGCGCTCCAGACGCTTTTCATTGAGCAGTGCAGCGATTTCCTTGTAGCGGTCCGGGGCCAGGAACCGGAACGCCAGATCCTCCAGTTCCCACTTGAGCTGGGCAATGCCCAGCCGGTGCGCCAGCGGCGCATAGATGGTCAGGATCTCGCGGGCCACCCGCTGCTGGCGCTCGGGCTCGGACTGGGCCAGTTCACGCATGGCAAAGGTGCGCTCGGCCAGCTTGATCAGCACCACGCGCACATCTTCGGTCACCGAAATCAGCATCTTGTAGATGCCAGACAGGTGTTCGCGCTCGTTGTTTTCAAAATGGTCTTCAAGCCGCCGCGACTGCTCGATCACCTCGGACAAACGCCCCATGGACAGGGTGTCCTCGACCAGCCGCGACACTTCCGGGCCAAAAAACGCCTGCACTTCATCGAGGCTGATCACCCCCTCGCGCACGCTGCGGAACAGCACTGCGGCGGTCAGGGTGGCCTGATCCACCTGCAGATGGGCCAGAATGTCGGCAATGCCAATCCCGGCCAGATAGCCACTGGAGCGGCGCTGGAATTTCTGGTCAAACGCCCGCGCCGACACCAGCACACAGGCCTGATGCAGCTGCGGCAGGCTGTCCTGTCCCAGAATCTGGCCGATGCCGCCGATCCAGTGCTCCAGATCGACCTCGGATTCACTGCCCGGTGCCATCACCTGCCCGGTCGCGGCGTCCAGTGCACGCAGTGGCAAATCCTTGCGGATGGTCACCATGATTGCAAACCCTCAGCCACGTGCTTTTTCAAACAGGGCCATCGACTCCACATGGCCGGTGTGGGTGAACATGTCCATCACCCCGGCTTTTTTCAGCACATAGCCCGACTGGGCCAGAATCCCGGCATCACGGGCCAGCGTGGCCGGGTTGCAGGACACATACACCAGCCGCCGTGCCCCGAACCGGGGCAGGTACTGCATCACCGCCTCGGCCCCGCTGCGCGGCGGGTCAATCAGCAGCGCATCAAAGCCCTGCGCCGCCCAAGGCTGCGCCGAAAAATCCCGGGTCAGGTCCTGGGCAAAAAACTGCACGTTGGACAGGCCATTGGCGAGCGCATTTTCGCTGCCCCGCTCGACCATCTCGGTGCTGCCCTCCACCGCCACCACCTGTCCCGTGGGGCCGACCCGACGTGCCAGCGGCAGTGAAAAATTGCCCAGCCCACAGAACAGGTCCAGCACCCGCTCGCCCGGATGCAGCGCCAGCCAGTCCACCGCATGCTGCACCATCTGGCGGTTCACCCCCGCGTTCACCTGGGTAAAGTCCAGCGGCGAGAAGGCAAAGCGCACCCCAAACTCCGGCAGCTCATAGTGCAGCCGGTGCGGCGCGTCCGGGGCATCCAGCCGGTGCACCGTGTCATAGCCCCCCGGCTGCAGGTACAGCTGCCAGCCCAGTTCGCGGCAAAACGCCAGCAGTGCGGCCTGATCGGCCTCAGGCATCGGCACCATGTGGCGCACGATGATCGCCACGCCATCATCGCCGATGGCGATTTCAATCTGGGGAATCTGCTCGCGGATCGACAGGGCGGTGAGCAGGTCGCGCAGCACCTCAATGCGCTCGCCAATCTGCGCATCCAGCACCCTGCAGTGGCTCAGCTCAGCCAGAAAGGCACTGCGGCGCTCCCGAAACCCAATCAGGGTACGGCCTTTTTGTGGCACATAGCGCACGCCCAGCCGGGCCTTGCGCCGATAATCGGTGCGCGCACTGCGCAGCGGCGGCACCCACTGTTCCGGCACCAGCCCGCCAAAATGGGCAAACTGCTCGGCCAGCATCTGCTGTTTGAAGGCCACCTGCGCGTCCACCGCCAGGTGCTGCAGACTACAGCCGCCACACACGCCGAAGTGGGCACACACCGGCGCCACCCGGTCGGGCGACGGGTTGCTGACCGTGATCGCATCGGCCTCCTCGAAACGCTTGTTGGTCTCGACCACCTTGGCCGACACCTGCTCACCGGGCAGCGCAAAGGCGACGAACACGGTCTTGCCGTGCTTGTCCGGGTTATGCTCAGGCTGCTGGCCATAGTGGGCCACCCCGCGCCCCTCATGGGACAGCGATTCAATCAAAAACGGCAAGGGGGCCTGTTCGCGCAGTTTGACCCGCTGCTTGTGTCTCATGGCGTGTTCTCCTCAGCCAGCGATAGCCAGCGGCGCAAAAATTCCTGCTGGGTGGGATGGCCCTGCAAATGGTCCTGGGTCTGGGCCACCCACTGCTGGTGGGCCTCCGCGGTCAATCCCCCGCGCAACAATTGCCAGCGCAAAAAAATCAGCCAGGTGTTCAGCACATCGCTTTCGCAGTACTGGCGCAGCGCAGCCCACTGGCCGTCGCGCACCATCTGGCTGACCTGATGGCCACTCTGCCCGGCCTTGCCCGGCAGGCCCAGCAGCTGGGCCACATCGTCCATCTTCTGGCTGCGCCCGCCCTGATACAGCGACAGCACATCCATCAGATCGGTGTGGCGGCTGTGGTAGCGCGACAGATAATTGTCAAAGCGGCGCGCCCGGTCCAGCTCGCCCTGATCGTAGAACCGCGGCGCCGACAGGCCGTGTTTCAACGCCCTGTAGGTCAGTACCGGCACATCAAAGCCGCTGCCGTTCCAGCTCACCAGCGTCGGGGTGTGCTTTTGAAAAATCCGGAAAAACTTTTCCAGAATCTGCGCCTCGCCGTCCTGCTCCTGACTGAAGGAAAACAGCCGGATGCCGCTGTGTTCATCCACCCAGACCCCGCTCAGGCACACCACCTCATGAAACGGCAGCCGCGGAAAATCCATGCCCAGATCCTGCTGGCGCAGCTGGGCCAGCGCCTGTGCGGCCTGCTCCGGAGGCAGATCCCCCAGCCCATGCAGCCGCTGCCCGGTGGCCAGATCGGGCACGGTTTCGCAGTCAAACACCAGAATGGGCAGCCTCATGATGTGGGCAGCGCCGCTGAAAACAAGCCCGTGGACAGATAGCGGTCGCCCCGGTCACAGATGATGCAGGCGATCACCGCGCCTGGATTCTGCCGGGCCACCTGCAGCGCCGCCCACACCGCACCGCCGGAAGACACTCCGGCACACAGGCCTTCCTGGTGGGCCAGCTCGCGCATGGTCTGCTCGGCGGCCGCCTGCGGAATGTCCAGTACCTGATCGACGCGGCCCGGCTCAAAGATCGCCGGCAGGTACTCGGCGGGCCAGCGGCGGATCCCGGCGATCTGGGCCCCGGCCTCAGGCTGCAGGCCAATGATCTGGATGGCCGGATTTTTTTCCTTCAAAAACCGCGACACCCCCATGATGGTGCCGGTGGTTCCCATGGCACTGACAAAATGGGTCAGGGTGCCGCCCGTCTGTGCCCACAGCTCGGGGCCAGTGCTGCGGTAATGCGCTTCGGGATTGTCGGGATTGCCAAACTGATTGAGCACGATGCCCTCGCCGGCCGCCTGCAACTGCAGGGCCAGATCGCGTGCGCCCTCCATGCCCTGCGCCGGGGTCACTTCAATCAGGGTGGCCCCATAAGCGCGCATGGCGTCCTTGCGCTCCTGGGTGGAACCACTGGGCATGATCAGCACCATGCGGTAGCCGCGCATCGCTGCCACCATGGCCAGCGCAATGCCGGTGTTGCCGCTGGTGGCCTCAATCAGGGTGTCGCCGGGACGGATCTGGCCGCGCTGCTCGGCCTGCAGCACCATGTTCAGCGCAGGCCGGTCCTTCACGGAGCCCGCCGGGTTGTTGCCCTCCAGCTTGGCCAGAATGGTGGCACCCGTCTCCGCCCCGAGACGCTGCAAACGCACCAGTGGCGTCTGACCAACCAGGTCGTTTAAAGTGGGATAAAGCATAGGCCAGGCCGCCAGACCGTTGAAAATGCCCCGTATTGTAGAGAAAAAGCCCTGTGGCTGCACGAATCCCGCGCCAGATGACGCCCATGCCTACCGACAGGACCTGAGCCGCCATGGCCACTGACCTGCGCAGCCTGTACCGGCGCCTGCCCTGGTACTACTACCTGAGCCTGCGCACGGCCTATGGCCAGCTGCTGGCGCTGGTGTTTTTTCCCATCGTGCTGCTGACGCTGGTTGGTGCCTGGCTGGTGCTGCAGGAAACCTACCGGACGATTGCCATGCAGGAACGCAACACGGCGCAGATGATCCTGTCGCGCTACCAGCCTGCTGCCCAGACGCTGGCCCCGATCCTGAACCGCCCCGGCGGCTCGCCACAGGCCAGCCAGATCCTGCAGCCCATGCTGTCCGAGCCGGACCTGCAACGGGTGGCCCTGCTGGATCAGGAAGGCCGGGTCCGGGTGGGGCTGGGCTACGGCAGCAACAGCGACTGGCCTGCATTTGACACCCGCCGTGAGCTGATCGGCCCGCTGCATTCGGCGTGGGGCACCGTCTATGGGCAGCGGGTGGGCTTCAGCTCGGATTCGCCGATCTGGCTGGTGGTGGACATGGCGCCGGAACCCGCCCGACTGGCCCGCTACCGGGTGTGGCTGGTGCTGTGCACCACCGGGTTGTTCACCCTGCTGCTGCTGCTGATGTCGATCAACATCTATTCCCGGCGCTGGGTGGCGCCGATTTTTGAGATGCGCCTGCTGCTGCAGCGCATCGACCTGGACCATCTGGACCAGCCGTTTGACTCCAGCAGCAGTGGCGAGCTGCTGTTGCTGCAGCACGACATCAGCCAGCTGCTGAACCGGCTGCACCGTAACGTGCGTGACCTGCAGGCCCACACCGAGGAAACCGAGGCCGACCTGCGCCGCTCACTGGATGAGCTGGAGATGCAGAACATCACCTACCGCAAGGCACGCGATGCCGCGATTGCCGCCAGCAAGGCCAAATCGGTGTTTCTGGCCAACATCAGCCATGAACTGCGCACCCCGCTGAACAGCATTGATGGCTTCATCAAGCTGCTGCTGCGCCGGGGGGAGCTGAACCGCGAGCAGCAGGTGTTTGTGGAAACCATCCGCAAATCCTCGGACCACCTGCTGGCGCTGATCAACGATGTGCTGGATTTTTCCAAGATCGAAGCCGGCAAACTGGCGCTGGAAACCGCCCCTTTCAACCTGGAGGAGGCGGTGTTTGAGGTGATGGACATGCTGTCACCGCAGGCCTGCGAAAAATCCCTGTCGATGGCCGTGTTTTATTACGCCGATGTGCCCCGCCAGGTGATTGGCGATGTGCTGCGGGTGCGGCAGATCCTCACCAATCTGGTGTCCAATGCCATCAAGTTCACCCCCGAAGGCGAAATCATCGTCCGGGTCGAGCTGGAGCACAGCACCGTCACTGGGCACACCGTGAAGATCTCCGTCCAGGACAGCGGCATCGGCCTGCTCCCGGCGGACCGTGACAAGCTGTTCCAATCGTTCAGTCAGGCCGACCCTTCGGTGACCCGGCAGTTTGGCGGCACCGGACTGGGGCTGGCCATTTCCCGCCAGCTGGCCCGGCTGATGGACGGCTCGATTGGCTTTGAAGACAATGCCGAGCGCGATGGACAGGGCAAGGGCTAAACCTTCTGGGTCAGCCTCACCCTGGGCCGGCTGGCCGAACCGGACCTGCCATGGCCGGTGTTTCCGGGCTGGTCGGTGCTGGCGCAGATCAACCACGCCGCCAGCCGCAACGTGCTGCGCGGCTATCTGGGCCGCATGGAAGTCAGCTTTGAGGAAGCCCAGTCGGTGCCCGACCTGCTGGGGCGGCTGGACAGCTTTGCGCCGCAGGGCCGTGGCTGGGTCATCGTCGAAAACGATGACCACCTCGACGCGCTGCTGCGTGAGATCCGCCTGCGCTACCATGGTCCGCTGGCGGTGTTTGGCTATCAGATGGCGATCAGCACCGAACAGCTGGACCAGCATCAGGCCCGCGCCCTGTACCAGCCGCTGAGCCGTACCGGACTGCTGGCCCTGCTGCAGGATGCGCCACAGCCGATTGAATCCAGGGAGGATTTTTCTGCCCAGAACCTGCACGTGCTGGCCGTGGATGACCACCTGCCCAACCTGATGGTGCTGGATGCGCTGCTGGCGGAGCTGGGCATCAAAGTGACCACCGTGTCCAGTGGGGCGGATGCGATTGCCCAGATCGAATCGCGCCATGCACGCCAGCAACCGCCGTTTCACCTGGTGTTCATGGACATCCAGATGCCGCGCATGTCCGGTCTGCAGGCCTGTCAGCGCATCCGCGAACTGGAGGCCCAGTGGTCCGGCTATCCGCGCACACCGGTGATTGCCCTCACCGCCCACGCGCTGGCGGATGAGCGCGACCAGCTGATGGCCGCAGGCATGGACGACTACGTCAGCAAGCCGATCCAGCACCAGCAGCTGATTCACCTGCTGCGGCAATGGACCCAGGCCCCCACACGCACGGCCAGCCGCCGCCCGGTGGCCCTGCCTGCCCCGCCACCACCGCCTGCCCCACCGGCCGCGCTGGACTGGGCCGAGAGCCTGCGCCTGTCCTCACAGAAGCCTGAGCTGGCCCGCGACCTGCTGACCATGCTGCTGCGTGACCTGCCGGCCGACCAGCTGGAAATGGGTGAAGCCCTGCAGCAGAAGGACTGGCCGCGCCTGTATCAGCGGGTGCACCGCCTGCACGGGGCCACCCGCTATGTGGGCGTGCCGGAGCTGCGTCAGGTTACGGCACGGCTGGAACAGCAGCTGACCCGGCTGATGGCCAGCACCACCCCGCTGGAGGCCCTGCCCCAGGAGGTGCTGGAACAGCTGGAACAGGTGTTTTTTGCCATCGACCGCGTGCTGGACAGCCCAGTGCCGTTTACTGGCCCAGCCGGGGGCTGACTGGCCAGTAGCCAGCCCGCTCCCCAAATCCGCTACACTGGCGGCCACTGGCCCCGTTTGCCGCAGGAGTTTTGAACATGTCTCTGGTTTTTCTGGAAAAAAAAGGCGGCATTGCCACCGTGTCACTGAACCGCCCCGACAAGCGCAATGCCATGAGCTTTGCACTGCTGCGTGAGCTGATTGCCGTGGCGCGGCGCATCCAGCAGGACAAATCCATCCGGGTGGTGATCCTGACCGGTGCGGGCAGTGCCTTCAGTGCCGGCATTGACCTCAAGGACCTGAACAACCCCAAAAACAGCCTCATGGCCGCCTGGGAGCTGCTCAAACCGGGCCAGAGCCTGTTTCAGAAGGCTTTTCTGATCTGGCAGGACCTGCCGGTGCCGGTGATTGCTGCCCTGCATGGCTATTGCTTTGGCGCGGGCATGCAGCTGGCGCTGGCGGCAGATGTGCGCGTCAGCACCCCGGACTGCCAGCTGTCGATCATGGAAAGCCGCTGGGGGCTGGTGCCCGACATGGGCCTGACCCAGACCCTGCGTGGGCTGGTGCCGCTGGACGTGGCCAAGGAACTGACCCTGACGGGCCGGGTGTTCAGCGGCAGCGAAGGCCAGCGCCTTGGTCTGGTCACCCACCTCGACGCCGAGCCGCTGGTGAAGGCACAACAACTGGCGGCCGAGCTGCTCAACCGTTCCCCGGATGCCCTGCTGGCCGGCAAACGGGTGCTCCATGCCATGAACCATCAGCCCAAACGTGCCCTGCGTCTGGAAAAACTCTGGCAGCTCAAGCTGATCCTCGGCCAGAACAGCAAGCTGGCCCGGCAGCGCGACAAGGACCAGTCGGTGGAATTCAAACCCCGCCAGTACCGCTGAACCCCTGCAACCCCAGACCGCATGAGCCGAGGAAAATACCCCATGAACATCGCTTTTCTGGGCCTGGGCCTGATGGGCAGCCGTATGGGCAGCCGCCTGCTGCAGGCGGGTCATGCGCTGTGGGTGTGGAACCGCACCCCGGCCGCCGCGCAGCCGCTGCTGGATCAGGGGGCCCAGTGGCTCAGCCCTGCAGACCTGTCCCGCTGCGGGGTGGTCTGCCTGTGTGTGGCCGATGATGCCGCCGTGGATGCGGTGGCGCAGCAGTGGCTGGGGCCACAGGGGGAAAACCTGTGTGCCGGACAGGTGGTGGTGGATTTTTCCAGCACCACCCCACAGCTGGCCCAGCGCTGGCACCAGACCCTGCAGGCCCGCGGCGGCCACTGGATCGACGCGCCGGTCTCCGGCGGTGTACCGGGGGCAGAACGTGGCGAGCTGGTGGTCTTTGCCGGTGGGGAAGCGGCCGTGATTGACCGGCTGCAGCCCCTGTGGGCGCCACTGTCACAGCGGGTCACCGCCATGGGCGGCAGTGGCAGCGGACAGGTCACCAAGCTGTGCAACCAGCTGATCGTGGCCGCCAACAGCACGCTGATTGCCGAGGCGGTGCATCTGGCCCGGCAGGCTGGGGTGGATGCCACCCGGCTGGCCCCGGCGCTGGCGGGGGGATTTGCCGACTCGCGGCCCTTCCAGATGCTGGCCCCGCGCATGGCCAGCGGGCAGTTTGAGCCGGTGCAGTGGCGGGTGCAGACCCTGCTGAAAGATCTGTCCAATGTGCTGACGCTGGCCGAACAGCTGGGCCTGTCGCTGCCGGTGACCGATCAGGCCACCCGGCTGATGCAGGCCCATGCCGCTGGACATGCCCGCGATGACCTGTCGACGCTTATTCAGGCTTATGAAGAACCGGGGCCGGCCTAGGCGGTTTTTTGCACGGGCAGCGGCGGCAGCCTGCTGTAGAGCGCGGTGATTTCCTCCATGCGCTGCAGCAACAGCTCGGCGTTCACCTCCATCAGCCGTGGCCGGGCCTTGCGGTCACTGAAAATCTCCTGCGCCAGTCGCCAGCACAGCGCCACCTCGTCCAGCCGGGCACGGATCTCGGCACTGTTGGCGGGATAGCGCTGCAGGCGGCCCAGCCCCTGCTCAAACTGGTCTATCGCCTGCTGGTATTGCTGGCCCAGACCGGCATCACCCGCCAGATAGGGCATGCTGGCATACAGCAGCACGATACGCTGGCTGAGCATGCGCTGGCGGCCACTGATGTTGACGATTTCCACCGCACTGCGGCCCGCACTGATCTGGCGGGTGAACGCCTCGTCCAGTGCCAGGGTCTGCCCCGCCTGAGTCAGGACTTCACCGATCCGGTCGGTCGCGGGCGCACTGCCCAGCAGCGTCCGGTAGCGCTGCCATTGCCCCAGCAACCGGGCAAACGGCGCCTGCAGCGCAGGCCGGCTGGCCACATAGGGCTGCAGGGCGGCCAGATTCTGTTCAAAGCGTTGCTGCGCCGCCATCAGGCGGGCTTTTTGTTCATCTTCAAGGGCATGTTGCGCCTGCAGCACCCAGCTTTTGGCCATGCGCTGGCTGAGCATGCGCTGCTGCCCGGCGCGGTTGGTGGCCTCCTGATCGGTGAGCTGGTTCACCGGGGCGGCCTGCACGGCAGGGGTCAGGGCGGCCGCCAGCAGCAGGCTGCCACAGCGCATTCTGAAGGCTGGCATGAAGGACACGCCTCAGCGGTGGTCAAGCAATACCCTGAGAATTCATAAACCGTGCCAGATTTCACATTTTTTATATTTTATAATAAAAATCAATATTTTAAGTAAAACCGCATCGCCTGACCTCGCGGATTCAGGTCGAACCTGCCCCACCACTGGGCAGGGCCGGGGCAATGCAGGGCCTGTCATTGTGCACAGCCGAAGCACGGCAGCGGGGCTGGCAGCCGCCTGCAAATGCGCTATGTTCAGCAGGTTGATTCTGTCTGCCCCCGAGGCCCGCCCGATGTCCACCCTGCGCGTTCACCACCTCAACTGCGGCACCCTGTGCCCGGCCTGTGCCCCGCTGATCCATGGCCCGCGTGGCCTGTCCGGCTGGCTGCAGTCCGCCCGCATGGTCTGCCATGTGCTGCTGATCGAAACCCCTCAGGATGGCCTGATTCTGGTCGACACGGCGCTGGGGCGGGATGATCTGGCCCGGCCTGCCGCGCGGCTGGGCCGGTCCTTTGTGGCGATCACCCGGCCCGTGCTGCGTCCGGAACAGACCGCCCATGCCCAGATCCGGGCGCTGGGGCTGGACCCGGCTGATGTGCGCCACATCATCCTGACCCATCTGGATCTGGACCATGCCGGGGGCCTGAGTGATTTTCCACAGGCCCAGGTACACGTGCACGAAGCCGAATACCAGGCCGCCATGCACCCGGACTGGCGCAGTCAGGCCCGCTACCGGGCCTGCCAGTGGTCACACCAGCCGCGCTGGGTGCAGCACCGCACCAGCCATGGCGCGTGGCAGGGCCTGCAGGCCATCACCCCGATCGATGGACTACAGGCCGACCTGGCGCTGGTGCCGCTGATCGGCCACACCCGGGGCCACTGTGGTGTGGCCGTGCGCACCGATCAGGGCTGGCTGCTGCACGCCGGCGATGCGTATTTTCACCACACCCAGCTCCGTGACCCGGCGCAGACCCCGCTCGGCATCCGTTTGTTTGAACAGGCAGTGCAGACCCTGCCTGATGAACGCCGTGCCAATCTGGCCGCCCTGCAGACCCTGTCCCGGCAGACCGATCCGGCGCTGCAGATTTTTTCGGCCCATGATGTGGTAGAGTTTGAGCGCCTGTCCGGCTCAGCGGTGGTCTAGCCGGATGCTTCCTGCTTGACATTTACAGGCCTGCCCATGCTGCGCTTTGCCGCCAATCTGTCGCTGCTGTTCACCGAGGTGCCGCTGGCCGGGCGTTTTGCGCTGGCCCGGCAGGCTGGATTCAGCGCGGTGGAAATCCAGTTTCCCTATGAACTGACCATCGCCGAGCTGGAAGCCCAGCTACAGCAGCACCAGTTACAACTGGTGCTGATCAATGTGCCCGCCGGGGACCTGATGCAGGGGGGACACGGACTGGCCGGGATTCCCGGTCAGGAGCAGGCCTACCACCACGCGCTGCTGGAGGCGATGGCCTACGCCCGTGCCCTGCAGGTGCCCACCGTGAACGTGCTGGCCGGACGCCAGCCGGAAGATGCCGACCTGCTGCCCTGCCTGCGCACTCTGCACCACAACCTGCAGCGCACCGTGCAGGAATGCGCCCTGCATGGCATCCAGCCAGTGCTGGAGGCCATCAACGGCACCGACATGCCGGGTTTTTTGATCCAGAACATCGCCCAGATGCAGCAGATGCTGGAGCAGCCCGGTCTGGCGTCCCTGAAGATGCAATACGACTGTTACCACATGGCGATGATGGGCGAAGCGGTACTGGAGGGCCTGCAGGCCAATCTGTCCCGGATCGGCCACATCCAGTTTGCCGACTGGCCGGGCCGGCAGGAACCGGGCACGGGGCTGCTGGCATTTGAAAAAATCTTTGCGTGGCTGGCGCAATCCGGCTATGCGGGCCATGTGGGTGCCGAATACCGCCCCAGCCGCCGCACGGCGGACACCCTGCACTGGCTGCACCCGGCCTGATCAGCGGCGCTTGCGCCCCCACGGCAGCCACTCGGGGCGGTCGCCCGGCGGCATGCGCAGGGTCAGCGTGGCCGACAGGATGTCGTGTACGGCCAGCCGCTTGGCATTGAACAGCGCCAGCAGGTAATTGAACACAAAGCCAGACACGGCACTCAGCACCAGCGCCTCGGCGGTGTGGTGCAGCCAGTACCCGGCCAGCGCACAGATCAGCGGCAGCACGCAGGCCATGGCACAGCGCAGCAGCGCGGTGGGCCAGTCCAGCAAACGGCCATCGGGACGCACGGTTTTCAGCCGCCAGGTCTGCATCCCCAGCGTCTGGCCAATGCGGGTCCAGAACAGGCCATAAAAGCCCCAGACCGTCAGCACAAAGGCCGGGAACATCACCCCATAGCGAAACGATGCCGACAGGGCGGCCGCGTGACCAGTGCGGGCCTGCTCGCCCGACGTGGCCGCAATCACCAGAATGGCCCCGACAAACACCACCAGCGCCAGCAGCAACATGCCATCGTAGAGCAC
>JBPOIS010000188.1:0-4317 GCA_052034295.1 Pseudomonadota bacterium
GTGCAGCAATTCATGATCCAGTGGGGACAGGCGGTGATCCGGCTGCTGGACACGGTGACGGCGGATGGCTTTGTGTTCCGGGTGGACATGCGCCTGCGGCCCTGGGGCGATGGCAGTCCGCTGGCGATCAGCTATCTGGCGCTGGAGCGCTATCTGGAGCAGCATGGCCGCGAGTGGGAGCGTTATGCGTGGATCAAGGCCCGGGTGGTCACGGGTGGGGCGGCAGGGGACAGCCTGCTGGAGATGACCCGTCCCTTTGTGTACCGGCGCTATGTGGATTATGGCGCCTTTGCCGCGCTGCGCGAAATGAAAGCCATGATCGAGCGCGAGGTGCTGCGCCGCAATGTGGCCCAGGATGTGAAGCTGGGCGCCGGGGGCATCCGCGAGGTGGAGTTCATCGTACAGGCGTTTCAGCTCCTGTATGGCGGCGCGCGCCGTGAGCTGCGCCAGCGGCCCTGTCTGGTGGTGCTGGCTGAGCTGGGGCGGCAGGGCTTGCTGCAGGCGGAGCAGGTGGCGGCGCTGGCGGCGGCCTACCGGTTCCTGCGCCGGGTCGAGCATGCCATTCAGGCGCTGGAGGATCAGCAGACCCAGCAGCTGCCTGCTGACCCGGCCCGGTTGCTGCGCATGGTGCAGGTGCTGGGCTTTGCCGGTCTGGAGGACTTTGAGCGGGCTCTGGGGCAGCACCGGCAGGCGGTGCGGGCCGAGTTTGCCAAGGTGATTGTCGATCGGCAGCGGCAGGAGGCGCAGCCGGGCGAGGCCCAGCCAGTGGAGCGCCTGCACGAACGGCTGGATGCCGAGGGGCTGGCGCGGCTGGAGGCATTCTGGGGCAGCCGCACCATCCAGAAACTGCCTGAAACCGCCCTGCAGCGCCTGCGCGGGGTGTGGCCGCTGCTGGCCGCTGCGATCCTGCGCCAGCCCGATCCCCAGCGGGCGCTGCTGCGGGTGATTCCGCTGCTGGAAACGGTGGCGCGCCGCTCGGTGTATCTGGTCATGCTGATGGAAAACCCCACCGCGCTGGCGCACCTGGTGCAGATGATGGCGGTCAGCCCGTGGATCAGTGAGGAGCTGGTGCGCTATCCGGTGCTGCTGGATGAATTTCTGTCGGCCAACCTGCGCGATTTGCCGGACCGTGCCCAGCTGGCCGACAGCCTGCGCCAGCAATTGCTCCGGGTGGACCGCGACGACACCGAAGGGCAGATGCGGGTGTTGCGGCTGTTCAAAAAATCCCAAGTGCTGGAGGTCGCTGCCAGTGATGTACTGGCCGAGCGGCCGTTGATGAAAGTGTCCGACGCCCTGACCTGGATTGCGGAAGTGGTGCTGAGTGCCGCGCTGGATCTGGCGCTGGCGGCACTGGTGCACCGCCACGGGCTGCCGCGCTGCAGCAATGGCGAGCGGGTGACGCTGGATGCGCCCGCCTTCGCCGTCATTGGCTATGGCAAGCTGGGGGGCATTGAGCTGGGCTATGGTTCGGATCTGGATCTGGTGTT
The DNA here is from genome assembly GCA_052034295.1 of Pseudomonadota bacterium. GTDB lineage: Bacteria > Pseudomonadota > Gammaproteobacteria > Pseudomonadales > Moraxellaceae > JBPOIS01. Next base: position 1,488 of record JBPOIS010000188.1, read on the forward strand.
TTTGCACGATGTGGATGAGCAGGCCGAGACCGATGGCGGCAAGCCGATTTCCGGCATGGAGTTCTGTGCCCGGCTGGCCCAAAAAGTCATCAGCCTGCTGACCACCCAGACCCTGGATGGCCGCACCTACGAGATTGACACCCGGTTGCGACCCTCCGGCCATGCCGGTCTGCTGGTGGCGAGTGTGGCGGCCTTCCGCCGCTATCAGGAAAAAAACGCCTGGCTGTGGGAGCATCAGGCGCTGGTGCGCGCCCGCGGTCTGTGTGGCGGGGCGCCGGTGCTGGCCGCGTTTGAGCAGGTTCGCCTGGACACGCTGCGGCAGGTGCGCGATCCGGTGCAGGTGCGGCAGGAGGTGCAGGCGATGCGGCAAAAAATGCGTGACCACCTGGGCAGCTCCGCCACTGAGCAGGCCGGTGGCACGTTTCACCTCAAGCACGACCGGGGCGGCATCGTGGACATCGAATTCATGGTGCAGTACGGGGTGCTGGCCTTTGCGGCGCTGCACCCGGCGCTGGCGGTGTGGTCGGACAATGTGCGCCTGCTCGACAGCATGGCGCAGGCTGGTCTGCTCAGCGATGTCGATGCCGAGGCCCTGAAGCAGGCTTATCTGTTGGAGCGGGCCGCCACCCACCGGCTGGCGCTGGCCCAGCAGCCGCTGCGGGTGCCGGCGCAGGACTGGGCGCAGACGCGGGAGCGGGTGCAGGGGATTTGGCAGCAGTTGCTGGGGGCGCTGGTGTAGGGGCGAGGGCTGTCAAAAGCAAAAGCAGCTTTGTGCAGGCTGAGCGGCGTCGAAGCCTTTTTGGTCAGGGTGTCGTGCCCGGCCTTCGGCGACCCCCTTTTGTTACGGCAAAAGGGGGCAAAACCATCTGTTCCCGCAAAACTCGCGGGCTGCCGGGCTCTTTGCGGTGGTCGGGCTGGCGCGGGGGCTGGGTTTTTTGCGGGGGCTGAGCGGGCTCGGACAATTGCGGGGACCTTTACGGTAGTAGATGCTGTGAAGGGACAAAGGCAGTCAAAAGCAAAAGCGTGCTTGGCGAAATGCTTTTTGGTGGTGTGCAGGGTGCTGTGCCCGGCCTTCGGCGACCGACTTTTGTTTCGGCAAAAGTCGGCAAAACCACCTGTCCCCGCAAAACTCGCGGGCTGCTGGGCTTTTTTCGACTGCCGGGCTGGCGTGGGTGCTGTGCTTTTTGCGAATGCTGAGCGGGCTCGGACCGTTGCGGGGACTTTCCCCGTAGTGGGTTGGGTTTTGGGCTGAATAGCTGTCAAAAGCAAAAGCGGGTTTGCGCAGGCTGAGCGGCGTTGAAGCCTTTTGGGTCAGGGTGTCGGGCTGGGCCTTCGGCGACCTATTTTTTTGATCACAAGCAGGCAAAACCATGCGCCCCCGCACAAGCCGGAGAAGGTGCTTACCCGCAGGTGCATTTGTGTGGCAAAATCCTGTCCTTGCTGGCGGGTGGTGGGGCATGGCCATGCAGTGGCCCTGATCTGTCCCACCCCCGATCCTGATTCCTCCGCTGCGGACACGACTGGCGACGATCGCGCTGGCGTGTGCTGGATGAATTGACTGGCTTTTTTGTCCTGGTGCTGGCCCGTGTGCAGGCTGGCCGCCAGATTGCGTCAACCGCCTGACAAAACCGCCCACTGGCAGATTTTTTTGGACTGACTGCGCTGGCCGTGGCTCAGGGTCGAGATTTTTTTTAAAGAACTTGCTGTGGAGAACTGTGCCATGAGTATGGCTGATCGTGATGGACTGATCTGGCTGGACGGACAACTGGTGGACTGGCGCGAAGCCAAGCTGCACGTGCTCACCCACACCCTGCACTATGGCATGGGCGTGTTTGAGGGGGTGCGTGCCTACGAAACCGCCGAGGGTCCGGCGATTTTCCGGCTGGGCTGCCACACCAAGCGCCTGCTCAATTCAGCGAAGATTTTTCAGATGAAGGTGCCGTTTGATCAGGCCACCCTCGAAGCGGCCCAAAAGGAAGTCATCCGCGTCAACGGCCTGACGTCGGGCTACCTGCGTCCGATCGTCTGGATCGGTTCGGAAAAAATGGGCATCGCCGCCCGCACCAACCAGATCCACGTCGCCATTGCCGCCTGGCCGTGGGGCGCCTATCTGGGTGAGGATGGCATCAAGCGGGGCATCCGCGTCAAGACGTCATCGTTCACCCATCACCAGCCCAACATCACCATGTGCAAGGCCAAGGCCGTCGGCAACTATCCAGTGTCGATCCTGGCCAATCAGGAAGTCACCGCCGCAGGCTATGATGAGGCGATCCTGCTGGACCCGCACGGCTTCGTCTGTCAGGGCGCTGGCGAAAATATCTTTTTGGTGAAAGACGGCGAGCTCCACACCCCCGACCTGGGCAGTGGCGGCCTTGAAGGCATCACCCGACAGACCATCATGACCCTGGCTGCTGATCTGGGCATCAAAGTCACGGAGCGCCGCATCACCCGCGATGAGTTCTACATCGCCGATGAGGCTTTCCTGACCGGCACCGCCGCCGAGGTCACCCCGATCCGTGAATACGACGACCGCCCGATCGGCATCGGTTCGCGCGGGCCGGTGACCGAGCGCCTGCAGTCGCTGTTCTTTGATGTGGTCAATGGCCGTGCTGAACCGTACAGGCACTGGCTGAGCCACATCTGAGCCGGCCCCGGTCGCCCCGTCGGTCATGGCTGCGCCGCTGTCGGTGCTGTACCTGAGTGATGGCCGTGCGGGCCATCGCAGTCAGGCGCTGGGCCTGCAGGCTGGCCTGGCCCGCGCCGGGGTCCCGGTGCAGTGGCAGGAGCTGCCCGTGTCTGCACTGTCGCCGTGGGCGCTGGCCGCCTGGGC
>JBPOIS010000134.1:0-11965 GCA_052034295.1 Pseudomonadota bacterium
AATTCCCCGCCTTCGCCCTTGATCACCAGCATGTTTTGCGCGCCCAGCTGCGCTGCGGCCTGCTGGTGGCTGCTGCGGTAGGCCGGGTGAAAAATCGCCTGCACCGTGCAGGGGGCAGCAAACGGGTTGATCAGCCGCGCCAGCGTGTGCACCGGCGAGCGCAGGCCCATGACATTGCGCAGGTCGATCAGCTCGCCCAGCACCGGCGACAGGGTGGACAGCGGCACATAGGCAAAGCCCCGCTGCGCCAGGTGTCCGGCCACCGCACTGGCCTGATGCGCGATCGGGTAGCCCAGCGCGGTGAGCACATCTTCGGCATACAGGCGGTTCACCGTGTGTCCGGCAGCGCCGTGCATGACCACCCGTACCCCATACCGCGCCAGCGTCAGTGCCGCCAGCAGGTACCATGGGTAATGCCGCCGCTTGCCGGCATAGCTGGGCCAGTCCAGATCCACCGCCACGGCGGGCAGTGACAGACGGCTGCGGGTGGCGCGCACAAACCCGGCCAGCTCCGCCACCGATTCTTCCTTCACGCGCAGCAGCATGAGAAATGCCCCCAGCTGCACGTCCAGCACCTCACGGTCCAGGATCATCGCAAAGGCCCGCTCGGCTTCTTCCCCGGTCAGCGCACGGCTACCCCTGCGGCCCTTGCCGAGGATGCGCACGTATTCGGCAAACGGGTGCTCAGCGTCGCGGTACTGGTTCGGCTGGGGCTGAATCCGGGTCTGGGGACGGGCAGGGGCAGTCATGGCAGCAGGCAGGCAATTCAATAAACCCCCAGTATGCCAGCATCCAACGCGGTACAACACTGACCGCTGGGCCTGACCTGTGGGTCAATGCAGACCGTGAACCACGGGCCCGCTTTGGCGTATACTGCGGGCGGTTTTTGTGTGTTGATGATTTTTTTAAAAAAGGGAACCTGACCATGCTGGCTCATGACGCTGATCTTGAACTGTTCCGTGACAATTTCCGCCGTTTCATGGCGGAGCACATCGCGCCGCACTACGACCAGTGGGAAAAGGCCGGCATCATGCCGCGCGAGGTGTGGACCCTGCTGGGCGCCAACGGCTTCCTGTGCGTGGACATGCCCGAAGCGTACGGCGGCTATGGCGTGCCGACCCATTATTCGATGATGCTGGTCGAAGAAGCCGCCCGTGCCGGATTCGGCTCGTTTTCGACCGCCATTTCGGTGCATTCCGAAATCGTTGCCCCGTACATCCTGCACATCGGCACCGAAGCCCAGAAACAGTACTGGATTCCCCGGCTGGTCTCCGGTGAGGCTCCGGGTGCCATCGGCATGACTGAGCCGGGTGCCGGTTCAGACCTGAAGGCACTGCGCACCTCGGCGATCCTGCAGGGCGACCACTATCTGGTCAACGGTTCCAAGACCTTCATTTCCAACGGCCAGCACGCCGGTCTGGTGATTCTGGCCGCCAAGACCGATCCGGCCGCCGGGGCCAAGGGCATTTCCCTGCTGCTGGTGGACACCAGCCTGGACGGCTTCAAGCGCGGCACCAACCTGGACAAGATCGGCCTGCACTCGCAGGACACCTCCGAGCTGTTCTTTGACAACATGAAAGTGCCGGCCGACCAGCTGCTGGGCCAGCCGGGACAGGGCTTTGTGCACATGATGCAGGAGCTGCCGCGTGAGCGCCTGAGCATTGCCGTCACCGCCATTGGTGCCATTCTGGGCTGCATCGACGTGACCACCCAGTATGTGCGTGAGCGTCAGGCCTTTGGTGCGCCGATTGCGGCCCTGCAAAATACCCGCTTCGTGCTGGCGCAGGCCAAAATCGACGCCCTGGCCACCCAGGCCTTTGTCAACCAGTGCATCGAGCAGTACATGGCCGGCAAGCTGGACATCCCGACCGTCGCTGCCGTCAAGGCCTATGCCACCGACATGCAGTGCAAGGTCGCCGACAACCTGCTGCAGCTGTTCGGCGGCTATGGCTACATGACCGAGTACCCGATCAGCCGCTTCTACGTCGATGCGCGCATCCAGCGCATCTATGGCGGCACCAACGAAATCATGAAGGACATCGTGGCCCGCGACCTGCTGGGCCGCTGAGCGCCAGCGCTGGCCGAAAAAAATCCCCCGCCAGGTGCGGGGGATTTTTTTGCGTGGAAAAAATGATCAGGGCGCGCCCGCGTCGTACTTCAGTTCGACCCGGCGGTTTTCAGCCCAGGCCGCCTCAGCGTGGCCTACGTTGACCGGCGTTTCCTTGCCATAACTGACGGTGTCGATCTGCTGGCTGTTGACGCCGTTGGTCAGCAAAAACGCCTGCACGGCCTTGGCGCGGCGTTCGCCCAGGGCCATGTTGTATTCACGGGTGCCGCGCTCGTCGGTGTGCCCGGCCAGGGTGACACGGGCGGCGCTGTTTTGTTTCAGGTAGCCCGCATGGGCCGACAGGGTGCCGACATCGCTGTCACTGACCTCACTGCTGTCAAAATCAAAGTGCACCACCCGGTTCTGCAGGGCGGCACGCAGGGCATCCTGTGGACCCTGTGCGCTGTTGATCGGGTTGCCGTTGGCGTCCAGCGGCTGGCTGCCCAGCGCCGACTGGTCGCCCAGGCCGGTGGTGCTGGCCCCGCCTGCCGGGTTGCTGGTGCTGCTGGTGGAGGCGGTCGGCGCGGTGGTCGGGGTGGTCGGGGTGGTCAGGGCTTTTTTGCTGGCACAGCCGGTGACGGTGAGCGAGGCCACCAGCACGGACATCAACAGCGGCAGGGAAAGGGCACGGTTCATGGGATGTTCCTCGTTGTGGTGAAAAAAATCAGCCGTCAGCGCGGGCGCGGTGCCCAGGCGGGCTCACGGACTTCGCCGTTTTCGCTGGGCAGGCGCATGCGGAAGCGGCCATCGGTGGACACAATCGCCAGCAGGCCACGGCCTTCCTCACGGGTGGCGTAGACAATCATCTGGCCATTTGGGGAAAAACTCGGCGACTCATCCAGCGGGGTGGGGGTCAGCGGTACGGTGACCCCAGCGCGCAGGTCCTGCAGGGTAACCTGAAACTGCTGCCCGGCCGGGCGGTGCACCAGCACCATCGACTGGTTGTCCGGACTCAGGCTGGCGCGGGCATTGAAACTGCCCCGGTAGGTCAGCCGCCTGATGCTGCCATCGGCAAACGTGTAGCGGTACACCTGCGGGTTGCCGCCCCGGTCCGAGGTGAACACGAAGGATTTGCCATCTGCTGCATAGCGGGCTTCGGTGTCGATCGCGGTGTCGCGGGTCAGCCGCTCGAGTTTTTTGCTGGACAGGTCCATGCGGTAGATTTCCGGGTTGCCATCCATCGAGGCGGTGAACAGCATCGACTGGCCATCCGGAGAAAACGACGGCGCCCCATTTAAGCCCTTGAACTGGGCCAGCACCTGACGCTGGCCGGTTTCCAGCGCCTGCAGGTAAATGGCCGGGCGACCGCTTTCAAACGACACATAGGCAATCGATTTGCCATCCGGGGTCCATGCAGGCGACAGGATCGGTTCGCTGGACTCCAGCACGGTCCGGGGTTCGTGGCCATCGGTGTCGGCAATCTGCAGGGTAAAGTGTGGCTTGGCCACCGCCCCGGCCGCCGCAGGCTGGGGTTTTTCCCGCAGCACGTAGGCAATCCGCCCGGAAAAATCCCCGGCCACCCCGGTCAGGGCCTGATAGATCTTGTCGGCAATCAGGTGGGCGGCTTCACGCTGGCGCGCCTTGCTGACGGTGAGCTGCTCACCGAGCAGGCGCTGCGATTTGTTGATGTCCATCAGTTCGTACTGGATCAGCAGGTCATCGCCCTGCGGCGTCACCCGGCCCACCACCGCGTAGGGAATCTGCGCCTGCTGCCACAGGCCCGGATCCAGGTCGGCACTGCGGTACACGGTCTGGGGCAGGCTGGCCGAACTGGCAAAGCGCCCGGAGCGGCGCAGGTCATTCTGGATGATGGTGGACAGGTCATTGCCCTCGGCAAACGGGGTCACGCCGATTTGCGGGGCCTGCTCGTTGGGCTTGATGATTTCGATCTGCAGCTCGGCCCGGACGGGCAGGGCGGCGCCCAGCAGCAGCAGCGGGATCAGCAGGGCCGGAAAACACAGGCGGGACATCTTAGGCTCCGGGTTTTTTGAAGGTAAAGGAGATGGTGCGGAATGACCGGGCAAACAGGGCATCGTCATCCGGCACCGGGAACGGTGCCGCGCGCTCGACTGCGGCACGGATGCTGGCGTCAAAGGCCTCATCGCCACTGGACTGGGTGATCACCACCGATTGCACTTCGCCCTGACGGTTCAGGGTGATGCGCAGGGTGGCCTGCTTGGCATCAGACGCCGGAACCCGCCAGCGTGACAGCACCAGATTGCGGATCTGGCCCTTGAGCTGGTTGACCTGTGCGGCATCGTCTCGGGCTTTCTGGGCGGCAGCGGCGGCCTTGTCGGCACGGTCCTGATCGGATTTCTGCAGGTCACCGCGCAGCTGGGCAAATTCATCCTCACTGCCCACCGGGCTGCTCAGGGCCTTGCGCTGGGCCTGCCGGGCTGCTTCAGCGTCGCGTTTGGCTTTGGCGGCGGCTTCGGCGGCACGTTTTTGTTCGGCCTGTTGCTGGGCTTTCTGGGTGGCTTTCTGTTCAGCTTCAGCGTCGCGTCTGGCTTTGGCAGCGGCTTCGGCAGCGCGTTTTTGTTCGGCCTGTGGCTGGGCTTTCTGGGTGGCTTTCTGTTCGGCTTCAGCGTCGCGTTTGGCTTTGGCGGCGGCTTCGGCGGCACGTTTTTGTTCGGCCTCACGGCGTTTGGCCTGCACGGCCAGTTCAGCCTGTTTTTGCTGGGCCTCGCGGCGCTGCTGTTCAGCCTGTTGCCGGGCTTGCTGTTTTTGGGTCTGCTGCAGGGCTTCCAGGGCCCGGCGGTGAATCTGGTCGAGTTCGTGCTGGCGTGCCTCAGCGGCGGCCAGTGCAGCCCGTTCGGCCGCCTGCTGGGCAGCAGCTTCAGCGTCGCGTTTTTGTTCAGCCTGCTGCTGGGCTTTCTGGGCGGCTTTTTGTTCGGCTTCGGCGTCGCGTCTGGCTTTGGCAGCGGCGTCTTTTTGGGCCTGCGCTTCGGCGGCGCGTTTTTGCTTGGCTTCAGCCGCCTGTCTGGCCTGTGCGGCCGCCTCGTGTTGGGGCGGTGGCGGGACAGGGGAGGGCGCGCGGGCAGACTGGACCGGCTCGGGTTGCGCGGCAGCCTCCGGGGCGCGGGCTGCCGGGGGCGGGGTGGCCGGTTCAGGGGCGGCCTCGGGCTGGGGCTGGGTCGGCGGCGGGATCAGCACGGCCTTCAGGGTTTTGGGGGGCGGCGGTGGGGCAGGCACACGCAGCAGCAGCAACCCGGTCAGCAACACAGCGTGCAGGCCCAGGCTGAACCACAGGGCCTTTTTTTGCTCGATTGCGCTGGGGGTGGCCAGTCTGGGCATCGGAAAATCGCCTCGTCAGGGCACAGGCTGGGGTTCGGTGAGCAGGCCGACCTGCTGCAGGCCCGCCTGCTGCAGGCTGCCCATCAGTTCCACCACCTTGCCATAGGACGCGGCGCGGTCCCCGTTGATCAGCACACTGAGCTGCGGGTTGCGCTGCTGTGCGGCCGACAGCGTGGAGCGCAGCTGCGCCAGGGTCATGGCCTGCTCAGGACCATCGGCCAGTTTCAAAAAATACTGCCCATCGGCGCGCACGCTGACCAGCGCCGGGGCCTGCGGGCTGACCTCCACCGGCTCGGTGGCGACTTGGGGCAGGTCCACCTTCAGGCCAGTGGCCAGCATCGGCGCGGTCACCATAAAAATCACCAGCAGCACCAGCATCACGTCGATGTAGGGCACCACATTCATGTCACTTTTCAGCGGTTTTTTGATCCGCTCAAACGGACTGGGACCACTCATGCCGGTTCTCCGGGACGTTCGGCCGCCGGCAGGGCTTCCCGCTGCAACAGGGCGGAAAACTCTTCGGCAAACAGGGCACGCTGCTGATAGATCTGTTCACTGCGCGCGGTGTAGCGGTTGTAGGCCAGCACGGCTGGAATCGCCGCAAACAGGCCGATGGCCGTGGCAATCAGCGCCTCGGCAATCCCCGGGGCCACGGTGGCCAGCGTGGCCTGCTGGGTCTGCGACAGGCCCAGAAAGCTGTTCATGATGCCCCAGACCGTGCCAAACAGACCCACATAGGGCGACACCGAACCAATGCTCGACAGCGTGCCCAGCCCCTGCTCCAGTGCAGACTGCTGGCGCTGCAGTGCCACCCGCAGCAGGCGCTCAGTGCCGCCCAGCAGTTCCGGGGCGCTGGCCTGCTTGCGCTTGAGCTTCAGAAATTCAGCAAAACCTTCATAAAACACCGCCTCGCTGCCCTGGCGGTCGGCTTTCACCTGTGCGGCCTGGTACAGGTTTTTCAGATCCGCCCCGGACCAGAACAGTTTTTCAAAGCGCTGGTCCTCGGTCAGGGCACGGCGCTGGACCTGCTCCAGCCGGGCAATCAGCATCCAGCCATACACCGACGCCACCAGCAGCAACAGCATCACCAGCTTGACCACCAGACTGGCATGGAGGATCAGGTCGATCGGATTCAGGGAAGCAGGCATGGATCAGGGTTCCTCAGGAGGCAGTCAGCAACGCACGGATGGGGTCGGGCAGGCGTACCGGGCGCAGCTGCTGCCGGGCATCGCGCTGCAGGCAGGCCAGCTCGACCTGCACGGTACACACCACGGTGTCCTCACGGTACAGGGTCTGGGTCAGGGCAAACGACGCCTGCCGGCACCAGTCCAGGCGCGATTCAATGCACAGTGTTTCACCCAGGTGGGTGGGAAAACGATAGTCAATCGAAGCCCGGCGCACCACGAACTGGCAGTCGTGTTGTTGCAGGTATTGGGCCAGACCCGCCGACAGCAGCCACTCGGTGCGGGCCCGTTCACAGAATTTGAGGTAGTTGGCGTGGTAGACGATCCCGCCCGCATCGGTGTCCTCAATGTAAATGCGCAAGGTCCAGCGAAACATGTCCGGTGTCAGGTGGGCAGTGGCTCAGGTCCCTGATTGTGCCGACTATTGGCGGGGGCGACCAGTGTTCAGGTGCAAAAAAACCGTGCAGAAGTGGTGTAATCCGTGCCTCTGGCGGGCAGAGGTGGTGCCCATGGCAAGGCTGTGCCCATCTGGGCAGACCCTCTGTACGGACACCATGCCCAAAAAACAAACCATATTTAATGTGTTTTTAAAGTCGGGTTTTGTCCAAAAGTAAACAAACGTCTACTGGTTGTCATTCTGTTCCATTGAACTGTGCAACAGGACGCAGAAATTGCAATTATTTTGGTTTTCTTGTCTTCTTAAGACAAATCTGTCTTGTCAAAAAAACCGGACTTTGATTATCATGCTTTTCGTCAAATGGTTGACATGGATGGAGAAAACAATGAAAAAGGTTTTTGCAGCCGCTGTACTGGCACTGGCCCCGATGGCCAGCTTTGCCGACGTGGGTGTTCAACAGCTGTCTGATCAGGAACTGGCCGTCGTCACCGGTCAGGCAGGCATCAGCATCACCCCGGATCAGGTCATCCTCGGCCTGCAGCAGACTTCCAGCCTGCTGAACAAACTGTCGCCAATCCTGCCGTCCAAGGTCAAGCCTGTGGTGACCATCGTCAATTCGGCTTCCGCCATGGCCCCGGTGGTGAACAATCTGGTCAATAATGGTGCCAAGCCGACGACTCAGGACATCGAAACCCTCGTCGTCAACGGCGTTGCGGCAGGCGTTGCCATCGGCAAACTGGCCTCCGGCCTGTAATACAGACAGATTCTGAAAGAGCCAGATTCATTCTGGCTTTTTTGTTTTTTAAATCGCTTTAAACATCTTTCTGATGAAATTCTGCATTGATTTTCATGCGGGGTGGGCAGGCAAGCAGAATCCTTGCCCCGCCGCACACCGGGACCGGGCTCAGTCCGTCTCCGGCACCGGCAGGCCCAGTTGCAGATAGGCCTGTGGGGTGACCACCCGGCCGCGTGCGGTGCGCATCACCAGCCCCTGCTGGATCAGGTAGGGCTCCACCACGTCTTCCAGGGTGCCGCTGTCCTCGGCCAGTGCGGCCGCCAGTGCTTCCACCCCGGCAGGTCCCCCGGCGAAGCGGTCGATCAGCATCTGCACATAGCGCCGGTCCAGTGTGTCCAGCCCGTGCCGGTCCACATTCAGCAGGTCCAGCGCCTGTGCCGCCATCTCGCCATTGACCAGCCCGGTTCCCTTGACCTCGGCATAGTCGCGCACCCGGCGCAGCAGCCGGTTGGCGATCCGCGGCGTGCCGCGCGCGCGGCGGGCCACTTCCAGCGCCCCCGCCGGTTCAATCGGCACCCCCAGCAGGCTGGCGGAACGGCTGACGATGGTGGTCAGGTCCGGCACCGAATAAAACTCCAGCCGCTGCACGATGCCGAAGCGGTCGCGCAGCGGCGAGGTCAGCAGGCCCGCACGGGTGGTGGCGGCCACCAGCGTGAAGGGTGGCAGGTCGAGTTTGATCGAGCGGGCGGCGGGCCCTTCACCAATCATGATGTCGAGCTGATAGTCCTCCATGGCCGGATAGAGGATTTCTTCGATCACCGGCGAGAGGCGGTGGATCTCGTCAATGAACAGCACGTCACCGGCTTCGAGGTTGGTGAGCAGGGCGGCCAGATCCCCGGCCCGCTCCAGCACTGGCCCTGAGGTGGATTTCAGGTTGCCGCCCATTTCACGGGCAATGATGTTGGCCAGCGTGGTCTTGCCCAGCCCGGGCGGGCCAAAGATCAGCGTGTGGTCGAGGGCTTCCTGGCGCTTGCGGGCGGCATGGATGAAAATTTCCATCTGTTCGCGCACCTGCGGCTGGCCGATGTAGTCGGCCATGCTGGTGGGGCGGATGGCCCGGTCGAACTGGTCTTCGGGACGCGCGGTCGGGGCAATCAGGCGATCTTGCATGGGGGACCTTTGAACCTCAGGTTTTCAGCATGGATTTCAGCGCCGCACGGATCAGCCCGGCGGTGTCGCTGTGTTCGGCCTTGACGGCGTTGATGGCTTTCTGGGCTTCCAGCGGCTTGTAGCCCAGCGACACCAGTGCGGCTTCGGCTTCGGCCTGTGGCGAGGCTTCGCCCAGCCCGATCTGGCCCGTCCCGGTCAGGCTGGTGCTGCTACCATTCAGCCCCTGCAGGCGGTCGCGCAGCTCAATCACCAGCCGTTCGGCGGTTTTTTTGCCGACGCCGGGAATGCGGGTCAGGGTGCTGATGTCCTGCAGGTCGATCGACTGGATCAGCATCGCGGCAGACATGCCGGAAAGGATGCTGGCCGCCAGTTTGGGACCGACGCCATTGACCTTCAGCAGCAGGCGGAACAGCGCCTTGTCGGCCTGATCCAGAAAGCCATACAGCAGCTGCGCATCCTCGCGCACCACCAGGTGCGTCCACAGCCGTACGGTCTGGCCATGTTTGAGCTGGCAAAACGTGGACAGCGGGGTTTCGACCTCATAGCCGACCCCGTGCACATCGAGGATGACCAGCGGGGCCTGAAGGTCAATCACGGTGCCCTGAAGTGCGCCAATCATGGGGGTTCCTTTTTTAGATCAAATGCATGCGATGGCCCTGCAGGTCCAGCGCCAGGTGGTGGGCCTGATGGTCGGACAGGGCGGTGATGCCGTCCAGCACCTGCATCAGGTTCAGGTAGGCACTGTCGCCCAGCACCACGCCCCAGGAGTGCAGCAGCTGCAGCAGGCGGCGCTCGCGGAAGCTGTGTGGCTGGGACACCGGCAGCGCCAGTGGCATGAAGTGGTCGAGCAGGACGGTCAGGCTGCTGCTGGCCACCAGCTCCAGCCGGGCCTTGTCCGGGTGGCTGAAAATCTGCTGGCGGGCCAGATTCTTGGCGGCTTCAATGCACTGGCACAAATCCCGCGGCGCATGGTCCAGCAGGCTGCCGGTCAGCGTGCCGGACAGCAGCTCGTGCTGTTTTTGCACAAACACTTCGGTCAGGTCATTCACCAGACGCTTCATGGCCCGGCCCCGCAGCGCGGCCAGCTTCTGGCGGGTGGGTACGTTCATCTGCACCTCAACCGGTGCGCCATAGTCACCGATCAGCGCCAGCAGGATCTGCTCCACCTCGGCATAGTCGAGCATGCCCAGCAGCAGGCCATCTTCCATGTCGATCAGCGCATAGCAGACGTCATCGGCCACCTCGAGCAGGTAGGCCAGCGGGTGACGGCAAAACGCCGTGGGCCCGGTCTGGATCAGGCCGAGCTGCTCGGCAATCTGCTGCAGCAGGTCATGCTCGCTGTGGTAGCAGCCAAACTTGGCCAGTTTGTCGGTGGCCAGTCCGGCCTGCGCCTGGATGGGTCGGGCCAGCCAGGGGTATTTGAGGTAAGCCCCCAGCGTCGCATAGGTGAGGCGCATGCCGCCGTCATTGGGATGGTATTCCAGCCGGGTGAGAATACGCAGCCCCTGGGCATTGCCCTCAAACTGGCACAGGTCACTGTATTCCGCGGCGCTGACGTACGCCGACAGGCCAGCGCGGTCCGGGTGGGCAAACCAGTCACGGATGGCGTATTCCCCGGCGTGGCCGAAGGGCGGATTGCCGATGTCATGGGCCAGGCAGGCGGCCTGGATGATCGCGCCGACATCGGCAGGCGTCACCCACGGCGGCAGGTCGGCGCGGATCTTGTCGGCGGCCAGCATGCCCAGCGAACGCCCCACCGACGACACCTCCAGCGAGTGGGTCAGCCGGGTGTGTACGGCATCATTCTGGGTGAGTGGGTGCACCTGGGTCTTGCGGTTCAGCTGCCGGAAGCTCTGTGAAAAAATGATCCGGTCGTAGTCTTTGTGAAAGGGGCTGCGTGACGGCTCCGCTTCCCGGTGACGGCTGCCCAGGCGGCTGGTGGACAGCAATTGGGTCCAGCGCATCAGGGCCATGGGGTCTCCGGCAAACAAGGCTTGGGCAGGCATCATGCCAGAGCAGTCCCGCGAAGGCCAGACGCGTCCCGCCATGGCGGGGGTCAGGGCGTCAGACTGCGTCGTCTGGCGGATGGCAGGCCTTGTGTGGGTGGGAAGCGGGTTTTAGCATGGGTCAAATCCTGAACAAGTCTGCATGAACATGCCAGCGCTCCTGAATCCCGCCGCACCGCGCAGCCTGCCGGAAACCGTCAGCCTGCTCACCGCCAATGTGCTGAACCTCGCCCTGCCGGAGCGGATTTTTTATGATGCCGATCAGGTCTACAGCACAGCATTTTATCAGCACAAGGTGAACTGGCTGGCCCAGCAGATGGCCCTGCTGCGTGCCGATGTGGTGGCGGTGCAGGAGGTCTGGGACGAGCAGGCGCTGCGCGATGTGGTCAGCCGCAGCGGGCTGGCGCAGTATCAGGTTCATGTGCCCGGTGCCGAAAATGATCAGGGCCGCCCCGGTGCACAGGGTACACCCTGTGTGGGGCTGGTCAGCCGGTTGCCACTGCGGGCGCTGCGCCGCGTTGAGGCCTTTCCGCCCGGCTGTGCGGCCGAGCTGCCTGAGCTGGGCCTGCAGTCGCGCTTTTCGCGTGCGCCGCTGCTGGGGCTGTTTGAGACCCCCCGGGGTCAGCCGTTTTATGTGCTGACCGCACACCTGAAAAGCCAGCGGCCCAAATTTTTGCAGGATGCCAGCGGCCAGTTGCTGGAGGATGCACAGGACCCCAGGGTGCGCACCCGCGCCCGGATGCGCAGCCTGTGCCTGCGGGCGGTGGAGGCTGCCGCCCTGCGCACGCTGGTGATTGACCTGCTGCAGCACACCCCGGTGCCGCTGGTGCTGATGGGTGACCTGAACGACAGCCTGCACAGCGTGACCACCCAGATCATCACCGATCAGCGCGAGCTGCTGCACGACCGCGCGGCCCGTGACACGGCGCTGTTCAATGCGGCCGACATCCAGACCGGAACGGCGCTGAAGCGTGATGTGGCCTACAGCCATGTGTTCCAGGGCCATCCCGAAGTGCTGGACCATGTGCTGGTGAGCGAGGAATTCCGGCGTGACAGCAAATTCAGTGTGGG
>JBPOIS010000009.1:0-8392 GCA_052034295.1 Pseudomonadota bacterium
GCGGCAGGTACGCCATGGCATAGGCTTTCATCTGGAACAGATCAGCACGGTCCAGCTTGCCGGCCTGCAAAGGGTCAGCGTGCTCCAGTCGCTTCCATTTGGCATCCAGCAGGGCGACCACCCGACCTTGCGGATCACACAGCAACAGATCCGGCACCAGCTCGTGCAGCGCCTGATGGAACAAATACCGGCCCTTGCCCTGCTCACGCAGTTGCCACCCTGGCGGCAGTCCTGGGCGCAGTTGCCGGGCCACCGCGTGTTCAAACAACCGATTCATGTCCAGCAGCAGCGACCAGCCCGCCGCAGCGCCTACGGTGGTGATCGGCATCTGCCGGGTCAGCAGCCAGTACAGCCAATCCAGCGCCGTCCGATACGCGGTCATGCCGCGCGCCAGCTGCACCGCCCGCCAGTCGCGCCGCCAGTCCAGCGACACCGGAATGCCCTCGAAGTGCAGCCGCAACTGCCGCAGCTGCTGGTGTTGCCCGGCATTCAGGGGCTGGCGACTGAGCTCGTGCAGCAGCCGGTGCAACAGCCTGTTTTCGGCGCGGTCCTGCGTGTACACCGGAAACCGGCAATACAGCCGCTCACGGTGGAGGCTGTTGTGGCGCACCTGCTCTGCCACCAGCAGCCGCCCGCGCAGCACCGCCTGCTGGCCTTCCTGCTCACCATAGGCACTGCGCAGCCCATGCCGTACCACCTGTGCCACCGCCGCCAGCATCTGCCCGACCCACAGCGACCACAGCGGCCATGATGCCAGCGCCACATGGGCCTGCCAGGACAAAAACTGCGGAAACTCCGGCACCTGCTGCAGCATCTGCACCAGCAACTGACGTCCGGCCTGTACGCCAGTTTCCGAGTCCAGCCGTGTGGTTTTGGGCAGGATTTCCAGTTGATCCCCACCGGGGGACTGGATCAGCCCGACAAACTGCTGCAATTTCAACACGCTTTTGCGCTGGTATATGGCAGGCTTGAGGGCGCGATCCAGTGTCTCCTCGGCGGCTGCATACAGCCAGTCAAAAAACCCCACTGGAATCAGCGTCACCCGCGCCGGTGCATCGGTCCAGCAGCCCACTGGGGCCACATACTCATGCTCCAGCACCGTGTACACGGCCATCAGCCTGTGGCCCCCGGCCAGACATAAACCGCCCGATAGGCATCAGGCTGGGCAAACACCCCGTCGGCCTGCTGCAAGGCCGGATTGATCCGGTGGCGCGGCAGCAGATGGACCGGTGCCGGACCAAACAGCGCCTGCGCGTCGGTGTTGACCTCCTGTACCATCTGCTGCTCGGCAGGTTTCAGGTGATCGGCCAGCACCAGACGGATTTTTGACCAGTCTTCAAAAAAATACTCGGCCAGCAGCGGGATGATTTTATTCAAAAAAACCTGCCGCAAATCGTCCAGGGTTTTGACCGGCAAAAAATACGCATGGCCAATCACATAATCGCGGCCAATCAGCGCCTCAATGCGCTGGTTGATGGTGTCCAGCAGCTGCGGTACATCTACACCGTCCACAGGGCCCAGCAGACCTGGTTCGGGCATCAATTCGACAAACTCAAAGCGCCGCCGCAGTGCCGTGTCCAGTGGCGTCAGCGAACGGTCGGCGCTGTTCATGCTGCCGTAAATGCTGACATTGGCCGGTACGCTGAATGATTTTCTCGTGTGCGGCAATACCACCGACAAGGCATTTTCTTTACCTTCACGCTTGTCCAGCTCAATCAGGCTGATCAGTTCACCAAAAATCCGGCTGACATTGCCCCGGTTGATTTCATCAATAAACAGGGCGTAATTGTGCTCGGGATGCGCTTTGGCTTCCCGGCACAGTTCCAGAAAAATCCCTTCGCGGATTTCATAGCCGATCTGACTGCTGTCATCATCCTGTTGCAGTTTGGGCCGCAGCCCTTCGATGAAGTCTTCATACCCATACGACTGGTGAAAGGTCACGCTGCGGTAGCGGTGGATTTTTTCAGTACTTCTCGGACCTTCCTGAAGTTGCTGCAAAATTTTTGGTGCCTGAGGAAACAGTTCGACCGCATCCTCCAGCAGGAACCATTTTTTGCCCTGTGCAATGCGGTCAAAATAGGACTGGCTTGAGCGTTTTTCGACCGGAAAACCGATGTCGGCAAGGTCCAGTTTGGCGTGTTTATACAGGGCATCCAGTGCGGTGCCGAGCAAATTGGCCTCACGTCCGTTGATTTCCGCCTTGGCCCTGAAGATGTCATGGCGGATGATTTCGGCACAGGGTATCGGCTGGCCCTGTTCCAGCAGCACCAGAAACACCACCTGCGCCCAGGTCAAAAAACGCACCTGCTCCTGCAGAAAAACCCCGTGCGGCTGCCCGGCCAGCTCATCGGTGTATTGCTCACGCTGCAGGCGCTGCAGTTCGTAGGTCTTGCCGGTGCCGGGCGGACCGTAGTAGATGACATTGGCGGCCAATGCATCTTTTTGAACAGGAAAATTTTCCAGGGCATCATTTTGACACAAAGCCTCTCCGGGTGGCACCAACACTGGATCTTCTTTATATACTGGAAGAAATTTCTGGTAATCCTGCGGTTTATCTTCAAAAACAAAGTCAAGCAGTGCATCAGCTTTCCAATCTTTTCCAGCACAGACTTTCCAATAAGCCTTTTGCTGTGTATAAAAAAACCAGACTCGTGATTGATAGTTCCGCTGCCATTGGACTTTGATCTGCCAGTCAGAAGAATGTCCAGTCACTTGGCCCAGCGCCTTAATCGCCATGACCGAAACGGGTTTTTCCTGATCTCCAAAAGGCAAATTGTATTTCTGCACATACGAAGCTTTGATGGCCACCCAGGCCCCTATGGGAATTGCACGGCCAATTTTTTTGGCAACCAAATCTTCGGCATTGGTTTCCCAGATGCCTTCATCCAGAAATCGCTGGGTCTGATCCTCGCCATCAATGGTTGCACCCAAAAAATAGCAACAGTCTTTTTGTCCTGCCATCATCATTCCACCAACCCTGCCGCCTTTGCCGCCCGCGTACCGCCCTTGAGTTCGACGTATTCCCGCGACGGATCAAGACTTTCCAACAGCGCACAGGCCCGCCCGGCCTTGGTCCCGCCGCCGCACAGCACATAAATCGGCTGCCCCGCCGGCACCGTGGCCAGCAGCGCCGCCGTCAGCGTCTCCAGTGGCTGGCTCACCGCCCCGCGCAGGTGCCCTTCGGCATGGCTGGCGGCATCACGCACGTCCCAGATCGTGGCGGGCTGGCTGAGGTCCAGCGCGGTCACCTGAAGTTCACGGATCATGTTTGGCCCTTGTATCTGCTGGTCAAGCCGCCTAGCATCGCAAACAGATTTGACCCCGTAAAGGTGACCCCATGCCCTCTTTTGATGTTGTGTCCGAACTCGAACTGTTTGAAGTCAACCACGCCGTGCAGAACACCCAGAAGGAAATCGCCACCCGCTTTGATTTCCGCGGTTCGGACGTGTCGATTGAACTGAACGAAAAAGCCAAGGAAATCAAGATCACTGGCGAAAACGAACTCCAGGTCGAAAACGTCTACGCCATGCTGGAAAACCACTTCCACAAGCGCAAGATCGACATTCAGGCCCTCGACGCCCAGAAGGCCAGCGCCAGCGGCAAGCACATCATTCAGGTGGTGAAACTCAAGGATGGCCTGGACGGCGACAGTGCCAAAAAAATCGCCAAGGCGATCAAGGACAGCGGCATCAAGGTGCAGGCGTCAATCCAGGGCGACAAGGTGCGCGTCACCGACAAGAAGCGCGACACCCTGCAACAGGTGATGGCGCTGCTGCGTGAGGGCAATTTTGGCCTGCCGCTGCAGTTCAACAACTTCAAGGACTGAGTCTTTTTTTTGGAGCCTGCCATGAGCAAACCCAATCGCCTGATGAAAATCACCAACGCCACCGCCCGCCTGCCCGAGGGCATGCGCAGTCTGGCCCTGTCGAAGATTTTTGGTCAGGCCGTGCCCATGGTGGGCACCGCCAGCATCCGCTATCTGGAAGTGACGCCCGCCCGCGTGGTCTGCCACATCCCCCACAAGCGTGGCATGCAAAACCACATCAAGGGCGTACACGCCGCCGCCATGGCGCTGCTGGCCGAGACCGCCACCGGCTTCGTGACCGGGCTGAATGTGCCGGATGACCGGCTGATGCTGATCAAATCCCTGCATGTGGACTACAAGCGCGTGGCCAAAGGCAGCCTGACCGCCACCGCCACCCTGAGCGATGAGCAGCGCCAGTACATTGCCAGCGAGACCAAAGGCGAACTGACCGTGCCAGTCACGGTGGTGGATGAATCCGGACAGGAGCCGATCCGCTGCGAAATGGTCTGGGCCTGGCTGCCGCGCAAGAAAAAACCGGCCTGATCCTGCACCCGGCCACAGGCCTCAGGAGGGCTGTGGGGGCGATGCGGGGGCAGACAGTCCATACAGCAGGTATTCTTCGTTGACCTGCACCTGCGTCAACCAGTGATTGCGGCTGCCGCGCTGGGCCAGCTCGTGGCGCAGGCAATCCAGCAATTGCTGGCTGGACAGCGCCTCACGATGCTGGGCATCCAGACTCAGCACCACGGCCGCAATCCGCAGCGGCAGCCCAGTGCCCTCGCGGCACACCGGCGTCTGCTGCAGCATGGCCTGTCGGCAGCGATCGGTCAGGATCGCCGCCACCCGCGCCGAGGCCCCTTCCATCACCAGCACCCATTCGTCATCGCCCAGCCTGCCGATTTCGTCCTGGGTGCGCAGCTGGGTGCGGATCTGCTCGGTGCCCTGCCGCAGCATCTGATCCACCGCCACAAAGCCGCAGCGCTGCTGCAGCTCCGGCAGCTGCTCCAGACGCAGCATCACCACCGACAGCGGCGCGGTCCCGGCGGGCAGCCGGGCCTCCAGATGCGCCAGCAGTGCGGGGCGGTTCAGCGCCTGGCTGATTGGCTCCAGCCGTTCGGCCTGCGCCAGCCGCGTGCCCAGTTGCTGCCAGCGGGTGCGGATGAAATACCCCCCCACCCCTGTGGCCAGCGCCAGCGGTGCCAGATAAAACACCTGCGACCAGAACTGGAAGCGCAGGGCGCTGCGGTCCGCCACGATCATCGACACACTGTACGACGGGGCGTAGGGAATGTAGCCTTCCAGCGACAGGCTGCTCAGCACCAGCCAGCTCAGCAGCGACAGCGCCACCATGCCCATGACGGCTGGTCTGGGCAGTAAAAACAGCAGCAAAAACGGCACCCCGGCCAGTGCAAATCCATACACCAGCGTCAGAGTGCCGATGCCATACCCGGCAAACAGCATGATGCCGCTGTACAGCCCGGTGGCCACATAGCTCAGCCGCATGTCCCAGCGCTGCTGCTGGTGCATCCGCCAGCACACCAGCAGCACCAGCAGCCCCCCCACGAGGGCCAGCCCATACAGGGACAGGATCTGAAAAATCAGCTCAGGCCGGAAAGCGAGGTGATACAGCGGATGGGACAGCGCCGCCAGCGCCCAGACGATGTAGCTGGACAGCTGCACAATCATCATCAGCATGAGCAGGGCCACCGCCGAGGTGTAGCGCATCCCCAGCGGACTATAGTGTGAAGCAGGCAGCGTGGTGGGGCCCATGAACATCCCTGGATGGCTGGCAGGTCTCCTGTTCCGGGAGTATAGCGGACTCTGCCGCGTATCCCCACATACCCCCAAAAGAACCCGCCCGCTCTGGGCCACGCATCCCCAATCGCTGGGAAAGCGCCCAGCGGCCCCTGTGCCGGATCAGCGGAATTGCTGCAGCCACTGTACCAGCTGGCTGGCCTGCATCACCCCGGACTGGCGGGCCACCTCCCGGCCATTTTTGAACACCATCAGCGTGGGAATGCTGCGGATGCCCAGCCGGGCACTGGTCTGCCGGGCCACTTCGGTGTCCACCTTGACGAAGCGCACCCCCGGCAGCAGCCGCGCCGCCTGCTCAAACTGCGGGGCCATCATCCGGCACGGCCCACACCACGCCGCCCAGAAATCCACCACCACCGGCAGCTCAGTGCCCTGCACATAGCGGTCAAACCCGGCATCGTCCAGCGCCACGGGATGGTCCGGCAGCAGGACGGCCTTGCACTGGCCGCACACCGGCTGTTCTTGCAAGCGCTCCTCGGGCACCCGGTTTTTGGTCAGGCACTGCGGACAGACAATCAACATGCTTTTTCTCCTCAAGGCAAAAAACGGCATCTGCACATCAGCCCACTGTAGGCCGTGTGCAGGCATCCTGCGGGGGCGTTTTTTGTGAAAAATCCCGGGTCAATGCCCTTCCGGGCCACGGACCACGGGCAGACCACTGGCCAGCGCCAGCCGGCCAATGCTGCCACCATTGATGACCTGCTGATAGCCCAGCTCACGGAGCTGGTCCACGGCACTGGCCGAACGCACCCCGGCCGCGCAGTACACCACCACCGGGCGGCTCAGGTCGCTGCACAGCGTCGCCATGTCCTGCGCCAGCTGCGGCAGCGGCATCAGACAGGCCCCCTGCAGGTGGCCCCCGGCATATTCAGCGGGGCTGCGCACATCGACCAGCAGCGCCCCCTCAGGGATGGGATGGCCAGCAGGCGCATGGCCCCCAAACAGATTGCCCAACCAACTCATGTTGTGTGACTCCGCGGTGTAAAAGAAAAATCAGCCTCAGGATGCTGACAGCTGCTGTAGCACTTGCCCGTTGAGCTGCCCCTTCAGCGCCGCCAGCTGCAGCCAGACCAGCAGATACTGTGTGCTGGCCTGATCGCGCTGGTGCTGCAGGCTGGCGACCGCCTGTTCGGCGTTGAGCACATCCTGCGGGGTGCGGTCGCCGACCTGGCGCCCGGTGCGGGTGGCCTCAAGGTGCTTTTGGCTGGCCATCACGGCCTGATCCAGCGCACGCTGCTGTTCACGCAGGCTGTTCAGCTGCAGGCTGGCCTGCTGGATCTGCTGGTCCAGCTGGCTGCGGGTCTGCGCCAGCTGGGCTTCAGCCCGGCGCACTGCAGCAGCGGCCTCGGCCGCCTTGAGGGCAGTCGCCCCACCGGTGTACAGCGGGATGCTGGCCTGCACACCCAGCATGGACTGCGACTGCAGGCTGTGGGCACCACTTTTTTGGGCCAGATCCTGCTGATACAGGGCCACGGCATTCACCTGCACATCAGCCCAGGGCCGGTACTGCCGCTGCTGCTGCTCAGCCATGTGCAACTGCACCTGCTGTTGCTGCAGGGTCAGGCTGGTCTGCGACGGTGCGGCGGCATCTACCGCCCCGACGGCAGGCAACTGACGTGGCAGCACCGCCTGAATCTGTGCCGCGGGTCGTCCGGTCAGCCGTGACAGCAGCAGGCGCTGGCTGCTGATCTGCGCCTGATTGGCCACCTGACGGGCCTGCAGCGCTGCCAGTCGGGCTTCGGCATCATGGACATCGGTGACCGGGCTGTCGCCGATTTTGAAGCGGTAGCGGGCTTCTGCGGCCTGCGCCTGCAGTGACTGCTGCTCGTGGGCCAGCACCCGGCTGTCCTGCTGGGCCAGTGCCAGCTGGTAATACGCCGTGGCCAGCACCAGCAACAGCTGCTGCTGCTGATCCGCATAGACCAGTGCGCCCAGCTCACCACTTTGCCGCAACTGCTCGGCCTGCGCGCTGCGGGCCGGATGGTACAGCGGCCATTGCGCCTGCACCTGCACCCGACTGACCATTGCAGGACTCACCGAGGCTTCGAAATCGGCGGATGGGATGCTGCCCAGACCGGGCGCACTGAAGCTGGCCCCGGCCAAATCCATGCGCTGATGCCCCACACCCGCCCCCAGGGTGCCAACCACCTGGGGCCGCCACAGGGCATCGGCCTGAGCGGCGTGCTGCGCCGCCAGCACCCGTTCGGCTTCAGCCAGTTGCTGCTCCGGCGCGTGCTGGCGGGCCGCCTGCCACAAGTCCAGCAAAGCGGGGTCCGCCGCATGGCCCGGCAGGCTGAGCATCCCGGGCAGCACCAGCGCCAGTGCCCGCAATGAACCGCATAAAGGGCGAAACATCATGGATTTCTCCAGCAGGATACAGGTCAGGCACTCAACAGCCGGGCTGCACGCCCAGCCTGCGCAGGATATTTTCCATCAGACACCAGCGGGTCAGGCCGCTCTGCAGCAGATTGAGGCCCACAAAGGCGGTGAACCACAGCCACAGGCTGCTCACAAACAGCGGGCTGCCGGGCACCCCCAGCGCCAGCGACAACAGCACAAAAAACCCGGCCATCACCCGCACCACTTGCCATGATTTCATGGTTTACCTCCCCTCTCGTTGAGATTGATGTCTGGCCGTCTGTCAACGCACCAGCAGGCTGCCGGTACGCGCCACCCGGCCCCGATACGTCACGTAATACAGCAGCGGAATGACCACCAGCGTCAGCACAGTGGACACCAGAATGCCAAAAATCAGCGCGATGGCCAGACCAT
>JBPOIS010000145.1:0-3537 GCA_052034295.1 Pseudomonadota bacterium
AGGTCGAGCGGCTGAAGCAGGTGCGGGTAGGCGGTCATGGTGGGTCTCCGGGTGTATGCAACCAGTTGCATATATATTTACGACAGTTTCATCTGGTATGCAACCAGTTGCATGGAATAAACTGATGAACCGTTGTTGGTGGACCCCCGCCATGTCCTTGCCCCATGCCCTGATGACCTCGCTGCTGGAAAAATCCTGCTCCGGCTATGACCTGGCGCGTCGCTTTGAAAAATCCATTGGCTATTTCTGGCGTGCCAGTCACCAGCAGATCTACCGCGAGCTGGGGCGTATGGAAGCCGCAGGCTGGATCCGCTCGGAAGCGGCCGAGGATGCGGGCAAGTCGCGCAAGCGGGTGTACGAGGTGCTGCCCGCCGGGCGCGAGGAGTTGAAGCGCTGGGCGCTGCAGCCGGTGGACCCGCCGCCGCCGCGCGATGAATTCTTCGTGAAGCTGCGCACCGATGCAGTGATGGGGCCGCTCGGGCTGGAGCAGGAGATCGAACGGCGGATGGGACTGCACAAGTTGCGGCTGGCGGCGTATCGGGCGATTGAGGCGAGGGATTTTCAGGGAAAAGAACTGTCGCGGCTGGGGGAGATCCAGTACCTGATCCTGCGGGCGGGGATCATGCAGGAGGAGGGGTTGATCCAATGGTCGGAGGAGGCGCTGGCGGTGTTGGCGCGGGTGGCCGCGCGGGCGTGATGCAGGGTAGCAATGCCTTGATGGACAGGGGTTGACTGGCGGCAATTCAGAGGCCCAGACACCGGCCAGACTTCAGACGCGGATCCCCTGCCCGCGTCTGCGTGCACCACACAGCGCAGCGTTCAGCCGCTGATGTAGCTTTGCAGTTGCTCGATGGTTTTTTGCTGCTGCTCGATCATCGCCTTCACCAGATCGCCAATCGACAGCATGCCGATCAGCTGGCCCTCGGCATTCAGGATCGGTAGGTGACGGATGTGCTTGTCAGTCATCAGCGACAGGCAATGCGGAATGCTCAGGTGGGGCTCGGCGGTGGTCAGGGTGGTGGTCATGATCTCACTGACCCGCGTGGTGCGCGAGGAACGGTCGAACAGGGCAATCTTGCGGGTGTAGTCGCGCTCGGAAAACATCCCCACCAGTCGGCCCTGATGCAGCACCACCAGTGCGCCGATGCCTTTTTCGGACATCAGCCGGATCGCCTCGAACACCGTGGTGTCCGGGGTGACATGAAAGACTTCCTGATAGGACTTTGCCCGCAGGGCATCGCTGACCGACAGCATGGTGGTTCTCCAAAAAGACAGGGCTGGCCGTTGTTGTGGGGTGGTGGCGGACTGTGGGAACACCGGCCTACGGCTGGCCTGCGCCCCTGTTGTTGTGCTCACCGTCCAGCATCTATAACGGACTTTTGATCCAAGCAAAAGCCCGGCCAGATTGACCAGTCGGCAAAACTGTATCCGATTGTGAACCGGGACCAAAAAACCGCGTCACCGTTCACAGGGGCTGACATGGGCGCTGCGTTCACCAAAAAAGCGCAAAAACGCGGGGATTTGCCCCTGCAGCACTGGACAAAGCGCAGCAGACAGCAAAAACTAACCGTTTTGCCAGAGATCATGGAGGCAGGCATGGGCATTCGCATCACCGGCACCGGGCTGTACACCCCGCCCTTGACCATCAGCAACGATGAGCTGGTGGCCAGCTTCAATGCCTATGTCGAGCAGTTCAACCAGCGTCACGCCGCCGACATCGCAGCCGGCGCGGTGACGGCGCTGAAGCCTTCTTCCTCGGCGTTCATTGAAAAAGTCAGCGGCATCAAATCGCGCCACGTGCTCAACAAAACCGGCGTGCTGGACCCGCAGCGCATGGCCCCCGACCTGCCCGAACGCCCTGATGAGGCGCTGTCCTATCAGGCCGAGATTGCCGTCTGGGCGGCCCAGCAGGCCATGCAGGCCGCCGGGGTGAGCGCAGACGATCTGGATGCAGTGATCATGGCCTGCTCGAATTTTCAGCGCCCGTATCCGGCCATGGCCATCGAGGTGCAGGCCGCACTGGGCATGACCCGCGGCTATGCCTTTGACATGAATGTGGCCTGTAGCGCCGCCACCTTTGGCCTGCAACAGGCGGTGGATGCGATCAAAAGCGGCTCGGCGCGCCGGGTGCTGATGGTGAACCCGGAAATCACCTCGGGACACCTGAACTGGACCGATCTGGCCGCACATTTCATTTTTGGCGATGTGGCCACGGCGGTGGTGATTGAGGCCACGGACGACAAGCCGGGCTTTGAGGTGCTGGGCACGCGGCTGCTCACCCAGTATTCCAACAACATCCGCAACAATTTTGGCTTCCTGAACCGTGCCGACCCCCGTGGGGTGGGCCAGCCGGACAAGCTGTTCCGCCAGAATGGCAACAAGGTCTACCGGGAAGTGTCGCCGCTGGTGGCCCGCACCATCACTGAGCATGTGCATGATCTGGGGCAGGACCTGCACCAGATCAGGCGTTTCTGGCTGCATCAGGCCAACGCCAACATGAACGCGCTGATCCTGAAGCTGATGCTCGGTGACGAGGCCAGTGTGGACCCGCAGCGCGCGCCGATCATTCTCGACGAATACGCCAACACCAGCTCGGCAGGCTCGATCATTGCGTTTCACCAGCACTCGGCCGACCTGCAGCCGGGAGATGTGGGGGTGATCTGCTCGTTTGGGGCGGGGTATTCGATTGGTTCGGTGGTGGTGCGCAAGGTGGGCTGAGCGCGCCCACAGCAGCGGCGTGTTGAGTGGATGCAGCAGCCTGCCCGGCCAGCGTCGGGGAGGTGCCTGACGGTGTCCATCTGGCGCTGTGGCGGGGCAGGGACCCAGCGGCGGCTGAGTGTATTATCCAATCCTGTCCAAGAAAAAACACATTTAAGATATTGAAAAATATTTTGTTTTTTCGATGACGGCAATTTACCCTGCCAGCCAGACCACCAAGACCATTTTTCAGGATCATCCATGTATTTTATTTTTTATGCCCTGGCCAATTTTGTGTTTTTGCTGCTGGCCATTCTGCTGGCCGGGGTGCTGTCTGTGGCCTTGATCCGGCAGGGCCGCTGGCGGGGGCTGAAGCGATTCGTGCTGGTGACTGTGCTCAGTGTGGTGTTCTACACGGGTTTTAGCATGCTCCAGCGGGCGCAGATGTATGCGCCAGCCATTAAGGTGAACTATATCGTCAACGGCGATGAACCGTGGCGGTTGCATATTGACCCGCAGGTCCTGAATACCAGGTGTCGATCCCAAATCACCGGAACGGAGAGTTTACACATTCGAGGTCAATGGGTTTATGATGCCCATGGAAACATCTCTATGATCTGCCCACCGAATCCCCGGGGGCTTTATATGGGAGTTCAGTTATACAGTTTTTCAATTTATGGGGGGGACGACAACGCTTAAGAATATTCAAGAAAATATAATAACCCCAATCTTGTCTAATAAATCAAACTCAAGCTATTGAAATATTGTTGGTTTTGTCGATGATGGCAAGTTACCACACCAGCCAGACCGCCAAAACCTCATGGATCATACCGCACTTTT
>JBPOIS010000201.1:0-22381 GCA_052034295.1 Pseudomonadota bacterium
TGCAGCGCGGGCAGGTCTGGACAAAACACCCGCGCCAGCGGGGCAGCTTCGCTCATGGCAGCATCCTTTTGGTTGGGTTCAATCAATCCTCGGCCAGATCCAGCAACAGCAGGCCGCGTTCCAGCCAGTCTGACACCGTGGCCGCATCCAGCACCGCCAGCTCGGCGGCGCTCAGGATCTCACCATTGGCGAGGGCCTGTAACACGTCACGGTGTTCGGGCTGTACCGGCAGACGTTCGCCATTGAGCCAGAATTCGCCGGATTCAGTGTACAGCAGTCGTACCGCAGGATCACGCAGGCCCTGCACCCCATCGGCCAGCGCCGCTGCCCATTCTGCTGCATCCAGCGGGTCGTGGCTGGACTGGGTGTCGGGAAAATTGCTCTCCGACAGCAGCGCCATGGTGGCCTGATTCAGCCAGTGGGGATCTTCCAGCAGGGTACGCAACTGGCTGGACAGCGCCTCCAAATCGGTCTGTGGCACCAGCGCGGTCTGCTGCACCGGCTGGGTGCGCTGTTCGCGCAGCGGAATCTGCGTGGCGGGCTCGGCGAGCACTTCATCGACCAGCCGCTCCAGCAGCTGGCGGGCGCTGGGCATGCGAAACCCAAACGACGCAGTCAGGCAGTCGTTTTCAGCCACCCCAAAATGCGACAGCCCCGGCGGCACATACAGCAAATCGCCCGGCTGGACAATTTCATCAAAAAACACCTCACCCAGGTCGGTCAGCAGGCGCAGTGGCTGATCCGGCAGCAATGGCGTGTCTGCCGTGCACCATTTGCCCAGTTGCCAGCGCCGTGCCCCATGGGCCTGCACCAGAAACACATCGTACCAGTCAAAGTGCTGCCCCACCGAGCCCCCCCTGGGGGCATACGAGATCATCACATCATCACGGCGCCACTGCGGCAAAAAATCCAGCTGCTGCCACAGCTGCGACAGCTCCAGCGACCAGTGATCCACCGCCTGCACCAGCAGGGTGTAGCGCGGCGGGAGTTTTTTGAAATCCTTCGCGGTCAACGGCGAGTGGCGCACCTGCCAGCGTCCGGTCCGGCCACTGGAACCGTCCCCCTCGATGAGCAGGCGGGCCGTCACCCCCTCCTGAACGGCCAGCTCGCGCAGGTCAGCCGGCTCAAACAGCCCGGCCAGCGCCGGCAGGGCATTGCGCACCAGCAGCGGTTTTTTTTGCCAGTAATCCTGCAGGAACTGCTCGGCGGTCAGCCCGCCCAGAATGGACAGGGGCACAGCGTGGGACATGGGGGTTCTCATCCAGATCTCGGGGATGCCGGTATTGTCAGCCAATTGCCCCCGCAAAAACAAACACCCCGGTACAGGACCGGGGTGCACAGGACCCATGCCGGCGCTCAGGGCGACAGCGGGGTGTGGCGGCTGGGCAGCAGGCGGCCCACGATCCAGGCGATGAGGCCGCCCAGGAAGGCCAGCGCCATGTCCTTGTGGGCATCCCAGACATCGCCCTGCTGGCCATTGTACTGCTCGGCCTTCTCGGGGGACATACCGATGGCAATCCACCACTCGATCAGCTCATAAATCGTGCTGGAGGCCAGGATCCACTGCAGCACCAGCAGCGCCACCCGGCCCCGGTTCACCTGCGGAAACCAGCTGGAAAACACATCCAGGAACAGTTTGTACAGCAGCAGGCCATAGCAGAAATGCACCAGCCGGTCGTACATGTTGCGCTTCCAGCCGAAGTGGTCGTTCAGGTCCCAGTTCAGCAGCGCCTTGCTCCAGTCGTTGTAGGGCACGTTGCTGTACAGGTAGTGGGCACCGAGGATATGCACCAGCATGAACAGACTGCCCAGCGCAAAGCCTGCGGGGCTGATTTTGCCGTCCCGGGCCAGCCACACCATGGCCCCCACACCCACCAGCGTGCTGGCCTGATGCATCAGGTAACTGGGAAAGTCCAGCGGGTGAATGCTGGCCAGTGCACAGGCCAGCGCCATCACCGCCAGCCAGAACCCATGAAATCGGCCCAGGCGGGGAAAAGGATGGCTGGGGTCAACAAACTGGGTGGAATAAAACGACATGCTGCTACCCTGTGGAACAATGCACAAAATTACAGCACAGTTTCCGGGTGCGAATGAGGGGATTTTGGTTGCTGTGCGGCAGTTGGCAAAAAAAACCGCCCTCCGGTTCAGGAGGGCGGGTGCAGGCGCCCGCTGGACCGCGTCAGCGACGGGTCAGGGCCGCCAGATGGGTCGGCAGCGCACGGGCCTGTTCGGCGGCGTTGCCGGTGTAGGTGGCCGGGGTCAGTGCACGCAGGCGGGCGCGGTCGGCCTCCGGCACGGCATCCAGCTCACCGCCGTCAATGAAGTCCACCATCATCTGCCGGGTCATGGCCTGACCGCGGGTGAGTTTTTTCAGTTTTTCATAGGGCTGCTCGACCGCATAGCGGCGCATCACCGTCTGGATCGGCTCGGCCAGCACTTCCTGCGCGGCGTTCAGGTCTTCATTCAGGCGGTCGGCGTTCAGCTCCAGCTTGCCGATGCCCTTCAGGGCGGCTTCATAGGCAATCAGGCTCTGCGCCAGCCCCACACCCATGTTGCGCAGCACGGTGGAGTCCGTCAGGTCGCGCTGCCAGCGGGACACGGGGAGTTTTTCGCCCAGATGGGCCAGCACGGCATTGGCCAGTCCCAGGTTGCCTTCGGAGTTTTCAAAATCAATCGGGTTGACCTTGTGCGGCATGGTCGAGGAACCGACTTCGCCATCCTTGAGTTTTTGTTTGAAATACCCCAGCGAAATGTAGCCCCACACATCACGGTTGAAATCAATCAGGATGGTGTT
Source organism: Pseudomonadota bacterium (assembly GCA_052034295.1). GTDB lineage: Bacteria > Pseudomonadota > Gammaproteobacteria > Pseudomonadales > Moraxellaceae > JBPOIS01. The sequence continues at coordinate 2,795 of JBPOIS010000201.1, forward strand.
GAAGCGTTTGATCGCATCAAACAGCTCGGCCATGTAATCATGGGGTTCGATCTGGGTGGTGTAGGGGTTGAAGGTCAGGCCAAGGCTTTGTACAAAGGCTTGTGAATGCGCAGGCCAGTCCAGCCCGGGATAGGCGGACAGGTGGGCGTTGTAGTTGCCCACCGCACCGTTGATCTTGCCCAGCAGCTCGACTTCACGGACCTGCTTCACCTGACGGGCCAGCCGGTAGGCGACGTTGGCCATTTCCTTGCCCAGCGTGGTGGGGCTGGCAGTCTGGCCGTGGGTGCGCGACAGCATCGGCTGGTCGGCATGGCGTGTGGCCAGTGCGGCAATCGCATCCACCAGTTGCTGCATGGACGCCAGCAGGACGCTGCGGCCCTTGTGCAGCATCAGTGCGTGCGACAGGTTGTTGATGTCTTCGGAGGTGCAGGCAAAGTGGATGAATTCCCCGGCTTTGGCCAGCTCGGGCAGGTGGGCGGTTTTTTCCTTGAGAAAGTATTCGACCGCTTTGACATCATGGTTGGTGGTGGCTTCGATGGCCTTGATGCGCTCGGCATCCTCGAGGCTGAACCCGGCCATGATCTGCTCCAGCGCGGCCACCGTGTCGGCTGAAAACGGCGGCAGCTCGGCGATGCCCTCATGGCTGGCCAGGGCGATCAGCCAGCGCAGCTCGACTTCCACCCGCGCCGCCATCAGGCCAAATTCGGACAGGTGGGGGCGCAGCGCGTCGCATTTGCTGGCGTAGCGGCCATCCAGCGGGGAAAGGGCAGTCAGTGTGTTCATGGAAGTTCCTCAAAAAAACCAGCAAACCAGCGTCACCGCAGGGTCAACGCAATAAAGAATCCGTGTAAAAATGCTTCAGGGCCAACTGGCGGAGCTGGTCGAGCAGGGCGCGGCGCTGCAGGAGCAACTGCATCCAGCTGCCCTCGGCCTGCCGCCAGGCTGCGGCAGCCAGCAGACCCGACCACAGGCAGGCCCTCAACCGGTCGGCCTGAATGGGCTGGCTCATGTGCATGGCCTGCCCCCGGATCAGGATGCGGGGTTTCTGGTGCTGCGTGGCACTCAGATACAGACCCGCCAGCCCAGCCAGCACTGCCGCATGGTTCAGGTCTCCCGCAAAAAACGCCACCCGCTGTTCCAGCACCTGTTGCTGTTTGAGCAGTGCCGCCAGACGGTCCTGGGCCGGGCGCGATTTGCCGGGCCGCAACCGCCGGGACTGGCGCAGCAGCCGCTGCACATGGCCCTGTACCTCGCGGCGTGCTGCCATGGAGGGCCGACCATGCGGCATTGTGGGGGGGGTCAGCAACCGCTCCAGCGTCTGCAACCCCAGCCGCCAGTGCAGCCATTGGGCCGGCTGGGCCTCCAGATCGGCCAGCCAGACGGGTACAGCCGGGTCCTGCGCCCAGTCACGACTCAGACCCAGCTGCAGACTGGCCTGCAGGGCATCAGCATAATGCTGCTGCACCCGCGCTTCACCCTGCGTGGCCAGCACATGCACCAGCTGGGCCGCCTGACACACCGCCGCCAGCGCCAGCAGGCGCTGTTGGGACCGCAGGGCACTGGTATGCTGCGGCATGGTTCAGGCCATGGCCATCCAGCCGGGCTGCGGCTGGTCAGTTGCGGCAATCACCGCCCCCCCGAGGCATTCTGCACCCTGATACAGCACCAGCGACTGGCCGGGGGTGACGGCCCGCTGCGGCTGGTCAAACACCACTCGCACGGCACCATCCGCCCCGTGTGCAGACACGGTGCAGGACTGATCAGGCTGGCGGTAGCGGGTTTTGGCGGTGCAGCGCAGGCCTTCGGGCTGGCGGAGTGCTGCCGGGGCATCGCCCATCACCCAGTCCACAGGACCGGTGTGCAGTTGCTGACTGTGCAGCAGGCTGTGGTCATGGCCCTGACCCACCACCAGACGGTTGTGGCGCAGGTCCTTGGCCAGCACAAACCAGGCCCCTTCCGCCTGTCCACGCAGGCCACCGATGCCCAGTCCGCCGCGCTGGCCCAGCGTATAGTACATCAGGCCATCATGCTGGCCGATGCACTGGCCCTCCGCAGTCCAGATCTCGCCCGGCTGTGCGGGCAGATACTGCTGCAAAAAATCCCGGAAGCGGCGTTCCCCAATGAAACAAATCCCGGTGGAGTCTTTTTTGCTGGCCGTGGCCAGCCCCAGCGCTGCGGCCCTGGCACGCACCTGCGGCTTGGTCAGTTCACCGACCGGAAACAGGGTTCTGGCCAGCTTGTCACCGCCCACGGCGTGCAAAAAATAGCTCTGGTCCTTGTTGGCATCCAGCCCGCGCAGCAGCGGTGCCCGGCCCTGCACGGCCTCACCGCGACGGGCATAGTGTCCGGTGGCGATGAAATCCGCACCCAGGTGCAGCGCATGGTCCAGGAAGGCGCGGAACTTGATTTCCTTGTTGCACAGGATGTCCGGATTCGGGGTGCGGCCCTGGCGGTATTCCTGCAAAAAATGCTCAAACACCCGATCCCAGTATTCCATGGCAAAATTGGCGGTGTGCAGGGCCATGCCGAGCCGGTCACACACCGCCTGCGCATCGGCCAGGTCTTCCTTGGCGGTGCAGTATTCGGTGCCGTCGTCCTCTTCCCAGTTTTTCATGAACAGGCCTTCGACCTGATGGCCCTGTTCCAGCAGCAGCGCTGCAGAAACCGAGGAATCCACGCCCCCGGACATGCCCACAATCACCCGTGCCATGGTGTCACTCACCCTGTCCAGTCACCGGCACAAACGCCGGGTCATACACCACATCCAGTGGAAAACAGCGCCCCGCCAGCGCATCCTCAATGCAGCGCAGCACCAGCGGCGAACGCGCCTGTCCGGTGGCGCGCAGCTCGTCCAGCGTCAGCCAGCGGGCGGCGATGATGCCCTCATCCAGCGCCCGCTCCGGGTGGTGCTGCAGGGGGCGGGCCAGATAGGCCATGCGAAAATAGGTGATGTCCGGATGCCGGGGCGGCGTGTAGGTGTACACCCCCAGAAAACCCGTCAGCTCGACATCCCAGCCGGTTTCTTCCAGGGTCTCGCGCACCGCTGCCGTGGCCAGGGTTTCGTGGGCTTCGACGTGTCCGGCCGGCTGGTTGAACACCACTTCGCCCTCCAGACCGGTTTCCTCGACCAGCAAAAAACGGCCCTCGCGCGCCACCAGCGTGGCCACCGTGACATGTGCAGACCAGTTCATGCGCTGTTGTTTCCCCGTCGTCGTGTGCCAAAAATCCCGGAATGGGCCGTGAATGGGCGCCATGATACGCGATTGTCTGGACCGCGCGGGCGTCTTCCGGCAAAAAATGCCCCCAGCGCCTGACCGGGGTCAGTGCCGCTCGGCGGCATGGTTGATGGTGTAGCGGGGCAGTTCGATCTGCAGATCCTTTTGGCCCACTTCCACCTGACAGGACAGCCGCGAATCCGGCTCCAGTCCCCAGGCGCGGTCCAGCAGGTCGGCCTCCACGTCGTCCATGTCATCCAGTGAGGCAAAACCCTGACGCACGATGACATGGCAGGTGGTGCAGGCTGCGGACATGTCACAGGCGTGCTCGATGCACACCCCATGGTCCAGCAGACTCTGGCACAGGTTGGTGCCTTCGGCCACCTCAAAACTGGCGCCGTCTGGACAATACTGGGGGTGGGGCAGGACGGTGATCCGGGTCATGAAAAACTCTCCAGGGCAAAAAAACAGCAGGGGCGTGGACCGGGCTTATTCCCAGTCGCGCACCGATTGCCCCTGCAGGGCCTGACTGATGGCAATGTTCATGCGCTTGGCCGCCAGCGCATTGCTGATGGCCTTGAGCTGCAGCAGCGCCCGGTCGATGGCCGACTGGTTCTGGCCGGTCAGCTGGGCGCGCAGGTTGGTCATGGCGGCATTGAGCTGCTGGATTTCATGGTGACTGCAGTCGCGCTGCAGATCGTCCATGGCATCCTCAATGGCCATCAGCTCACGCTCTGCGGCCACCTTGGTCTCGAACAGGCTGCGCAGGCCCTTGTCGGTCTCGGCATGGCTGAAACTGTCCTGCAGGATGCGCTGCAGGTCGGCCTCGGACAGGCCATAGGACGGGCGGATGTTGATTTCACTGCTGGCCCCGCTGGTGGTTTCCCGGGCCGACACCGCCAGCAGGCCATCGGCATCAATCCGGAAACTCACCTCAATCCGGGCGGCACCGGCCACCATCGGCGGAATGCCCCGCAGCTCAAACCGGCCCAGCGAACGGCAGTGCTGCACCAGCTCGCGCTCGCCCTGTACCACATGGATCAGCATGGCGGTCTGGCCATCCTTGTGGGTGGTGAATTCCTGACGCCGCTCGGCGGGAATCGGGGTGTTGCGCGGCAGGATACGCTCCACCAGTCCGCCGTAGGTTTCCAGACCCAGCGACAGCGGGGTGACATCCAGCAGCACCGCACCATCCGGGCGGTTGCCCACCAGCTGATCGGCAGAAATGGCCGCACCCAGTGCCACCGCCTGATCGGGATCAATGCTGCACAGCGGGGTTTTGCCAAAAAACGTCGCCACCGCCTGCTGGATGGCGGGTGTACGGGTCGAGCCGCCCACCAGCACCACCGCATCGGCCTCGGCGGGCTTGAGCCGGGCATCACGCATCACCCGGCGGCACACGGTCATGCAGCGGGCAATCACCGGCTCGATCAGCTGATTCAGGGTGTCGCGGGTCAGCTCAAAGGCCTGGCCATGCCACTGGCCCACGGCTGTGGACTGGGTGGACAGGTCTTCCTTGAGGCGGCGCGACAGTTGCATCAGCAATTGCTGCTCAGCGGGGTCGAGCTGGCTTTGTTCGACTTTTTGCAGGACCCACTGGCCCACCAGCCGGTCCATGTCATCGCCACCCAGCGCGGTGTGGCCGCCCGTGGCCAGCACTTCATACACCCCACGGCTCAGCCGCAGCACCGACACATCAAAGGTCCCGCCACCCAGATCAAACACCACTTGGATCTGGTCGCCACTGTCGGCCTGACGGTCCAGACCGTAGGCCATGGCCGCCGCCGTGGGTTCATTGAGCAGGCGCAACACCTTCAGGCCCGCCAGCTGCGCCGCATCGCGGGTGGCCTGGCGCTGGGCTTCATCAAAATACGCCGGCACCGTGATCACCGCACCGGTGATGTCCTGCCCCCCCAGCGCCTGCTCGGCCTGCTGGCGCAGGTGGCGCAGCAGGTCTGCCGAGATCTCCACCGGGGTCTTGCGGCCCTGTGCGGTGAGAAACGCGGGCATTTCATCGGTCTGGCCCACCAGCTGGTAAGGATGCTCAAAACGGATGTCCTGCAGGGACCGCCCCATGAAGCGCTTGACCGAGCTGATGGTGTTGACCGGGTCATCCATGGCCTGCAGGCGGGCCTGCTGGCCAAGCCGGGTGATTTGGGCCCCATAAGCCACCACGGAAGGCAGCAGCACGGACTCTCCATCAACCGGCAGCACCACCGGACGGCCAGAGCGCACTGTCGCCACCAGCGAATGCGTGGTGCCCAGATCAATGCCAATGGCCAGACGGTGCTGGTGGGGTGCCGTGGAAAGGCCGGGCTCGGCAATCTGCAGCAGGGCCATGTGTAACTCTCCTTGACCGGTGCGGTGCAGGGCACAGAAAGCCCGACAGCCAGCCGGCAAAATGGCGATTCAGGCCGCCAGGCGTTTTCCCGGACTGGCCCCGCGACAGGACGCCTGTACGGGGTGGGGAAGGCTGGCGCTGGCGCGCATTCTAATGGAAAAACACCGCTTCAGCGCGACGGGCTGCGGCGCGCGGTGCAATTTTGTCCGGGCACCCTGCGGGACACCCGGCTCAGAAGCCGTCATCCAGCCACTCATCCTCAGCCTGATCCTGACGGCGGGCCACATCGTCCAGCAGGCGCTGGATAAAGGCCATCTTGCGGGTGGTGTCACGGGCTTCCAGCCAGTCCTGTCCGGCATGGTCGTGGACAAACTCGCGTGACAGGGCCTCCAGCCATTGCTGGCATTCCGCCGTGACCGCCTCCAGTTCCTCCGCATCACCGGCCTCGTCCAGCTGCTCGCGCAGCTCCAGAGCCTGCTGCAGGAATTCCACATCGGCGATGGATTTTTCCAGACCATGGGCCTCGCCCGCCAGTTGCAGCAGGTAGGTGGCACGGCGGTCGGGGGCTTTCAGGGTTTCGTAGGCCTGATTGATGCGCATTGCCCCGGCGACTGCCTGGGCATCGCCGGCCGCCTGATCCGGATGGGCCTGTTGCTGGGCCAGCCGATAGTGCTGGCCCAGCAGGTTCAGGTCTTGCTCAAACTGCTGCGGCACCTGCAGCAGTTCGAAAAAATTGGCACCGTCCGGCAGGCTCATGGATATTCCACTCTTGATGACAGGGGAGCAGGATTAAACCGTAAAAGACTCGCCACAGCCACACTCGCCGGTCTGGTTGGGGTTGGTGAACTTGAAGCCTTCATTGAGGCCCTCGGTCACGTAGTCCATCTGCAGGCCATCCAGGTACACCAGACTCTTGGGATCGACAAACACGCTGACCCCGTGCGACTCGTAGCGCACATCATGGTCCGCCACGGCGTCCACAAACTCCAGCACATAGGCCAGACCGGAACACCCAGCGGTGCGGATGCCAATGCGGATGCCTTCGCCCTTGCCGCGCGCCTCCAGCGAGGCGCGGACGTGCTGGGCCGCCCGCTCACTCAGGGTGATCATGCCTGCTCCGGCGCTTCAGCCGACTGCTTGCTGCGGTAGTCGTCAATGGCGGCCTTGATGGCGTCCTCAGCCAGCACCGAGCAGTGGATCTTCACCGGCGGCAGCGCCAGCTCTTCGGCGATTGCGGCGTTCTTGATGGCCTGGGCCTGATCGAGGGTTTTGCCCTTCAGCCACTCGGTGACCAGCGAGCTGGAAGCAATCGCCGAGCCACAGCCATAGGTCTTGAAACGTGCATCCTCGATGATGCCGCTGTCGTTCACCTGGATCTGCAGGCGCATCACATCACCGCAGGCGGGCGCCCCGACCATGCCGGTGCCGACGTTGTGGGCGTTCTTGTCCAGTACCCCCACATTGCGGGGGTTTTCATAGTGGTCAATGACCTTGTTGCTGTATGCCATGATGAAACCTCGCGTCAGGCTGGTCCAGAAAGAAAAGGCAGCAGGCGGATCAATGCGCCGCCCACTGCACGGTCGACAGGTCAATGCCTTCCTTGTACATGTCCCAGAGCGGCGACAGCTCGCGCAGTTTTTCCACTGCAAAGCGCGCATGCTCCAGCACCGCGTCGATGTCGGCATCGGTGGTGAAGCGGCCCAGGCTGAAGCGGATCGAGCTGTGGGCCAGCTCATCGGACAATCCCAGCGCACGCAGCACGTACGAGGGCTCCAGGGTGGCCGAGGTGCAGGCCGAACCGGAGGACACGGCCACATCCTTGAGGGCCATCATCAGCGACTCACCTTCGATGAAGTTGAAGCTGACATTCAGGTGATTGGCCACGCGCTGGCTGGCGTCACCATTCAGGTAGACTTCTTCCAGATCACGCAGGCCGGTCCAGAGCCGGTCGCGCAGGGCCGCAATGCGTGGCTGCTCGGTGGCCATTTCCCGCCCGGCAATCTCAAAGGCCTCGCCCATGCCGACGATCTGGTGGGTGGGCAGGGTGCCGGAGCGCATGCCGCGTTCGTGGCCGCCGCCATGCATCTGTGCCTTCAGGCGCACCCGCGGGGTACGGCGCACATACAGGGCACCGACGCCCTTGGGGCCATAGGTCTTGTGGGCGGAAAAACTCATCAGGTCCACTTTCAGGGTGGACAGGTCAATGTCGACCTTGCCGGTGGCCTGTGCAGCATCCACGTGCAGGTAGATGCCCCGGGCGCGGGTGAGCTCGCCAATGGCCGCCACATCGGTGATGGTGCCCAGTTCATTGTTGACCATCATCAGCGACACCAGAATGGTGTCCGGGCGCAGGGCTGCTTCCACCGCAGACGGGTGGATCAGGCCAGTCCCGGCCTCAGGCTCCAGGTAGGTCACCTCAAAGCCTTCTTCCTCCAGCTGGCGGCACGGGTCGAGGACCGCCTTGTGCTCAATCCTGCTGGTGATGATGTGCTTGCCCTTTTTCTGGTAAAAGTGCGCCACGCCCTTGATGGCCAGGTTGTTGGACTCGGTGGCCCCGGAGGTCCAGACGATCTCGCGGGGGTCGGCCTTCACCAGATCCGCCACCTGCTGGCGCGCGTGTTCGACGGCTTCTTCGGCCTGCCAGCCGTAACCATGCGAGCGTGACGCCGGGTTGCCAAACACACCATCTGGGGTCAGGAACTGCATCATTTTCTCGGCCACGCGCGGGTCCACCGGGGTGGTGGCCGCATAATCAAGATAGACCGGACGTTTCATTGCAGAAAATTCTCCAGGGAATGGGCTTCACTGACGCTGGACCGGGGGCGGATGGCCACCGGTTCGGCATCCGCCGGGACGAGGGAAGAGCGCCGCTCGATGACGCTGGCGAGGGTCACCTGCCTGAGGTAACCGCTGATCTGTTCGGACAGGTCGTGCCAGAGCTCATGGGTCAGGCATTTGGAGCCATGGTGGCAGTCGCCCCGGCCTTCGCAGCGGCGGGTGTCCACCGATTCATTCACCGCTTCGATGATGTCCAGGACCGCAATCTGGTCCGGGCTGCGTCCCAGCCGGTAGCCGCCATTGGCCCCGCGCAGGCTGGTCACCAGGCCATGGCGCTTGAGTTTGGCAAACAACTGCTCCAGATACGCCACCGAAATGGTCTGGCGCTGGGCAATTTCGGACAGGGACACCGGCTGGCTGTCAGGCTGCAGGGCCAGGTCAAGCATCGCGGTGACAGCATAGCGACCACGAGTCGTCAGACGCATGAACCGTACTCACAAAGCGGGATAACACCGACAGGATATCAAATCCGACTTTTTTAATCAAGATTCAATGTGGGTGGGGTGGGCAGGTTGTTGCAGGCAGGCCTGTCAGGGGTAACGCGGAGAGAAGAGGGGCATTATGACCAAAAATACCAGGCAATCCAAGCCAGCATGACCAGCAGCACGCTGCCCAGTCCAATGGCCAGCACCATCATGCGCGCATAACGGACCTGCAGATCCTTCAGGTCATTGCGCTGCTCCAGCAGCTGCACATTGAGCTGCTCCAGCAGCTTGTGCTGTTGTTCCAGCTTGCGCACCAGGGTGCTGGAACGGCCAGGGCGGGTCTTGCGGGACTCTTTTGCCTCCGGTTCGGACTTCCAGAACATCTGCCAGCTGTTTTTGACAATGCGTTCCAGGTTGAAGGTCTGCATCAGCGTTTCGATGCGCTGGACGGTGTCCAGATCGCCTTCAATCTGGATTTTGTCCAGCACATGGGACGGGGCAGTCAGAAAACCGCGCACCAGATCGGCCAGCGTGGCAGTGACCGTGCCGGTGATGACCGCACGCGGGGGCTCAATCAGGTCAAACAGCACGCCTTTTTCGGTGAAAGAGGCATAAAACACCAGCGCGGGAAATTGCGTGTTGACCCGCAGGACGGCATGGCGACGGATGAACGGCAGGGCAATCTGCCGCGACACCTCATCGACACGCAGCAGGGCGGTGATCAGGGTTTCCAGCACGATCAGCACGACCGAGGCCAGGGCCGAATGGTCCTCTGCAGGCGTATTTGATTGACCACGAAATTTCATGAATGATCCACACCACGTGGGGCCCGGAGGTCCCTTGCTTCCATTGCTGCCCTGCGTGTGCTGCCCTGCATGGAATGGCCATTCAGGCGCAGTGCTGCAACACGGGTCAGGGGTTGTTGCACAGGCCGTTCTGGCGAACCGGTACTGCACAGGCCTTGCGAATATGCCATGAGTTGCGGGCGCTGTCAGACACTTTTTAACAGATTGCTGCAGGGGTTCTGTTAGCATCGTACAGTTTTAATCCACGGATCAGGGTTGACCGGACCGGTCAGCTGTGTTTTTCCGGTCGTCACAGGTTTATAGGATCATGTCACCAGTGTCCCCAAACGCCAACGAGACAGGCAGTCCTGCGGCAGCCACCCCACGCCGCCGGGCCATTGATTTCCGCAAATACACCAAGCAGATCTGGCTGGCCGGTCTGGGGGCCTTTTCGCGGGCCGAAGAAGAGGGCACCCGGCTGTTTGACACGCTGGTGCAGGCCGGTGCCGAGCTGGAGTCGAAGAGCTCCGAGCTAAATCCGTCGGGTGAAGAGCGCGCCAGCCTGTCTGCGCAGGACGGTCAGGATCAGGACACCCGCCATCCGTCGCTGGCCGGCAAGGTCCAGGACACCCGCGATCGGCTGGAGCGCCTGCTCGATGAAGGCCTGTATCAGGCCATGTCGCGGCTGGGACTGCCCAGTGGCCGTGACCTGCAGCAGCTGAGCCAGACTGTGGAACGCCTGCAGACGCAGATCCAGCAACTGACTGAGGAAGTGCAGGCCCTGCGCCAGAATCCGCCCAGGGACTGAGGGTTTTCGGTCTTTTCGCCCAAAAACAGCCGCTTTTCATGCATTCGGCGCTGTGCTTGGCTTGTTTTCCCCAAAAGGCGTTGATATAAAGGCTTGAGCCTGCAAGGCAGGCAAGCTTTTCAACCAAAAGGGGATGTTCTTTCATGAACAAATCGGAATTGATTGATGCCATTGCTGGCCACGCCGGTCTGACCAAGGCGGATGCAGGCAAGGCTCTGGATGGCATGATCGCAGCCATTGAAGGCGCCCTCAAGGCAGGCGACAGTGTGACCCTGGTCGGCTTCGGCACCTTCAGCGTCAAGGAGCGTGCTGCACGTTCCGGCCGCAATCCCAAGACCGGCGACACCATCGAAATTCCCGCCAGCAAAGTGCCTGGCTTCAAGGCTGGCAAAAACCTCAAGGATGCACTGGGTGCTCCGGCGGCCAAGGCTGAACCTGCCAAAAAGGCCAAAGCCAGCAAAAAATAAGCAAAGCAGTTATGATAGGGCGCGCCTGATGGTGCGCCTTTTTTATTCGTGATCTGGCCGTGGCGCCGATCGACTGGACTGACTGGACTATGGAATCTTTTCGTAACCTGATTCGGGGGTGGCTGGGCAAGGTGCTGCTGGCCATTTTTATGGTGCCTTTTGCACTGGTTGGCATCGAGAGCTATTTTGCCGGTGGCGGGGGCGACCAAGAGGCGGCCAAGGTGGGCCAGCAGAGCATCTCGCGCCAGGAGTTTGATCAGGTGTACACCCGCCAGCGCCAGCAGGCCCTGGAGCAGGTCAAGGGCGATGAAACCCAGCTGGATGAAGCGGTGCTGCGTGAGCAGGTGCTGCGGGGGCTGGTCAGCCGGGCACTGCTGCTGGAGCAGGCCCGGACGCTGGGGCTGGAGCTGAGCACCGCCCAGGTGGCTGACCTGATCCGCAAGGAGCCTTCCTTTCAGGACAATGGAAAATTTTCGGAAGCCAAATTTGCCCAGTTCCTGCAGGGCAGTGGCCAGACCCGGGATCAGCTGATTGCCACACTACGACAGCAGATGTCGGTGCAACAGCTGGTGAGTGGCATCAGCCAGACCGCCATCAGCCCGGCGCGTGAGCTGGACCAGCTGCTGGCCATCCAGGGTGAGAAGCGTCATGTCCAAACGGCACTGCTCCCACTGGACCTGAATGCCGTGGCCGTGACCGACGCCCAGGTCCAGCAGCAATTCCAGGCCAATGCCAAAGCCTACCGGATGCCGGCCAGTGTGGATCTGGAATACATGGTGCTGAACGCCGCCCAGTTTGCTGCACAGGCGCAGGTCAGTGAAGCCGAGCTGCAGGGCCTGTATCAGGCCCGCCTGAACAGCCTGCAGGGTAACGCCGAGCGCCACGCCCAGCACATCCTGATCAGCGTCGATGCCCAGACCCCGGACGCTGCCGCCAAAAAACAGGCGCAGGACCTGCTGGCCCGCATCCAGAAGGGCGAAGATTTTGCGGCGCTGGCCAAACAGTATTCCAAGGACCCCGGTTCTGCCGTGAATGGTGGCGATCTGGGCTTTGCCGCCAAAGGCACCTATGTGCCGGCCTTCGAGGCGGCACTGGACCAGCTCAAGGCCGGTCAGGTGGCCAGTGCGCCCGTGAAAACCGAATTTGGCTATCACATCATCAAGCTGCTGGACAGTCGTCAGCCCACGCCACCGGCCTTTGAAGCACTCAAGCCCGAACTGCTGGCCGAAGCCCAGAAAACCAAAGCCGCCGAGCTGTTCAACGAAGCCGTGTCCAAAATCAATGAGCAGGCGGTTGATGCCGAAGCCCTCAAGACCATCGCCCAGACCTACCAGCTGCCGGTGCAGACCGCCACAGGACTGACCCGTACCGCGCAGGCTGGGGGAGACCTGGCCCATCCCGATGTGCTGCGCACGGCGTTCAGCGATGAAAGCCTGCATGACCGGCGCATTTCTGCCGGGGTGCCGCTGGATGCCGAGCGCGTGCTGTGGCTGCGGGTGACCCAGGCCCATGCCGAGCGGGCCCAGACGCTGGCCGAAGCCGCACCGCTGATCCGGGCCCAACTGCAGGCCGAAGCCGCCTTTAAACAGGCCAAAGCCAAAGCCGATCAGGTGGTGGCGGCCTTGCGCGGTGGCCAAAGCCTGCAGGCGGTCAGCCAGCAATTTGGGCTGACCTTTGCCGATGCGGGACTGATTGAGCGCACCCAGGGCCTGCCCAACAAGGCGCTGCAATCCGCCGTGTTCCGCCTGCCTGCACCCGCAGCGGGCCAGTGGCAGGCCACCTGGGTGGGCGATGCCAAAACCGGCATTGAACTGGCAGCGCTCAGCGAAGTCCAGCCCAGCGCACTGCAACAGGTCCCGGCGGATGTCAAAGCCCAGACCCGCAAGATGCTCACCGATTTGCTGGGTCAGCAGGAGCTGAGCGATTATGTCGAATATCTGCGCCAGCACGCCAAGATCAAACCCAACCCCAAGCTGATGGATGTGGCCAAGACCACACCCTGACTTTTAGCCCCCCAAAAAAAAGCCTCCGCAGCGCGGGGGCTTTTTTTATGCTGGACGTTGCCTGGGACTGGCGGTGCATGGATGGGCAGAGTAGCCACGCATGGTCGACCAAAGCCAGATCGCCATACAGCAACGTGAGGACAACGTCTGGGTCTGGTGTCATTTTCATTATTTAACATAATATACATTATGCGACATTAGAGACTGCGTATTTTTGTGGTGCCCTGGCGGGACCTGAATCAGCCCAAAACTGCCACATTGCCTGAGCCTATTAGCTTGGCCGTGCTGGTGTGGAAAAATCCGCTCCAGCGGCACCGGGGTTCTTGCCGGACACCATGCCAATTCGGCACAATTCACGGTTTGCTGATGTTGTCCCGTTTGACTGGAGGCTGGCCATGGCCAAACCCGCTGCACCCAAAAATGCCCTGCAGGCCCAGCTGCTCAAGGCTGGTCTGACCAACCAGCAAAAGCTGGCCAAGACCAACCGCCAGCACCAGCACGAACACAACACCGGCACCGCGCAGCAGGAACAACAGGCGCTGGCGGCCAAGATTGCCGCCGATCAGGCGCAGAAGCTGGAACGCGATCGCCAGCTGGCCGCCCAGCAAAAAGCCGAACGCGAAGAAAAAGCCATTGATGCCGCCGTCCGGCAAATGCTCGACCAGCACAGATTGCAGGACACCCAGGGCGATCAGGCCTATCAGTTCATTGATCAGGGCAAGGTCAAAAAAATCCACGTCAAACCGGCGCTGTTTGAAAAAATCGTCGCCGGACACGTCTGTGTGGCCCGGCAGGAGGGCCGCTACGTGCTGTTGCCCCGGCCACTGGCGGAAAAAATCGCTGAAAAACGACCCCAGGTGATCGTGGTGCGCAATCAGCCTGCTGCCCAGACCAGCGCCGTGGCCGAGGATGATCCCTATGCGGCCTTTGTCATTCCCGATGACCTGATGTGGTAAAAATCTGCGTCTGACCGGTTAGCCCAGCGGCTGGCGTTGGTGTTGCTGTGCCTGTTCCGCCGCAAAGGCAATGCCCTCCAGCGCCCCCGCCATGAACGCCTGCCAGCTCGGCTGCCACCAGCGCCAGCCGAGCTGGGCCAGATGACTCAGCGGCATGACCTGGATCTGCAATTGGCTGTGCTGCGGCGTATCCCCCGGCTGCACCCGCATCAGCACCTGTAGCCGCAACCCCGGCAGGCGCAACTGGCATCCAAGCGCCTGCGGTGGATGCCACTGGCTGATTTCCAGTCGCCAGCGCACCGAGGGCCACCGCTGTAGATACAGCAATCCGGTCACCCCCGGACTGGGCTGATGTTCCAGTTCGGCAAAATGCACCTGTCGGTTCCACATGCGCCAGCCGCCCACATCACCGAGCAGCTCAAACAGCAGCGCCGGACTGGCAGCAATCTGCGCCGTTTGTTCAATCAGCCAGTGCTGCATGGGATGCACTCCTGTGGCGGGCTGCGTCAGAACCCGGCAGCCGCCAGCTGCTGACGGATACCCTGCAGCTGCTGCAGCGGTGAATCGGCCTTGGTGATCGGTCGGCCAATCACCAGATGCGTGGCACCATTGCGCATCGCGTCCACCGGGGTGACGATGCGGTGCTGGTCATCCTGCGCGGCGTCGGCAGGCCGGATGCCCGGCGTCACCAGCACAAACCCAGCGCCCAGCATGGCGCGCAGCAGCGGTGCTTCCTGGGCCGAACACACCACACCATGCAGACCACAGTCCTGAGTCAGCCGGGCCAGACCCAGCACCTGCTGGGCGGTGGACTGCCCCACCCCCACCTCCTGCAGGTCGGTTTCGGTCATGGAGGTCAACACCGTGACCGCAATCAACTGGGTGTCGTAGCCGGACTCGCGCAGGCGCGTTGCGGTGGTGGTCAGCATCTGCCGTCCGCCACTGGCATGTACATTCACCATCCAGACCCCCAGATCTGCCGCCGCCAGCACCGCCTGTGCGGTGGTGTTGGGGATGTCATGGAATTTCAGGTCCAGAAACACCTCAAAGCCGCGCCCCTGCACCAGCCGCACCATCTGTGGGCCAAAATGGGTGAACAATTCCTTGCCGATCTTCACCCGGCACAGCGCGGGATCCAGTTGATCCAGCAAAGACAGAGCGGCCGTCTCGCTGGCCACATCCAGAGCAACAATAATGGACAAAACGAAATTTCCTGTCTCAGGGGTTCAAGGGGTGTGGTCTTGATCCAGTGGCTCGCCCTTCTGTGGCTGCGCCACCAGCGGCACGGGTTTCTGGGCGGCGGCGGCAGCGGCGGCAGTCGCCGCCTGAATGTGCCGGGCGCGGGCCTGTTCCAGCTCTTTGTTGAGCCGGGAAATTTCCCAGCGCATCTGAAACACCCGGAACAGCTGTAACCCCAGCAGCAGGCCCAGGGCAATGCCCAGCACCAGGGAAATGATCAGCAATACACCCAGGTTCATGGCGGGAATCTGGGTGAAAATCAGATTGACCTGGGCCACTTCCTGGTTCATGATGACCAGTGCCAATGAATAGCCCAGCACCACCAGCAATACAATCAACAAAACAAAGCGCATTTTTTGCGTCTCCTTCAGCGGAGTCCCGCCAGTGCCTCAGGCTCAGGCAATCGAGTCATTGACTGCATCACGCAGGGCTTTGCCGGGTTTGAAATGGGGTACGGCCTTGGCGGTCACATACACCGATTCCCCGGTCTTGGGGTTACGGCCCAGACGCGGCTGGCGATGGTGCAGCGCAAAGCTGCCAAAACCACGGATTTCGATGCGCTTGCCCACGGCAAGTGTGGCCACCATCTGGTCCAGCATGGTTTTGACGCATTCTTCGATCTGAACTTCGCCGAACTGGTGCTGACGGCTGGCCATGCGGGTGACCAGGTCAGACTTGTTGAGGCTTTGCTCCATGATGTTTCTCCAGGTCAAAAAAAGGGCAGATCCCTGACCTGCCCTTTTCCAAAGTTACATTCCAGACTGTGATCAGACCAGAATTACTTCAGCTGTGCCTTGATCAGGTCACCAATGGTTTTCGGGCCGCTGCTCTGCTGCGCGCTGTTGTTGCGCAGGTTGTTCATGGCCTCACGCTCATCCGCTTCATCCTTGGCCTTGATGGACAGGTTCAGGGTGCGCGACTTGCGATCCACATTGATGATTTTGGCTTCGATTTCCTGACCGACCGACAGATACTTGGTGGCATCTTCGACGCGGTCACGGTTGATTTCCGAAGCTTTCAGGGTGGCTTCAACGTCATCCGCCAGCTTGACGGTGGCGCCACGGGCATCCACTGCTGTGACCACGCCCTTGACCAGTGCACCGCGCTCGTTGGCGGACAGGTAGTCATTGAACGGGTCGCTGTTCAGCTGTTTGATGCCCAGGCTGATACGGTTCTGTTCGGCATCAACCGACAGGACCACAGCATCCACGGTGTCGCCTTTCTTGTAACGGCGGATGGCTTCTTCGCCCTGCTCGTTCCAGGAAATGTCGGACAGGTAAACCAGACCATCAATGCCGCCCGGCAGGCCAATGAAGATGCCGAAGTCGGTGATGGACTTGATGGTGCCCTGAACGCGATCACCTTTTTCGTGGCTCTTGGCAAACTCTTCCCACGGGTTGGCGCGGGTTTGCTTGATGCCCAGGCTGATGCGGCGACGCTCTTCATCCACATCCAGAACCATGACATTCACTTCATCGCCGATCTGTACGACTTTGGATGGGTGAATGTTTTTGTTGGTGTGGTCCATTTCGGAGACGTGCACCAGACCCTCGACGCCTTCAGCGATTTCGGCAAAGCAGCCGTAGTCGGTCAGGTTGGTGACGCGGGCCTTGACGATGGAGCCTTTCGGATAGCGGCTCATGATGGCCATCCAGGGATCTTCACCCAGCTGCTTCAGGCCCAGGCTGACGCGGTTGCGCTCGCGGTCGAACTTCAGCACCTTGACGGTGACATCCTGACCCACTTCCACGACTTCGGACGGGTGCTTGATGCGCTTCCAGGCCATGTCGGTGATGTGCAGCAGGCCATCGATACCGCCCAGATCCACGAACGCGCCGTAGTCGGTCAGGTTCTTGATGGTGCCCGGAACGATCTGGCCTTCTTCCAGCTTGGACAGCAGCTCTTCACGCTCGGCAGAGCTGGAGGCTTCCATCACGGCGCGGCGGCTGACCACCACGTTGTTGCGCTTGGCGTCCAGTTTGATGACCTTGAATTCCAGGTCCTGGCCTTCCAGGTGGGTGGTGTCGCGGATCGGACGGGTGTCAACCAGCGAGCCCGGCAGGAACGCACGGACCGGGCCGATATCGACCGTGAAGCCGCCCTTGACCTTGCCGGAGATGACGCCGGTGACGATTTCCTGATTTTCGAAAATCTTTTCCAGCTTGGTCCAGGTCTCCGCGCGCTTGGCTTTTTCACGCGACAGCAGGG
Organism: Pseudomonadota bacterium; assembly: GCA_052034295.1. Lineage (GTDB taxonomy): Bacteria > Pseudomonadota > Gammaproteobacteria > Pseudomonadales > Moraxellaceae > JBPOIS01. The sequence goes on from JBPOIS010000201.1 coordinate 20,080, forward strand.
TCTGGCCCATGCCGTTGTCGAGGGCTTCGACCACCACGTCAACCTGGTCGCCGATAGCCACTTCCAGCTCGCGCTGGTCGTTCAGAAATTCGCTGCGGGCCACCACGCCTTCGGATTTCAGGCCGGTGTCCACGGTAACCCAGTCACTGTCGATGTTGACCACAGTTCCCGAAATCACTGCACCCTTCTCGACATCCAGTCCCTTGCCCTGCAGGCTTTCTTCAAAAAGGGCGGCAAAAGATTCCATCATGTTAGGCTCTACACAAAACCGTATCCGGCCAGGCCATACGGGAGGGGGTTAAGTGGCGGGGTGCGATCTGGAAATCCTGGCCGATCGACCACCACCACTGTCAAAAAATCAGGCTAAAGCCGGCAGCTTCTGGACGATGTATTGCCGGATGGTGTCGAGCACCGTGGCAATGTCCATTGTGGAGCTGTCGATCAGCAGGGCGTCTTCTGCAGGCCGGAGTGGCGCGACTGCCCTGGACATGTCGCGGTGATCCCGGGCCTGCAGGTCGGCCAAAATGTCGTCAAGATTAACATCGATGCCCATGCCTTTCAACTGCAGGAAGCGGCGCATGGCGCGGGCTTCGGCACTGGCGGTGAGGTAGATTTTCACCGGCGCATCCGGAAACACCACCGTGCCCATGTCGCGACCGTCGGCCACCAGACCCGGTGACTGGGCACAATCCCGCTGCCAGGCCATCAGGCTGTCCCGCACGGCCGGAAACGCGGCAACCATTGAGGCCCACGCCCCCACCTGTTCGGTGCGGATGTCGTCGGTGACCTCCTGCCCTTCCAGCCAGATGTGCAGCTGCTGCTGATCGTCGGTGCGGAACTGGATGTCCAGTTGGCGCGCGGCCTCCGCCAGCTGGGACTCGCACGGCTGATCCAGCCAGCCGCGGCTGCCGGCATACAGGCCCAGCAAACGATACAGGGCACCGGAATCCAGCAGGTGATAGCCATACTGGCTGGCCAGCCGGGCCGCAATGGTGCCTTTGCCGGAACCGCTGGGGCCATCCAGGGTAATCACGGGGATCATGCGCGGCGGGCCATCCGGGCCAGTCCGTCGGTCAGGGCCTTTTTCAGGACGGCCAGCATCACAGAAGCACTGAAGGGAATCCGGCCTTCCAGCTCAATGGTGTAGCTCACCAGGGTTCCGGCATCCTTGGGGGTGAAACGCATCTCGCCACGGTGATGGCGGATCAGTGGGTTATTGATGAGCTTGTATTCAATGCGCCGGTTGGGCTCAAAGGCGGTGATCTGCTCTGCAACCGGCTTGAACGGACCCACGCCCATGTGGCGCACGGAGCCGACACCATCCGGGTGGCTGCCTTCGGTGGCGGTCTGTACCCGCTCGACCTGCAGCGGGGCAAACAGCTGATTCAGCTTGGCATGGGTGTCAAACCGGGCAAAAACCTGCTCAATCGGTGCATCAAAATACTGGCTGATCAGAATCTGGGGCATCGCGGGTACGTCACAGTGGCAAAAAAAACAGTCACGGATCATAGCATGGTGGCCTGTCCCTGCGGCATGGCCTGTGTTTATTTTTGCTGCTGGCGGCGCTGCCGGAAAAACTGCTGCAGCAATGCCCTGCTCTGCGCTTCCAGCACCCCGCCCCCGAAGCGGAAAAAATGATTGTAGAACTGCTGGCCATCCAGTAGCTGACGGGCACTGACCAGTGAGCCCGCGCGCGGCTCGTACGCCGCAAAAATCACCTGATCGACCCGGGCATGGATCAGTGCACCCACACACATGGTGCACGGTTCCAGCGTCACATACAGGGTGGTACCTGGCGGCAATCGGTAGTTGTTCAGCTGCTGGCAGGCCTGCCGCAGGGCGACGATTTCGGCATGGGCGCTGGGGTCGTGGGCACTGATGGGCTGGTTGTACCCGGCCCCGATCACCTGCCCCTCATGAACCAGCACGGCCCCCACCGGTACTTCGCCCTGTTGCTGGCCCTGTTTGGCCTGTGCCAGTGCGAGCTGCATCCAGTCTTCAGCTGAGGGGTTTGTATTCATTCTTGCTTAGGCTATTTTGACATTGTGAACAGTGCGCCCACCGGGGATCGCCCGGCCTCAGGCCGGGTTGAATCCATGACGGCGCAGAACCGCCTGCCAGCGGGCATTGCTGGCCTGTGGCACCGAGCCGAGCGCAGCAGCCAGACTGGTGACCTCTGTGCACTGCCAGCGCGGCTGCAGGTCTTTGTCCACCAGCCGGGCGCGTACCCCTTCCGCAAAATCCGGCTGGCGGATTTTCCAGCTGGCGATGGACTGCTCCAGCTCAAACACCTCCTGCCAGC